>JAWVYO010000004.1:0-50348 GCA_033722675.1 Acidimicrobiia bacterium | reverse complement strand
GTTCCGCCCGGCTGGTCGCGACCTCGGTCGTCGACACGGGCGCGATCGTGGTGGTCGAGCTCGCTGTCGGAATCTCCCCGTCGTCGACGGGGGTGCTCGTGCAGGAGGCGAGCACCACCACGGCGAAGAGCATCGTCGCACGGGTCGTCGAAGGTCGCATCGCCCATCACCCTGCCCCGACCGCGGCGGCCGTGCATTACTCAATCCGGGCGACGGGACTACTCAATGCTTCGGGTGATCGAGATGCCACTCCGCGCTCCGCGAAAACCGGTCACCGTCCGACTCCCGCCGGTCCGCGGACGCGCGGTATGCTTGCCCCCTTCCCCGACCTGCCCCGAGAGGGGCCGCCCGTGATGACGGGTGTCCGAAGGAGGTGGAGCGCATCGTGCGCACCTATGAGCTGATGACCATCTTTCGGCCCGAGCTGGCCGAAGCCGACGTCCGGTCCGAGGTCGCGACCGTCGAGGCGGCCCTGTCGTCCCTCGGCGCGACCATCACGTCGAACGACTTCTGGGGCAAGCGCCGCTTCGCCTACGAGATCAAGCACCTCAACGAGGGCTACTACTCGGTCGTGACGTTCGAGGGCGACGCGGAGGCGGTGGAGACCGTCGACCGTGCGCTGTCGATCTCGGACAACGTGCTGCGACACAAGTTCGTGAAGCCCGAGTAGGACGTGTCACACCCGTCACCCACACTGGGTGACAGATTTTCGACGAGAGAGAGATACGGGACATGGTTTCGAACAGCGTGACGCTCATCGGCAACCTGGTGGACGACCCCGAACTGCGCTTCACCCCCTCGGGGGTGGCCATGGCCAAGGTGCGCTTCGCCGTGAACCGGCGATACATGCGCAACGGCCAGTGGGAGGAAGAGACGAGCTTCTTCGGCGGGACCCTCTGGCGCGACGCCGCGGAGAACGCGGCCGAGACGCTCCAGAAGGGCATGCGGGTCATCGTCACCGGACGGCTCGAGCAGCGTTCCTGGGAGACCCAGGAGGGCGACAAGCGCTCCATCGTGGAGGTGGCGATCGACGAGATCGGCCCCTCGCTGCGGTGGGCGACCGCCACCGTCACCAAGTCCCCCCGTTCCGGCGACTCGTTCGGCGGCGGCGCCCCGCGCCAGCCGGCCGCACCCACCGCCCGGGACGACTACGGGCCCGACGAGGCCCCGTTCTGATCACACTTCCCCGAGGAGGACTCTGAGGCCATGGCCAAGAAGCCCCAGCGACGCCGGCGCCGCGACGACCGCGCCGGGCGCCGCACGAAGAGAAAGCCCTGCTACTTCTGCCAGGAGGACATCGACTACGTCGATTTCAAGGACGTGGCACTGCTCCGCAAGTTCATGTCGGACCGCGCCAAGATCCGTTCCTCCCGCGTGACCGGCAACTGCGTGCAGCACCAGCGCAAGGTCGCCAACGCCATCAAGAACGCCCGCGAGCTGGCACTCCTGCCGTACACGAACCGATGAAGCTCATCCTCACCGAAGACGTCGCCGGCCTCGGCGGCAAGGGCGACGTCGTCGACGTCGCCGACGGATACGGCCGGAACTACCTCGTTCCCCGCAAGCTCGCCATGAAGGCGACGGCGGGGGCCCTGCGCGACGCCGAGAAGGTCCGCGCCGTCCGCGAGGAGGAGCGCCGCCGCGCCAAGGCCGAGGCCGAGGAGATGGCCCAGAGCCTGGTGGGCACCCGCGTCGTCGTGGCGGCCCGGTCGGCCGACGAGGGCAAGCTGTTCGGCTCGATCGGCGTGAAGGACATCGCCGCCGCGATCGTCAAGTTCACCGGCATCGAGGTCGCCCACGACCACATCGACCTCCGTTCGCCCATCAAGGAGATCGGCCTCCACGAGGTCCGTCTCAAGCCGCACCCCGAGGTGGAGTTCCCCGTCACCCTCGACGTCATCCCCGCGTAGATGACGACGCAACTCGAGGGACCACGGACGCACGGGGCGGTACCGCCCCACAACGTGGATGCCGAGGAGTCGGTCCTCGGCGCGGTGATGCTGTCGCCCGACGCGGCGAACGTCGCCCTCGAGAAGCTGACGGCCGAGGACTTCTACAAGCCGGCCCACCAGCTGATCTTCGAAGCGGTGGTGGCGCTCTTCGACGGCAACCAGCCGATCGACGCCATCACCGTCTCGGACCATCTGCGCCGGACGAACCAGCTCGACCGGGTGGGCGGCGTGCCGTACCTCACCGCCATCCTGGACGGGGTTCCCACGACCTCGAACGTCGGCTACTACGCCGACATCGTGGACGAGACGGCGGCGCGTCGCCGCCTCATGAAGGCGAGCTCGCAGGTGAACACGCTGGCGCTCCAGACCGAGCGTCCCATCGCCGAGGTCCTCGACTCCGCGGAGGCGGAGATCTTCAAGGTCGCCGAGAAGAAGGTCGGCGACGGCCTCCAGCCCCTCGGCCCGATCCTGCAGCCGACCCTCGAGAAGATCGAGGAGCTCGGCAGCCGCGGCGACGAGATCACCGGCCTGCCCACGGGCTTCCGCGACCTCGATCGGATGCTGGCGGGACTCCAGCCGGCGAACCTCGTGGTCGTCGCTGCCCGGCCGTCGATGGGCAAGTCCGCCCTCGCGCTCAACATCGCCCAGAACGTGGCCGAGGACGGCCACCCCGTCGCCATCTTCACCCTGGAGATGAGCCGTGAGGAGGTCGTCCAGCGGCTGCTCTCGTCCATGGCGAGCGTCGACTCGCAGAAGCTGCGCACCGGCCAGCTGAGCCCCGAGCTCTGGCAGAAGGTCGTCCGCGAGACGTCGCGGCTCTACCAGATGCCGATGTACGTGGACGACTCGCCCGACCTCACCGTCACGGCCATCCGCGCCAAGTGCCGCCGCATGAAGCGCAAGGAAGGCCTGGGGCTCGTCGTCGTCGACTACCTCCAGCTCATGCAGGGGTCGGGGAACGCCGAGAGCCGTCAGCAGGAGATCGCCGACATCTCCCGGTCGCTCAAGAACCTCGCCCGGGAGCTCCACGTCCCCGTCATCGGGGTCTCCCAGCTGAACCGGGCCCTCGAGCAGCGGGAGAACAAGCGGCCTCGCCTCGGCGACCTGCGGGAGTCGGGCGCCATCGAGCAGGACGCCGACATCGTGATGTTCATCTACCGCGACGAGTACTACAACGCCGGGTCCGACCAGCCGGGCGCCGCGGAGATCAACATCGCCAAGCACCGTGCCGGCGCCGTCGGCACCGTGATGATGAACTTCGCCGCCGAGTTCACCCGCTTCCGGAACTTCACCTCCGCCGACCCGCTCTGACCGGCGACCTCCCCGTCGGCCACGTAGGCTCGGAGTATCGCGACGTGGCGGCGGCCCCCTCCGCCGCCCGGAGGGGAGTCCGTCCATGGAAGACATCCAGTTCACCGACGAGCAGCACAAGACCTGGGCCGAGCTCTACGCCCGTCAGCTGCCGAAGATCCGCGCCCACGCCTGTTCCGAGTATCGGCGGGGCTTCGACCTGCTCGAGATGGCGCCCGACCACATTCCCAGCCTCGACGAGCTGAACGAGAAGATCACCCCGGCCACCGGGTGGAAGGTCGTGCGCACCGACGTCCGGTTCACCGACGCCGAGGAGTGGTACCGGTTCTGGGACCGCAAGGAGTTCCTCATCACGAACTACATGCGGTCGTGGGAGGAGCTCGACTGGACGCCCGAGCCCGACATGTTCCACGACATCTTCGGACACCTGCCCTACTTCATGCTCCCCGAGTACGCCGAGCTGCAGGAGATGTTCGCGCCCGCCTTCCTCACCGCCGACGACGACGAGGTGAAGGAGAACATCAAGCGGCTCGCCTGGTACTCCACGGAGTTCGGCATGAAGCGTGAGGACGGAAAGATGACCGTCTTCGGCACCGGGCTCATGTCCGGCGGCGACGAGTTCATGAACGCCGTCGAGGGCAAGGTGGACCTCGAGGAGTTCAGCCTCGAGAACGTGCTCGGCCACGACAAGGTGATGTACGAGCAGCACTCGAACCTCTACGTGATCGACGGCATCCCCGAGTTGAAGGCCGAGCTCGCCCGCTACTTCGATCCGATCCTGGCCGGAGAGACACCGCCCGCGTGACCTGGGCGGAGACGACCCCCGGCTTCGGACTCGACAACCTGCCCTACGGCGTGGCGCCCGGCCCCGATGGGCGCGATCGCATCGTCGTGCGCATCGGCGACGCGGCCCTCGACCTCGCCGGTCTCACGGCCGAGGAGCTCGTGCCCCCCGAATGCGGGGCGATGGACCTCGTGCCCCTCATGGCGGCGGGGCCGGAGCGGTGGGCCGAGGTACGGGGCATCCTCCGGAACCTGCTCGTCGAGGAGGCGAATCGGCCGGTCGTCGAGCCATGGCTCGTGCCCGTCGACGACCTCGAGTTGCGCCTGCCCTTCCCCGTCGCCGACTACGTCGACTTCTACTCGTCGGAGGCCCACGCGACGAACGTCGGGCGCATGTTCCGCCCCGACGACGAGCCGCTGCTGCCGAACTGGCGGCATCTGCCCGTCGGGTATCACGGCCGGGCCGGCACCGTGGTCGTCTCCGGGACGCCGATCCGTCGTCCGGTCGGGCAGCGGCCCACCGACGACGGTCCCTCGGTGGGCCCCACGCAGCGTCTCGACTTCGAGCTCGAAGTGGGGTTCGTGGTGGGCACGGCGAGCAGCTGGGGTCGTCCCGTGCCGGTGGACGAAGCCGAGGGCCACCTCTTCGGGGCGGTGCTGCTCGACGACTGGAGCGCCCGCGACATCCAGGCGTGGGAGTACCGGCCGCTCGGACCCTTCCTCGGCAAGTCCTTCGCCACCTCGATCTCCGCCTGGGTGGTGCCGATGGCCGCCCTCGACCCCGTCCGGGTGGCCGGCCCCAGCCAGGATCCGGCTCCACCCGAGTATCTGCAGAGCGACGGTGACCACGCCTTCGCCATCGACGTCGTGGCCTCGATCCGGACGCAGGCGATGCGGGACCGGGGCGACGACGCCCACGCGCTGACCAGGACCGACTTCCGCGACATGTACTGGACGGCCGCCCAGCAGGTGGCCCACCTCACCGTGAACGGGGCGTCGCTGCGCACCGGGGACCTCCTCGGGTCGGGCACCGTGTCGGGCTGGGACCAGGCGACGTACGGGAGCCTCCTCGAACTCGCCTGGAACGGCGAGCACCCCGTCGACCTGCCGGACGGGTCGACCCGATCGTTCCTCGAGGACGGCGACGAGGTGATCCTCACGGGCTGGGCCGGCGACGTCGCCCTCGGACCGGTGGCGGGGACGGTGGTCGAGGCGCGGGCGTGACCGACCGGGCGGTCGCATCCCTCGTCGAGGACGCCGTCGGCAGGACGGTGGAACGCGTCGTCCGGATCGGCCAGGATCACGGCTTCTCGGGCCGGGTCTTCCGGGTGCACCTCGCCGACGGCACCACCGCCGTCGCCAAGACCGACGCACCTGCCGTGATCGCGGGGGAGATGCGCGCCCGTCGAAGGGTCGGCGACCTCCTCGGGCCTTCGATTCCGCGGGCGCTCGGCGCCGCGACCGAAGGCGACCTCGGTGTGATCGTCATGGCCGACGTGACGCCCGCCCGTCAGGGCGACTGGATCGACGGCTGCGGCGCAGAGGATCTCGCCGCCGTGCTCGCCGTGCTCGGCCGGCTGCATGGGGGGACGCTGGTCGACGAGCCGTGGACGATGGAGCCGTGGCCCCGCGAGCGCTGGCACGCCCGGGTGCGCGGCGCCGCCGAACGGTTTCCGGCGCTCTTCGGCGGGGACGTGCGCATCTGGCTCCTCGACGAGTACCCGCTGCGGTTCGCCGCCTCGGTGGAGCGCCTGGCCGCCGGCCCCATCGCCACGATCCACGGCGACGCCCACCTCGACAACGTCCTGTGGCGGCCCGACGGCTCGGCGGTCCTCCTCGACTGGAACCACCACCGGCCCGCCCCGCCGGCCCTCGACCTCGCCTCGCTCCTCCCCGACCGCCCGCTCACCGACCCCGGCCCCTACCGGGAGGCGTTCGGCGGTCCCGAAGCCGACACCGTCGTGGACCTCCTCGGCGATGCCCGGGTCGTCTCGATCCGGGGGATCGTCGGCTGGGCGGCCCGTGACGACGTTCCGATCGATCATCGTCGCTCCATCGCCAGCCGGGACCGGGCAGCGGAGCAGGTGTCTGGGCTCATCGCCCGGCTCCGTCGGTGACGCGCCACAATCGCCCGATGCGCATCGGGATCCTCCTCTTCGACGACGTCGACCTCCTCGACGTCGGCGGCCCCTACGAGGTGTTCCTCACCGCGTCGCGCCTCGTCGAGCGCGACGGCGGGGAACGCCCCTTCGACGTCATCACGATCGGATCGGGCGCCGTCACCGCCTACGGCGGCCTGGGGCTGACCCCGAGCCACGCCGTCGGCGACGTCGACCGGCTCGACCTGCTCGTCGTCCCCGGTGCCATCGCCATCGACCGGGTGGTCTCCGATCCCGCCGTCGTGGCCGCCGCCGAGCTGCTCACCGGCCGGAGCGAGGTGACCGCCAGTGTGTGCACCGGCGCCTTCCTCCTCGGACGGCTCGGGCTGCTCGAGGGGATCGGCTGGACCACCCACTTCGAGGACGTGGCCGACCTCGCCGGAGCGACCGGATCCGATCGCGGTGTGGTGGCCCCGTGGGTCGACGAGGGCGACGTCGTCACCGCCGGCGGCCTCAGCTCGGGGATCGCCATGGCGCTCCACCTCGTCCAGCGATTCCAGGGCCGGGAGCTGGCCCTGCGCACCGCCCGGCAGCTCCAGTACGCGTGGTCGCCGTCGGGCGGCGAGTACGCGGTCGTCGTCCTCGTGTGGGCGGGACCGGAGGGCCGGGAGGCGCTCCACGCCTACGAGCGGAGCATCGTCCCGCTCGTCGAGGCCCACGGCGGCTCCTTCGAGGCGATCGTCGAGCCGACGCGGGTGACGGGCTGGGAGGACGCCCATCCCGACGAGCTCCACGTGCTCGTCTTCCCCGACGAGGAGGCCTTCGCCGGGTACCTCGCCGATCCCCGGCGCGAGGGGCTCGCCACGGGCCGGGAGCGGGCGGTCGCCCGCGCGGTCGTCTTCGAGGGCGTCCGCACCACCGACTTCGGGTGACCTCGAGCCCCGGGCGTCCGCTCTCCGGGCACGGGGGCGGGTCGGCTCGGTAAGGTCGACGCATGTCGGTGGTGGCTCTCGCCCTGCCCCGGGTCGTCGGGGTCGGTCTGGCGATCGTCGGCGCCGCCATCACGATCGTCGCCATACGGGCGGCCTCCCGCCCCTCGCCCGTCCGGGAGCGTCGCGACCTCCTCCGGCTCGTCCTGTCGATCTCGGGCATCGTCGCCGTCGCCCTGATCGTGCGGGTGGGGATCGCCCCGCTGTGGCTCCTGGGCGCCATCGCCGCCGGAGGGGCCCTCGGGTGGGTCACCGGATCGAACCTCGATCTCCGGTGGTCGGACGACCGGCTCGTGGGGGTGCGGCAGCCCCTCGGGATCGCCGCCTACCTCGTCGGGCTCGTCGGCATGCAACTCGCCGCCAACCTGTCCCGGACCGGACTGCTGCGGGTGGGCATCGGCCTCTCGGCCTTCGGTGCGGCACTCCTCGCCGGGACCATCGCCGGCCGGCGACCGCGCCTGCGGGAACTCCGTACCGCGGGACGCCCCGCCGCAGTCGCCTCCTCGGTCATCGCTGCGATCGTCGCACTCTCGGGTCTCGCTGTGCCCGAAGCGGCCGGCCAGACGGAGCCCCGCTGGGTCGTGAGCGACATCCAGATCGGATCGTCCTCCGACGAGCCCCCCTCGTTCCTCGACGTCGCGGTCTCGTCGGGGGCCATCCGTGTCACGGTCACGGATCCCCCTACGACGGTCTTCGAGCTCGTCTTCGACATCCCGCCGGAGGAACTCGTTCCCGGGCGTGACTACGTCCTCGAAACGTCGGCCTCAGGACGGATATCGACCGACGAGGGCACGGGCGTCCGTCAGGGTGCGCTGATCTACCTGATCGACGGGCGGTGGCGCGGTCGCGGCCCCGACGGCGGCGTGGCGGTCGACCAATCGTGTACCGAGCCCGTGGGCGGTGGACAGGTGACCTGCACGGATCCGGCGACGAACGAGGGGGCGTTCGAGTTCACGGCGCCGGGCTCCGGGGACGAGTTCTCCGTCGCCTTCGGCGTGCTCAACTGCGGTGAGGCCTGCGCGATCGAGTGGACGTATCGACTCGAAGAGGTCGCGACCGAACCACCCCCGACGACCACTCCGGGGACGATCGCTCCGACGGCCACGTCGGCTTCTCCTCCAACGGCAGCCGTGACGTCGACGGTCCCCCCGACGCCGACCACGACCCCCCCGACGACGGTCACGAACGACGACACACCGATCACGGGGGACGCCCTCGATCCGTCACCGCCTCCGGACGACGAGGTGGGCGACGGCGAGATCGACGCCACCGAGGCCGTCACCGCCTCGATCGTCGCCCTCGTCGTTCAGGCGCTCATCGGGTTGACCACGTGGTCCGACGCCGCAGCCGGTATCAGGGGACTCGTCGGTGATCGATCGGGAGACGTCCTCGAGGTGTTCGGCCGTGATCCCTCGGGTGGCCTCCTCCCGCCCCTGGACGAACCTGGAACCGTGGGAGGCGACGGTCGCTCGCTCCCCCCACTCGACGAACCCGGGACGATCCTGGACCCGTCTGGGCCGGCTCCGATCCTCGACGAGCACGGGAACCCGATGACCGTCAACGACGGGACATGGCCGGACGTCCCGGTCGGGTACGTGTGGTGGCACGACGGCCAGACGGGCCGATGGGTGCCGCCCGACGAGGCGAGGGATCTCGTCGAGGCCGCGGAGGCAGCGGCGGCGGAGCGCGTCGCCGATTCCGAGCAGGCGATCGCGGATCACATGCGCCGGAGCGGGCGCGACTGGGACGACCTCCGGACGAAGACCCGGCTGGACGCGGCGGCCGCCCAGGCGGCGGCAGAGGCATCCCGCGAGGTCACCGCCATCCGGATCATCCATGCCACGACGATCAGGGACGCGGCCGCCGCTGCGGGGTACGAGGACATCCTCGACTACCTCGACCGCAACCCGGTGCCGGATCTCGACGAGATCCGCGAGCTGTATGCGGCGCTGGAGCGACGGGGTGCCGATCAGGCGGCGATCGACGCCCTCGGCGACGTGGACATCGTCGGAGAGACCATCAGCGGGACCCGCGACGACGTGGCTGCGTTGCTCGATCGCGCGGGGATGCCCCATCTGGCGGCGGCGCTGCGCAACCCGGGGGTCACCATGCAGATCGGAGCTGCGATCGCCACGGGCGGGCAGTCGGAGCTCGTCGCGATTCCCCTCGAGATCATTCGACAGGTCCACGAGGCGCAGCAGCAGCACCTGGCGGAGACCGGGCGGATGATGACGAGCGCCGAACTCATCGGCTCGTTCGGGAAGGCGGCCGCCACCGAGGCCGTGTACGAGGTCGGCGGTCAGGCGGCCGAGGGTGTGATGCGGGGAGCGGGCCGACTCGTCCGGAGTGCCGACGACGCGGCGGGTGCCGGGGCGCGGGCGGTCGGCGGGACGGCCGGCGTCAGAACCGATGCCCTCGACGAGGCCGGTGAGATCGTCGCCGCGAGGAGCCGTGGTGGCACCGCCGCGGACCTTCCCGCGGGGCGGAGGACCGGAGCCGCCGGCGAGGCGGTCATCGACCTTCCCCCGCGTCCCAACGCCCGTCTGGCGGAGCTCCCACCGGGCACCCGCATCCCCGACGAGCTCATCGCCGAGACCGGGTTCAGCGACCGCATGATGCGCGACATGCAGCACTACGCCGACGTGAACGGCGTCACCCTCCAGGTCCGCAGCACGAATCCCTACTCGGCGGCCCACCTGGATGCCGGTACGGCCATCCCCAAGCCCCTGGAGGTGAAGCCGAAGACCATCAACGACCTGGACGTCCTCCTCGGCGCCAACCCCGACCACCGCGGGACCGTCGGGCTGTTCCCCCCGAAGATGCCGGACACCGAGGGCATGTCGCAGAAGCTCATCGACGCACTCGAGGATCGGGCTCGCACGCGTGCCGCGGAGATACGCGATCACCTTCCGGACATCGAGGCCAATCCACGACTGCGCGTGGATGGCGGACGGGTCTTCGACGCCGAGACCGGCAAGGCGTTCGCCGGCGACATGGACCTCGTGGCGATCCGTGACGCGCGGACGGGCGAACTCGTCACCGGCGACCGGTACACGATCATGGTGTCGGAGATGCGGAGCCTCGGCATCGCCGAGCACGGTGGCGAGCGCTACGTCGTCTCCGACCTCACCCGACGCCAGCTCCCGGGAACCGACGACTACGTCAGGGCCGAGACGAAGGCGCGCGAGCTGGCCGAGGACCTCGCCGAGGGCCATCGAAACGGAGAGATCGTCGTCGAGTTCAGCGCCGGGCAGCCGATGGCGCGGGGACCGGAGCTCCACGAACTCGACCAGGCGGAGGCCGGCTCGCACTTCGTCAGGTGGACGCCTGAACGCCTCGCTGCGCATCGCGAGGCGGAAGAGGCGCTCTGGGGGCCGGGAGCATGACCGCGCGGTCGGACTTCGACCTTCGTCCGTCGGACGTTGCCGTGCTCGGGGGATTCACCGACCTTCCCGGCCCCGAGCCCCGACCCGCGATCGTTCGGCGGTTGGAGGAGCGGGGTCTGATCGTCGATGGTGTGGCGTCATCCCTCGGCCGGTCGGCCTCGTCCGCCTTGCACGACCCCGACGCCGTGGTCCGCGTCGAGGTCGTCCCCGTGATGACCGACGGGTCGGCTGTCACCACCATTCGATTCGGTGACGAACGCCCGTGGGTGATCGCCCGCGATGGCGCGACTTGGCGAATGCTCACTCTGGAGGACGTCGACGAGGCGTCGGCGTTCGTGGCCGGGCTGCTGGGCCTCGCCGACCCCCCCGAACCCCCTGCTGGCCCGGCCACCACCATCACGGCGCGTGCCTGGGGGGCGCTGGCTCGCATCGTCGCCACCCGTGACGAAGAGCTGTCGTGGGCGTCGCTCGTCGACGCTCCCGTGACCGACCACCGCACGGCGAGGGCGATGCTCCGGGTCGCTCCGGAGGCCGACGACGGCACCGACCGGCGGCGGACGGTCGTCGACCTGATCGCGGCCGGGATCGTCGTCGAATACGGGGACCGCCTGCGGCTCACCGGCCTGGGATCGGGACTGGTCGGCTCGTTGCGACAGGCGCTGAGCGTTGGGGGCGTGGCCGTCGACGTGCCGGTGGCGGCGGCGATGGCCCGGGTGGCCAGGTTCACGACCGTCCGCACCGCGGACCGGTTCTTTCTCGGGGCGTGGACGGTGGAGGAGGACGGGCCGAGGATGACCTTCGGCCAGCCCGGCCGGGCGGCCGTCGGGGTGGTGCGGGGTGTCATGCGGGTGCGCCTCCCCGACCCCGACAGCCTGGACGAGGAGGCGGACGGGGCGGACACCTCCCTCCCGCCGCTCGACGAGCCGGGGACCCTGTGATGGGCCGCCGTCGACCGCGCCGCGAACGGTTTGGCGGAACGCAATGGAGGGGAGACACATGAGCGGAACCCATTCCGAAGGCACGGCGAGGGTTCCCGACGGCGGCCTGCGGATGCGGACGAAGCCCGATGCGACCTTCGACGCGATCGCATCGCTGCCCGGCGGCGCGGAGGTCGAGGTCCTCCGTAGAGACGGCGGCTGGGCGCTCGTCAGCGGTCCCGACGGTTCGGTCGGCTGGGTCGACGGGCGCCGATTGGAGCAGGTCGCAACATCGCCCCCGGTCCCCGAGCGTCGCGATGTGTCCCGCTCGACCGCGGGGGAAGGCGATCACGAGTCCGAGGATGACGCTGATGCGTCTCCGGCGCCCAATGGCGGTATCGGCCGACGACTCGCCATGGTGCCCTTGTCCGTTCTCGCTGTCGTCATGGTGCTCGGCGCGACCGCGTTGCCGTGGCTACCGACCGACGAGGCGCTCGTCCCTCGGGGACGCGCCGAGTTCCTTCCCGAGTTTCTCTCCGAGATCATCGACATGGAGATCGCCACGTTCCTGATCGTCGTGGCGGTCTCGTTCGCCTCGCTCATAGGGCTCGGGGCCAGCCGGATCGTCCGGGCTTCCGTCGGTTTCGGCGTGCTCGTGGTGCTGGCGTTGACCTACCTCTCGGATTGGGGGGACCTCAGCGAGGTGGGCCTCACCTCGCTGTGGCGGCATCGGGGCTTCTGGCTCGCAGTGCTCGCCGCCCTCGTGTACGTCGCCGAGGCGATGCTCCGACGTGGCCCAGCGGACGACGGCGGCGCTACGCCCGTCGATGGCGCGGCCTGATCTCAGCCCTCGAAGTGGCGTTCGAGGGAGTGCCAGACGCTCGGGTAGTCGTCCTGGAGGGTGGGGATCGACGAGGCGTACTCGGTGGGGATGAGCGGGTAGCGCGTCTCGAACATGAACGACATCGTGTCCGACAGCTTCTCCGGTTCGAGATCGGAGGTGGTCGCCTTGATCCAGGCGTCGTGGTCGGGCCCGTGGGGGAAGTACATGTTGTGGAGGCTCATGCCGCCCGGTTCGAATCCCTCCTCCTTGGCGTCGTACACACCGTGGAGGATCCCCATGAACTCGCTCATGATGTTGCGGTGGTAGTAGGGCGGGCGGAACGTGTGCTCACCCACCAGCCACCGGTCGGTGAAGAGCACGAAGTCGACGTTCGCCATCCCGGGCCGGTCGGACTCCGACGTCAGCACCGTGAAGATCGAGGGGTCGGGATGGTCGAAGGAGATCGAGCCCATGACGTTGTAGCGGCTCAGGTCGTACTTCCACGGCACGTGGTTCCCGTGCCAGGCGACCACGTCGAGGGGTGAGTAGTCGGTTTCGACGGCGAGGATCCGGCCGTCGAACTTCACGTACAGCGTGCCGGTGGCCTCGGTGTCCTCGTAGGCGGCGACCGGGTGCAGGAAGTCGCGGGGATTCGCCATGCCGTTGGCGCCGATCGGTCCCCGTTCGGGGATCTCGAAGTAGGCGCCGTAGTTCTCGCACACGTAGCCCCGCGCCGGCCCGTCGAGCAGTTCGACCCGGAACATCATCCCCCGGGGCATGAGAGCGGCCTCCCCCGGCGACACCACGAGCACGCCGAGCTCGGTGACGAAGCGGAGGCGGCCCTCCTGGGGTACCACCAGCAACTCGCCGTCGGCGTCGAAGAAATAGGTGTCGGTCATCGACTCGGTGGCCATGTACACGTGGGCGGCCATGCCGGTCTGGAGGTGGGCGTCGCCGTTCGTGGCGACGGTCCGGAGGCCGGTGAAGAACGTGGTCGCCTCGTCGGGGAAGGGCGGCGGGTTCCACCGCAGCTGACCGATCGGGGGGTCGACGTCGCGGGCCGGCGCGGTGCGGATGTGGTGGGAGAAGTCGGTCTCGGAGAACCGCCAGGCGTGGCGGACCGAGGGGCGGATCCGGTAGAGCCAGGTGCGGCGGTTCCGGTGGTTCGGGAGCGTGAAGGCGGTCCCCGAGAGCTGTTCGGTGTAGAGGCCGAGGGGCGGCTTCTGGGGGTTGTTCTGGCCCACGGGGAGCGCCCCGGGCTCCGCCTCGGACTCGAACTCGTTGCCGAAACCGGGCTGGTACTCGGGCTCCGTCATGGCCCTCCTCGTGGTGTGCCGTGCCTCCGAGGATACGTCCCCTCCCGCCGCGTCCGCGGGGACCCACCGCTACCGTTGGGGCCACGACGGCCACCGCCGCTTCGCCGTCGCAGAGGAGGCACCGTCATGTCCGACGCCGTCGAACGGCACCGCAACGACTTCCCGATCAACGGGTTCCACCACGTCGAGTTCTGGGTGGGCAACGCCTACCAGAGCGCCCACTACTACCGCTCGATCCACGGCTACAAGATCGTCGGCTACCGGGGTCCCGAGACCGGTCATCGGGAGACCGCGTCCTACGCCCTCGAACAGGGGGACGTCCGGATGGTGCTCACCGGCGCCATGGGCCCCGAGCATCCGATCGCCGATCACCTGAAGCTCCACGGTCCCGGGGTGCGAGACGTGGCGATCTCGGTGCCCGACGCCGAGGCCGCCTTCGAGATGGCCCTCGAGCGGGGCGCCGAGGCCGTCTACAAGCCCGAGGTCCTCGAGGACGAGCGCGGCACCTGGACGACCGCGGGCATCAAGGCCTACGGCGACACGATCCACTCCCTCGTGGAGGACCCCGACGAGATCTGGCCGCCGCCCGGCTACCGGGTCCGCAACGACTCCTTTGCGGAGCCCATCGGACTGGAGCGGATCGACCACGTCGTCGCCAACGTCGAACTCGGTGCCATGGACGAGTGGGTGGAGTTCTACGAGCGGGTGTTCGGCTTCGTGCTGCTGCGGCACTTCGACGACCAGGACATCTCCACCGAGTACTCGGCGCTCATGTCGAAGGTGGTCTGGGACGGCAGCGGTGTCATCCGCCTGCCCATCAACGAGCCGGCGACCGGGAAGCGCAAGAGCCAGATCGAGGAGTACCTCGAGTTCTACCGGGGCTCCGGCGTCCAGCACATCGCCATCCAGACGAGTGACCTCGTCAGCACCGTCGCCGAGGCCCGCCGCCGGGGCATGGGGCTCATGAGCGTGCCCGAGACCTACTACGACGACGTGCTCGAGCGGGTGCCGGATCTCGACGTGGACGTCGAGACGATCAAGGAACTGGCGATCCTGGCGGACCAGGACGACCACGGCCACCTGCTCCAGATCTTCACGCGGATGATGCAGGACCGCCCCACCGTCTTCTACGAGTTCATCGAGCGCCGGGGCGCCATCGGGTTCGGCGAGGGCAACTTCAAGGCCCTCTTCGAGGCCATCGAACGCGACCAGGCCGAGCGCGGGAACCTCTGACCCCGCTCCGCGATGTCCCCCGCTCCGCTCGGGGCGTTCCGGACCACGCAGGCCGAGTCACTCCGGTCTGACGCGAGTGGTTGCGCTGTGGGGTGCTGCCGTCGCGGTTGACGTTCTTCCCCCCGGGGTCGACCCATCGGGGGAGGGACCCCACCAAAGCGCAGCCCCCCGGGGTGCGGTCCGGGGGGCTGCTGTGGTGCGGGCCGCTCGGGAGGAGTCGGAGGAAGGGGGGAGCCTCCTGTCCGGTGGAGTGGGACTGAGCGGTCCGTACTCCCTCTTCCTATCGGGCGGAACAGCGCCACCTTGAGTGTTCAAGGCGGTGACTATTCGTGATTAGTCACTTCGGACCAGCCCGGGCTAGTCACCGAAGGCGAGGGCCTCGACGTCGTCCACCTTCACCCCTTCGAGCTCCAGGACGGAGCCGTCCCGGAAGGTGATGGTGGTGGGCTTGCCGAAACCCTCCGAGACCACCTCGATCGAGGCGATGCGGTCGCGGGGCACCCATCCGAGCTGTTCCTTCAGGCGATTCAGGGCGGAGCGGCGGTAGAAGATCAGGCGCTTGTCGGTGAGCACCACCGCCATCGTCGTGGCGAGCTCCAGGTTCACGGCCCGTCCCTGATCCAGACCCTCCTCGTCGGCGTCTCCAGCCAACGCGGCGGC
This sequence comes from Acidimicrobiia bacterium, assembly GCA_033722675.1. Lineage (GTDB taxonomy): Bacteria > Actinomycetota > Acidimicrobiia > Spongiisociales > UBA11373 > DATHYU01. Next base: position 34,879 of record JAWVYO010000004.1, on the reverse strand, counting down.
CACGGGTCCCAGCGGCATGACCGCCAGCTTCTTCGTGCCGCCCTTGACGAGCACCCGGGCGACGCCCTGGACGGTCTCGCCGGGCCCCAGGTCGTCGGCGCAGTGGGCGCGGATCTTGTCGTCGTATCCCATCGGTCGCCTCCTCGTCGGGCGTTCGGCGAGCCTATCGAGCGGTCGCGTACGATGGCGCCCGTGCAGGCGACCGTCGAACGCCCCATCGGGACCGGCACGTCGTGGACGGAGCGGCTCCGCACGCCGCTCGCGTTCCTCGCGGTGCTGCTCTTCTTCATCCTCCTGTGGGAGGGCTACAAGGTGTTCGGGAAGGCGACGTTCGGCGCCGACCGTCCCTTCTTCTGGGTTCCCCGGCCCGACAACACGTCGATGCCCCACGTCTGGGACATCGTGGACTCCCTCTTCAGCCCGGTCTCGCGGGCGCGGGGCGCCGACCCGCTGATCCTCATCCTGCTCCGCAACGCGGCCACCACCGCCTACCGGGCGGGTCTCGGGTTCCTCATCGGCAGCGCTGCCGGCTTCACCCTGGGAGCCGTGTTCAGCCGGTCTCGGCTCCTCGAACGGGGCCTCATGCCCTTCGTCGTGGCCTCGCAGACCATCCCGCTCATCGCCATCGCCCCGATGATCGTGATCTGGGGCGGTCGGATCGGGTGGCCGCCCCTGTTCTCCGTGGCCATCATCTCGGCGTACCTCGCGTTCTTCCCGGTGACGATCAACTCGCTTCGAGGGCTGCGGTCCCCCGACCCCCGGGCCATCGAACTCATGCGCTCGTACGCCGCGTCGAAGCGCCAGATCCTCTGGAAGGTGCGGCTCCCCGCCTCCCTGCCGTATCTGTTCACGGCGCTCAAGATCGCCGCGACCACCAGCGTCATCGGCGCGATCGTCGGCGAGCTCCCCGCGGGCGTCCCCGACGGCCTCGGGCGGGCGCTCCTCACGTTCAATCAGTACTTCATCACGGGGCCCGAGCGCATGTACGCGGCGATCCTCGTGTCCGCCCTCGTCGGCATCGGGTTCTACGCGATCGTCGCCCTCGCCGAGACCCTCGTCGAACGGCGGAGCCACCAGCAGCGCCCCGCCGACATCGGCGAGTTGACCGAGGGCGCCGTCGAGGAACTCGAGAGGCTCTAGGTGGCCCGCCCGGCGCGGTTCACCATCTACAACACGCCCGTCGTCGGGCGGGTGGTCGGTTGGGTCCTCGGCCTGCTGCTGCGGGTGTTCGGCTGGCGCATCGAGGTTCCCGAACCTCCGCCCGAGCGCGCCGTGTTCGTGATCGCCCCCCACACCTCCTACTGGGACGCGGCCGTCCTGCTCCCGGCCGCCGCGGCGATCCAGATCGACCCGCACTGGATGGCCACGCACAACCTGTTCCGGTTCCCCGTCCGCACGCTCGTGCGCTGGCTGGGGGGGATCCCGGTGGACCGGACGCGTCGCACGGGTCTCGTGGACGCCGCCATCGACGCGTTCGAGGGCGCCGACCACCTGCAGCTGGCCGTTGCGCCGGAGGGAACCCGGTACCGGGCGGACCGGTGGAAGACCGGCTTCTACCGCATCGCCGAGGGCGCCGGCGTCCCGATCGCGCTCGCCTTCGCCGACTACGGGCGCAAGGTGGTGGGCATCGGCGGCACGTTCGTCCCCTCGGGGGACCTCGAAGCCGACCTGGCCCACATCCGCGACTTCTACGACGGCGTCACGGCCCGGCATCCCGACCGCTTCGCCCCGCCGTCGCTGTGACCTCCTAGGTTCAAGGGGAGCGAGCGGAAGCGAGCCGATGGCCCTGTTCGATCCCGAAACGCCGGGGACGGTCGATCTCCGGCCCGTCGACCGGCTGACCATCACGATCCTCGTCGACAACATCACCGACCTCCTGCTGCAAGGCGGGGGGCCGATCGTCCGGGCGTCGCTCGCCGGCGGCCCACAGGTGGACGTTCGCGTCTTCGAAGGCCCCGGACCCGACGTGGTCCGCGCCGAACACGGGTATTCGGCGATGGTGACCGTGCATCGCGGCGACACCGACCACCGGGTGCTCTTCGACGCCGGGATCAGCCCCGACGGGATGGTCGAGAACATGCGCCGCCTCGACATCGACCCCGCCGACCTCGAGGCGGTGGTGATGAGTCACGGTCATCTGGACCATGTCGGAGGCCTCGCCGGGCTCCTCGACCGCGTCGGCCGCGTCGACGCCCCGCTGGTGCTCCATCCCGACTTCTGGCTCCACCGCCGGATCAACCTCCCCGGCCGCACCCCCGTCGAGCTCCCGGTCCCCAGCCGTCGGGCCCTGGAGGACGGTGGGTTCACGATCGTGGAGGAGGAGCAACCCAGCTTCGTGCTCGACGGCGATCTGCTGGTCACGGGGGAGATCCATCGTTCGACCCCCTTCGAGCAGGGCTTCCCCGTGCACGAGGCGCGCCGCGACGGCGAGTGGCTCCCCGATCCGCTCATCAGGGACGACCAGGCCATCGTGGTCCATCTGCGCGACCGGGGGCTCGTCGTCCTCACCGGATGCGGGCACGCCGGCATCGTCAACATCGTGCGACACGCTCGTCACCTGACGGGGATCGACGACGTGCACGCCGTCGTGGGCGGCTTCCACCTGTCCGGGCCCCTGTTCGAGCCGATCATCGACCAGACCGTGGACCATCTCGCCGCTGCGGAGCCGGACCTGGTCGTGCCCGGGCACTGCACCGGGTGGCGCGCCCGCCACGCCCTGGCGACCCGGATGCCGGAGGCCTACGTCCATCCGGTCGTCGGCACCCGAGTCGTGCTCGGGTCGTGACGCGAGGACGGGCGGCCCGGAGGCCGCCCGTCCGTCGGTCGTTTCGTCGGGTGGGGGCTACTCGCCGCCCTCGTTGAGCTCCACCACGATCGGCGTGTAGTCGGTCCCGGTCACGTCGAGGCCGTCGTCGGCGAGTTCCGACAGCGCCGCCTCGGTGTGCACGTTCGTGAACACGTCCGTGCCCGGGTCGCTCTCGATGACGTCCTGGCCGGTCGCCACCTCGACCGTCTGCGCCCAGAAGTCGGCGTTCATCACGCCGATGCCCTCGGGGGAGGGCCAGATCAGCTTGTTGATCTCGTTGAGCTGCCACCGCTGATGGCTCTCGCCCAGCGTGGGGCCGTTCTCCAGGACGATGTCGACGCAGGCGTCGAAGTTGTCCCGGCAGAAGATCCAGCCCCGATACGAGGCCTCCAGGAACCGCTCGGCGACGTCCTGGTTGTCCTCGTCCTCGAGCCACTCCTCCTGGACCCAGATGGCGTCCTGGAGCATCGCCGTTCCGACTTCGTTGAAGTCGACGACGTTCAGGTCGTCGGGCTGATACAACTCGCCCGTGTCGGGGTTGATCGCCTCGAGCACCTGGGCGTACTCGTTGTAGGTCATGGCCTGGGCGGCGTCGACCTCACGGTTCAGCAGGAGCGACATGTCGAAGGGCTGCTGCACGAGCTCCACGTCGGGGACGTCGAACTTCTCGATCGCCGCCGTCAGCTCGAACTCGTTGCCGAAGCCCCATGTGCCGACCCGCTTGCCGGCCCAGTCTGTGGGGTCGTCGATGCCCGTGTCGGCCCATGAGACCTCGAGGGTCCCCGACCGCTGGAACACCTGGCCGATGTTCACCAGCCCGGCGCCCTCCTCGTTGGACACGAGCGCCTTCGGCACCCATGCGAGGCCGAACTCGGCCTGTCCGGACGCCACCACCTGCTGGGGCACGATGTCCACCGCACCCTCGAGGATCGTGACGTCGAGGCCGACGTCCTCGTAGAAACCCTGGTCCAGGGCTGCGAAATAGCCGGCGAACTGCGCCTGGGTCACCCACTGCAACTGCAGGCTGACCGGCACCGTCTCGCCCGCGCCGTCGTCGTCCCCGCACGCCGTCGCGACGAGCGCGAGGGCGAGCACGAGACCGACGATCGTCTTGAGACGCTTGGTCCCTCTCACCGTTGATTACCTCCCTCCGGCCGTGTGGCCGTCGTGTGCGAGGCTACGTCGTCAGCCGGGCTCCCGTCGAACGGGAGCCCTATCGTCGACGACATGCGGAACTGGGACGGCGATCACTGGGGCCCGTACCGGCCCGTTCCGTACCGCCGGTTCCCCCTCCTGCGAGACGCGATCACCGTCGGGATGATCGGGGCCTTCCTCGGGGGCGCCGTCGGCTTTCGCGTCGTCCGGGGGGAGTGGCCGGTGGCGCTCTCGCTCGCGGCCGTCGCTGCCGGCGTCTACCTGCTCGTCGTCGCGATCGGCCAGTTCTGGCGACCCACCCGGCTCACGGGGGCGCAGCTGCTCCGGTTGGCCCTCACGCTGGTGGCCACCACCGCGATCGTCCTGGTGCTGACCCTGCTGATCCTCGACTGATCAGCCCAGGTCCTCCCCGCGCACCGACGCGTGCCAGGGCATCACGACGCGCTCCAGCAGCACCACGGCCAGGTAGAAGCTGATCCCCATCGCCGAGGCGACCACGATGGCCGCCCAGGCCTCGGCGAGGTGGAAGAGCGCGGCCTGCTGGGTGATGTAGACGCCGAGGGCCCGGCGGGACCCCCCGAAGTACTCCGACACGATCGCGGCGATCACGCTCAGCGTCGTGCCCACCTTCATGGCGCTGAAGACGAACGGCAGCGCATGGGGGATCCGCACCTTGCGGAGGATCGTCCCCTTCGTGGCGCCGTACGAGCGCATGAGCTCCACCGACCGTTCGTCCACCTCGGTGAGCCCCCGGGTCGTGTTGATCATCACGGGGAAGAACACGATCACCGCGACGATCGCACCCTTCGACCAGATCGACGTGACCGAGAACCACTGGTTCATGATGGGAGCGAGGGCGATGATCGGGGTGGCGTTCACCGCGACCGCGAAGGGCAGGAGACCCGCCTGGATCGGGGTCCACCGGGCGGTGAGGAGGGCGACGAGCACCGCGGCGGTGCCGCCGATGAAGAAGCCCATCAGGGCCTCCTGGAAAGTGAACCAGCCGGCCGGGATCACGGTCCCCGCCTCGGCGGCGAAGGTGGCCGCGATGTCGCTCGGGCGGGGGAGCAGGAACCCCTCGATCCGGAAGAGCCGGTGGATGATCTCCCACGAGGCGAGGCCACCGACGAAGAGGAGCGCAGCCGGGAGGAACCGCCTCGCCGAGTCGCGGGCCCGCTCGAGGGCCGAGGGCCGCTCGACGACGGCCGTCGTCACGCCGGGGCCTCCACGGCGCGCAGCGCCTCCCGCACCTCGGTGAGGAGCTCGAAGAACCGGGGGTCCTCGCGGGTGTCGTCGTCGCGGGGCTGGTCGAGGTCGATGTCGATGGTCGTGGCGATCCTGCCGGGACGCGGCGACATCACCACCACCCTGGTCGACAGGAACACCGCCTCGGGGATCGAATGGGTGACGAAGACCACGGTCGTGTCGGTCTTCGTCCACAGATCGAGGACCTCCGTCTGCATGCGCTCCCGGGTCATCTCGTCGAGGGCGCCGAAGGGTTCGTCCATGAGGAGGATCGAGGGCTCGAAGGACAGGGCGCGGGCGATCGCGACCCGCTGCTGCATCCCGCCCGACAGCTGCCAGGGATAGTGCTGTTCGAAGTCGGCGAGCGCTACGAGGTCGAGCATCCGCCGAGCCGTGGCCCGTCGCTGGTCGGCGGCGACCTCCATCACCTCGAGGGGGAGTTCGACGTTCTTGAGGATGGATCGCCAATCGAGGAGCGTCGCCTGCTGGAAGACCATGCCGTAGTCCCGGTCGAGACGTGCCTGGTGCGCGGGCTTGCCGTTGACGGTGACCGCCCCGGTCGTCGGCTCGGTGAGGTCGCCGATGAGTCGCAACAGGGTGCTCTTGCCGCAGCCGGAGGGGCCGATGAGCGACACGAACTCGCCGGTGGCGACGGACAGATCGATGTCCCGCAGGGCCTCGACGCGGTCGGCGGACCCGGCGTTGAAGACCTTCGTGACGTCGTCGATGCGGACGGCTTCGGCCATGGCGGACGAGGTTACTCGCCGACCGCGGAGCCGGCGCGCCGGTCTTCGTCGTCGAAGAAGCTCGGCGGGACCACGCCAGATGGGTGGCGTACGGCCACCGTCTGGCGGCCGGCGCGCGACCACGGGGTTCGGTTCGACCCCACGACCTGCGCCGCGGTGCGTAGTGTGGGATCCCCGCTGCGCGGGTAGGGATTCGTTCGCGACCACCAGGAGGGGCGTTCCCGATGGCCAACACCGTTCGAGCATCGATCATCCAGGCGGAGTGGACGGGCGACAAGGAGACGATGCTGAAGAAGCACGTCGACATGGCCCGTGACGCCGCCAACGAGGGGGCACAGGTGCTGTGCTTCCAGGAGCTCTTCTACGGGCCCTACTTCTGCCAGGTGCAGGAGAACGAGCACTTCGACTACGCCGAGCCGATCCCCGACGGCGAGACGACGAAGATCATGCAGGATCTCGCCAAGGACACCGAGATGGTCCTCGTCGTCCCGATGTTCGAGATGGAGCAGGAGGGCTTCTACTACAACACCGCCGCGGTCATCGACGCCGACGGCACCTACCTCGGCAAGTACCGCAAGACGCACATCCCCCACGTGAACGGCTTCTGGGAGAAGTTCTACTTCCGGCCGGGGAACATGGGCTATCCGATCTTCGACACCGCGGTGGGCCGGATCGGCGTGTACATCTGCTACGACCGTCACTTCCCCGAGGGATGGCGGGCGCTCGGCCTCGCCGGGGCGAAGATCGTCTTCAATCCCTCGGCGACGAGCCGCGGCCTCTCCATGTACCTCTGGAACCTCGAGCAGCCGGCGGCTGCCGTCGCCAACGAGTACTTCATCGCCGCCATCAACCGGGTCGGCCAGGAGCCCCTCGGCGACAACGACTTCTACGGGTCGTCCTACTTCGTCGACCCCCGCGGCCAGATCGTGGGCGACGCCGCGTCGGACACCGACGAGGAGATCGTGGTGCGGGACCTGGATCTCGACATGATCGAGACGGTCCGCAAGACCTGGGCCTTCTACCGGGACCGCCGTCCCGACGCCTACGAACCGCTGGTCACCCCGTGACCGAGGGAGCCCACGAGGCGCTGCTGCGGCGCCATCGGAAGGTCCTCCCCTCCTGGCTGGCGCTCTACTACGAGCACCCGATCGCGCTCGTCGACGGTGACGGGCGCCGGGTGGTCGACGCCGAGGGGAACGAGTACCTCGACTTCTTCGGAGGCATCCTCACGACGATGACCGGCTACAAGGTGCCGGGGGTCGTGAAGGCGCTCCAGGAGCAGGCCGAGCGGATGCTGCACACGTCGACGCTCTATCTGATCGAGTCGCAGATCGAGCTGGCGGAGCTGATCTCGAAGCTCTCGCCGATCCCCGACGCGAAGGTCTTCTTCACGAACTCGGGGACCGAGGCGAACGATGCGGCGCTGCTGCTCGCCACCTCGCACCGGCGTTCGAACCAGATCCTCGCGATCCGGAACTCGTACCACGGCCGTTCCCACTCGGCGATCTCGATCACCGGGCAGAAGTCGTGGTCGCCCACGAGTCACAGCCCCTTTCAGGTGACCTACGTCCACGGCGGCTACAAGCTCCGGAGCCCGTTCGGCCACCTGTCCGACGACGAGTTCGTGGAGGCCTGCGTCGACGACCTCGAGGAGCTGCTGCTCGTGGCGACCTCGGGCGACGTCGCCTGCATGATCGCCGAGCCGATCCAGGGCGTCGGCGGCTTCGTGGTGCCGCCCGACGGCCTCTTCTCGGCCATGAAGGACGTCCTCGACCGCCACGGGATCCTGTTCGTGTCCGACGAGGTCCAGACCGGATGGGGCCGCACCGGCGAACACTTCTGGGGCATCGACGCCCACGGCGTCGTCCCCGACGTGATCACCTTCGCCAAGGGCGTCGGGAACGGCCTGTCGATGGGTGGCGTCATCGCTCGCCCCGATCTCATGGACTCGCTGCAGGCCAACTCGATCTCCACCTTCGGCGGCAACCCGCTCGTCACCGCCGGCGCCCTCGCCAACCTCGAGTACCTGCTCGAGGCCGATCTGCAGACGAACGCCCAGAAGGTGGGCCAGCAGCTGAAGGCGAACATCGAGGACCTGGGCGAGCGCACCGAGATCATCGGCGAGGTGCGCGGCAAGGGGCTCATGATCGGGATCGAACTCGTCCATCCGGGCGGGATCGACCCGAACGCGCTGGCGGCGGCCCGCGTCATGGAGCACGCCCGCGACGGCGGCCTGCTCCTCGGCAAGGGCGGCCTCCACGGCAACGTCCTGCGGGTGGCGCCGCCGCTGTCGCTGACCGAAGACGAAGCAGACGAAGGATTCGCGATCCTCGAGCGGGCGGTCGAGGCGGCCGCCGCCGGGGAGTAGGAGGAACGATGCGCACGCTGATCAAGAACGGAACGGTCGTCACGGCCACCGAGATGATGCCCGCCGACGTCCTGGTCGAGGGCGAGAAGGTGGTCGGCCTGGCGGCCCCCGGCAGCCACACATGGGAGGCCGGCGCCGACACGATCATCGACGCCACGGGCCGCTACGTGATGCCGGGCGGGATCGACGTGCACACCCACATGGAGCTGCCGTTCGGTGGCACCTTCGCCTCCGACACCTTCGAGACCGGGACCCGGGCGGCCGCCTGGGGCGGCACCACCACGATCATCGACTTCGCCGTCCAGACGAAGGGCGAGTCGGCGATGGACGGCTTCGAGACCTGGATGGCCAAGGCCGAGGGCAACGCCGCCATCGACTACGGCTTCCACATGATCACCGGCGACATCAACGAGCAGACCCTCAAGGAGATGGACATGCTGGTGGAGGAGGGCGTCACCTCCTTCAAGATGTTCATGGCCTATCCGGGGGTCTTCTACTCCGACGACGGCCAGATCGTCCAGGCCATGCAGAAGGCCGCCGAGAACGGTTCCACCATCGCCATGCACGCCGAGAACGGCATCGCCATCGACGTCTTCGTCGAACAGGCCCTGGCGCGCGGTGAGACCGACCCGATCTTCCACGGCATCGTGCGCAAGTCGATCCTCGAGGGCGAGGCGACGCATCGGGCGATCAAACTCGCCGAACTCACCGGGGCACCCCTCTACATCGTGCACCTGTCGGCCCGGGAGGCGCTCGAAGAGGTCACCATCGCCCGCGACGCCGGGCTGAACGTGTTCGCGGAGACCTGCCCGCAGTACCTGTTCCTCGGGCTCGACGACCTCGGCGACGGGTTCGAGGGCGCCAAGTACGTGTGCTCCCCGCCGCTGCGCGACTGGGAGTGGGGCCACCAGGAGGAGCTGTGGAAGGGGCTGGCGACGAACGACCTCCAGGTCGTCTCGACGGACCACTGCCCCTTCTGCTTCAACGACCACCCCACGGAGGGCCCGCAGAAGCGGCTCGGCGAGGGCGACTTCTCCAAGATCCCCAACGGGATGCCCGGCGTCGAGCACCGGATGCAGCTCATCTATCACGGTGCCATGGCCGAGGAGCGCCTCAGCCTGAACCGCTTCGTCGAGGTCTGCGCGACCACGCCGGCGAAGATGTTCGGCCTCTTCCCGAAGAAGGGGACCATCGCGGTGGGCTCCGACGCCGACATCCTCGTGTTCGACCCGAACGGGTCCCACACGATCTCCGTCGACACCCACCACATGAACGTCGACTACTCCGCCTACGAGGGGTTCGAGGTCGAGGGCAAGATCGAGACGGTCATGTCCCGGGGTCGGATCCTCATCCAGGACGACGAGTACCACGAGGCGAAGGGTCACGGCCAGTACCTCAAGCGGGGCACCAGCCAGTACCTGATCTAGGCGACGTGACCTCCGCGGGCGCCCGGCTTCGGCCGGGCGCCCCGACGCGTGGGCGGCCGGCTCCGTAGAGTCGGGTCCAGGAGGGGACGCCATGCGTCGGACCGTGATCGTGCTGCTGGCCATCGTGGCGGCGGTGCTGCCCGCGGCGGCAGGGGCGCAGTCCGAGGAGCGTCTTTCGATCGGGACCGCCCCAGACGGCGTCGGCGCCCTCTTCCTCGACGGCGACCTGTATGCCTATCCGCTCGCCTCCCCGCAGGACTTCGTGGTCCTCGACGATGGAACCGTCATCCTCGCCGACCAGCTCGTGGGGATCGTGGGCATCGGGGGGCGCTTCGGAGCGGATCCCGAGAATCCGGAACTGGCGGCGCGACGGGTTCTGATCCCCAACCTGCCGGGAGCCCATCGCGTGGCCATCGGACCCGACGACGACCTGTTCATCCTCACGGTCGACGACGGTGGCGTCCGGGTCGTCGAGCAGCCCGACGGGCGGCTGCGGGTGATCACCGACGGGCTCGACACCCCCCTCGGTCTCGACTTCCTCCCGGGCGGCCTCGTGGTCCAGACGACCACCGGCGACGTCCTGGTCACCGACGACGGTGCCACCGCGCCCGCCCCCGAGGTCCCGATCCTCGGCGGCATCGCTCCCGGCCCTGGGGGCAGCGTCTTCTTCTGCGACACCGCCGGGAATCAGATCCTCTCCCTTCCGGGGGACGGCGGCGACCCCACCGTCGTCACTTCGGTGCCCGAGCCGACCGTGGTGGTCAACCAGGTCGGCGACGGTGACCCGGACGACGTCACCTCGCTGCTCATCGCCGGCGGCGTCGACGACGGCTTCGGACCGGTCTTCCACCACGACCTGCTGACCGGGGTCACGACGCCCCTGCCCCCGGATCTCTTCGAGGGGGACGACGACGCCGACCTCGCCGAGCTCGCCGACACGTTCGTCTTCGACCGGGCGCTGACCACGTCCACGACGACGACCACGGCCCCACCGCCGCCCGCGCCGGTGGAGACCACCACGACCACGACCACCACCATGGCACCGCCGCCGGCGGCCGCCACCACGACCACCGCGCCGTCGCTCGTCGCCTCCGACGCGGACGAGGGCGGAGGGATCGCGTGGGGGTTGATCGGTCTGCTCCTCCTGGCCGTCGCCCTGGCCGGGTCGGTGGTGATGACGGTGCGGGCCTACCTCGACTCCAAGCCGCCGCCGGGGGCGAGCCCGGTGGAACCCCTCTTCGGGGGGCACTCCGTCGACATGGTCCCCGACGATCCCTGCGAGGAGCTGGTGCGCGCCGCGGAGGCCGCGGAGGAGGCCGCCCGCGCCGCCCGGAACGCCGCCGACGCGGCGCACGAGGCGGCCCGAACGGCTACCGACGCCGAGGCCGCGGCGCAGGACCGTCTCGATGCAGCGGCGGCGGAGTTGGAGGAGGCGAGCCGCACGCCCGCCGACGGCTCCTGGATCGAGGACGACGATGGCCGGATCACCGAACGCGATCTCGAGCTGAAGCGCGACGCGTCGCGTGCGGCCTGGGGTGCCTACCAGGCCGGGGAGATCGGCGCGGGCGAGCTGGAACAGGAGTGGGAGGAGCTCGGTGAACGGGAGGCGATCGACCGCCTTCGCGAGGCCGACGCGGCGCGTCGGGCCGCCCGGCGGCAGGCGGCCGAGCAGGAGCACGCCGCTGCGACCGACCAGCACCGGGAGGCGACGGAGGCCTCGCGGTCGTCGGCCGCCGAGGCCGAGGAGGCCGGGGAACGGGCCGCCCGGGCCGAGGCCGAGGCCGAGGAGCGTCGCCGGGCGGCGGACGAGTGCCTGGAACGCACCGCCGCCGAGTACGCCGAGGCGGAGCGCCTCCGCCGGGCCGCCGCCGCCGAACGGGTCCGGGAGTTGGAGGCGGAGGAGGAGCGTCTCGCCGCCCTCGGGCCGGTGGAGCTGGAGACGCGCGTCGTGCCGGCACCTGGCTCCGACCGGTCCCATGAGATCTGCTGTGACGGCGCGACATGGGTCGGCTTCGGCGGCGGCTACGGGGGCATGTCGCTCTTCGCGGGCATCGAGTCGACGACCCTGCACATGGTCTGCGCCGACGATCCCTCGAAGTACGTCACGATGATCTGCCAGACCCTCCGCCTCGGACTCGGGCTGGGCGGCGAGTCCAACACGATCGGGGCGATCGTCGCCGCCCTCCACGCCTCCGAGGTGCCGGAGGCCGTGCGCGGGGCGCTGAACGGAGTGAACTGGGACGTGGCGCTGGGAGCCTCCGCCGCCAAGGCGGCGAAGACCGGCTCGCAGGTGTCCCAGGTCAAATCGCTGCTGAAGGGATTGGCGGATCGGGGCGCCAAGCCGACCAAGCTCAGTGCCACCGACGCGGCGGAGATCCGGGCGGCCGGGAACGTGGCCCGGTCCCTCACGAAAGCAGGGGCGGGCCGGGCCGTGAAGGCGGTGCGCAAGCCCGCTACGGCGGGGACGAAGCAGGCGGCCCAAGCCGGGGAGGAGGGTCCGACGGGCCTCATCCTCCCCTTCGGGGTGGGGCTGCAGGTCGGACTCTGGACCGGATTCAGGACGAAGATCTGGGTGATCGATTTCAACAGCTGCGGCTGCGTGCCGGAGCTCTACTCGCGGGGCTGATCGTCGGAGGCGCCGCCACGACCGGTGACCCTCCGGTAGCCTCGCCAGTCCAGGAGGTGGCGGAATGCAGCAGATCACCCATTGGATCGACGGCAAGCCCTACGACGGGACGGTGGAGCGCTGGGGCGAGGTGTTCGACCCGGCGTCCGGCCTCGTCCAGGCCCACGTGGCCTACGCCGACGAGGACGTCGTGGACACCGCCGTGGCGTCCGCCGCGGCGGCCTTCGAGGAGTGGCGTCACGCCTCGCTGGCCCGGCGCACCAAGGTGCTCTTCGCCTTCCGCGAGCTCGTCGACCGCCACCGCGACGACCTCGCCAAGCTGCTCACCTCCGAGCACGGCAAGGTGTACTCCGACGCCCTCGGCGAGGTGCAGCGGGGCCTCGAGATCATCGAGTTCGCCTGTGGCATCCCCCAGCTCATCAAGGGCCAGTACTCCGAGAACGTGTCCACCCGCGTCGACTCCTACTCCATCCGCCAGCCCCTCGGCGTCGTGGCGGGCATCACCCCGTTCAACTTCCCGGCCATGGTCCCCATGTGGATGTACCCGATCGCCATCGCCTGCGGGAACACCTTCATCCTGAAGCCGTCGGAGAAGGATCCGAGCGTCGTCAACCGCTCCGCCGAGCTGTTCGCCGAGGCGGGGCTGCCCGAGGGCGTGCTCAACGTCGTGCACGGCGACAAGGTGGCCGTCGACGCCATCCTCCACCATCCCGACGTCGCGGCAGTCTCCTTCGTCGGATCCACCCCCATCGCCCGCTACGTGTGGGAGGAGGGCACGAAGGCCGGCAAGCGCGTGCAGGCGCTCGGCGGTGCCAAGAACCACATGATCGTCCTGCCCGACGCCGACATGGACCTCGCCGCCGACGCCGCGGTCTCGGCGGCCTACGGATCGGCGGGAGAGCGGTGCATGGCCATCTCGGTCCTCGTGACCGTCGCCGACGCCGCCGACCGGCTCATGCCGAAGATCGAGGAGCGCATCCCCAAGCTGAAGGTGGCCGCCGGCATGGAGGACGGCGCCGAGATGGGGCCGCTCGTGACGAAGGCCCATCAGGAACGCGTCCTGGGGTACATCGACAAGGGGGTCGAGGCTGGCGCGAAGCTCGTGTCGGACGGACGGACGCTCGCCGCGGACACCGACGGGTTCTTCGTGGGGCCGACGCTGTTCGACGAGGTCACCCCCGACATGGACATCTATCGGGACGAGATCTTCGGCCCGGTGCTGTCGACGGTCCGGGTGGACACGTACGACGACGCCATGCGGCTCGTCGACGACAACCCCTACGCCAACGGCGTGGCGATCTTCACGAACGACGGCGGCGCGGCCCGAAAGTTCCAGAACGAGGTGCCCGTCGGCATGGTGGGCATCAACGTGCCCATCCCCGTCCCCATGGCCTACCACTCCTTCGGCGGCTGGAAGGCGTCACTCTTCGGCGAGTCGAAGGTGCACGGCGAGGAGGGCGTCGACTTCTACACGCGGGGCAAGGCGATCACCAGTCGCTGGCCAGATCCCGAACACCGGGGCGTCGACCTCGGCTTCCCGACCCAGAGCTGAGGAGCATCATGGATTTCGGCGTCGTCCTGCAGACCGACCCGCCCGCCTCCCGGGTGCTCGAACTGACCCGTCGGGCCGAGTCGAACGGCTTCGGCTACGGCTGGACCTTCGACTCCCACGTCCTGTGGCAGGAACCCTTCGTCATCTACAGCCGCATGCTGGCGGAGACCGAGTCGATGACCGTGGGCCCGATGGTCACGAACCCCGGCACCCGCGACTGGACCGTGCTCGCGTCGCTCTTCGCGACGCTGAACGACATGTACGACGGCCGGACCATCTGCGGCATGGGCCGCGGCGACTCGGCGCTGCGCTACATCGGCAAGAAGCCGCGGCGGCTCGCCACGATGGAGGAGTCGATCGGCGTCATCCGGGGGCTCGTGGCGGGTGAGACCGTGGACTACCAGGGCACCGAGGTCGAGATCCCCTGGCTGGAGGGGGACGGCTGGGACCTGCCGATGTGGATCGCCGCCTACGGACCGAAGACCCTCACGCTGACCGGCCGTGTCGGTGACGGCTTCATCCTCCAGCTCGCCGACCCGTACCTCGTGGAGTGGACGTCCAAGTTCGTGAAGAACGCGGCCGAGGAGGCCGGCCGCGATCCCGACGACGTCAAGATCTGCGTCGCCGCCCCCGCCTACGTGGGCGACGACCTCGAGCACCAGCGCGAGCAGGTGCGGTGGTTCGGTGGGATGGTGGGCAATCACGTGGCCGACCTCGTGGAGCGGTACGGCGACGACCCCGACCTGGTCCCCAAGGCCCTGTCCGACTACATCGCCGCCCGCGAGGGGTACGACTACGACCACCACGGGAAGGCGGGCAACCCGTCGACGGACTTCGTCCCCGACGAGGTGGTCGACCGCTTCTGCGTCCTCGGCCCCGTCGAGCATCACGTCGAGCGGATGCAGGAGCTGCGGGACCTCGGCGTGGACCAGTTCGCCATCTACCTCATGCACGACCGCCAGGAGGAGACCCTCGACGCCTACGGCGAGCACGTCATCCCGGCGCTGGGGTAGACGGCCCCACCCGGGACCGACGCGTCGCGGGTGACGAGCCCCCGGCCGGGGACCCACGCGGAGAAGTGGCTACCGCGCGCCGATCATCCTGAGGTAGCGGTCGAAGGAGGCGCGGACTCGCTGCTCGGCGTCCGCGGGGACGACGCGGTCCCACCAGCCGCCGTAGATGCGGTCGAACGAGAGGGGATCGATGCGGTCCTCGATGGCGAGGATGGCGTCCTCGTCGAGGGGGATCATGTTCGGGTACGACCACATGGCCGACACCCAGTTGCGATCCATGGCGACCTGGATGGAGTCGCCGGTGAGGAGGACGCCGAGCCCCTCCGCGCCCGCCGGCCAGCTGAGGACCGCCGACCCCTCGAAGTGGCCGCCGACCCGTACGAGCCGCGTGCCGCGGACCGGCACCGCCTCGTCGGTGTAGTACTCGATCGCCGGGTCGGAGCGGGGCACGTGGGTCATGTCGGCGATCGGCAGGTGGATCGTGGCGTCGAACCGGTGGGCCCACTCGACCATGCACCCGTAGAAGTGGGGATGGGACGCCGAGACGGCGGCCAGGCCGCCCATCGCCTCGACGGTCTCGAAGGCTTCGTTGTCGACGAAGCCGGGGACGTCGAAGAGGACGTTGCCGTGCTCGGTGCGGACGATCAACCCTCGTTGGCCGATCCCGAGGCGGGGTTCGACGCCGATGCCGTGGAGCCCCGGCTCGACCTCTCGCACGACGGTGCGGTGGCCGTCGGCGGCGAGTTCCTCGAGCGACGTCCAGACCTGGCCGCCCCACCCCACGTACTGGCGGGGATCGGTGCAGATGATGCAGCGCTCGGGCGGGGCTCCGCCGGCGCCCGGCGACGACTGGACCCCACACGTCCGGCAGATCGGCGCCGTCATGGTCCGGCGATCGATGCGCGGAACCGGTTGCGTCGCATGCGTCGAGCCTATCCGGCGGCCGCGGGGAGGGGCTCGCCCCGCAGCCCGGCCAGGAGGTTGTCCACGGCCAGGCCGGCCATCGCCTCCCGTGTCGCCACGGTGGCGCTGCCGACGTGCGGGACGATCGTGCAGTTCGGGAGGTCGACGAGCGGATGGTCGGGGGGGATCGGCTCCGGCTCGGTCACGTCGAGCGCCGCCGAGGCGATGGCTCCGTCGGTGAGCGCCGTCACGAGGGCGTCGGGATCGACGAGCGGTCCACGGGCGACGTTCACGAGCGTGGCCGTCGGCTTCATCCGATCCAGCTGTTCGGCGCCGACGAGGTGGCGCGTCTCGGTCGTGAGGGGGGCGGTGAGGATCACGTGGTCGGAACGCTCGAGGAGATCGTCGAGCGTCACGAACACCGCTCCCGTCTCGGCCTCCGCAGCGGCTTTTCGACCCGGGCCGGTGTACAGCAGGGTCGTCCCGAAGGCCCGGAGCCGCCTCGCCACCGCCGTGCCGATGCGTCCGAGGCCGACGATGCCGATGGTGGTTCCGTGGACGTCGTGGCCCAGCAGGAGGTCGGGACGCCACGGTCCCCAGCGGCCGGCGGCGACGTGGTCGATGCCCTCGGCGAGCCGGCGGGCGGCGGCGAGGAGCAGCGCCACGGCGTGGTCGGCGGTGGCCTCGGTGAGCACGTCGGGCGTGTGGCCGACGGGAATACCCGCCTCCCCACAGGCGTCGAGGTCGATGTTGTCGACGCCGACGGCCATCTGACTGATCACCCGCAACCGGGGTGCCGCGGCGACGAGGGATGCGTCCACGGGGTCGGTCAGCATCGAGAGGAGGCCGTCGGCGTCGGCGAGCCACGGGTACAGGACATCGGCGGGGATCGCTTCGTCGCCCTCCCACCATCGGACCCGGGCGACGGCGGCGATCCGCTCCGGGGCATCGCCGGGGAGCCGTCTCGTGACGACGACGAGCGGACGGGTCACAGGTCGTCGATCCAGTCGACGATGGCGGCCTGTGCGTGCTCCCATGCCGGGTCGAGCATGATGTCGTGGGGAGCCCCGGCGACGAGGACACCCTCGGCGCCGTAGGCGGCGGCGGTCCGCTCCTGCTCCTCGACCGAGAAGATCCGATCCCCGGTGGCGCCGACGACGAGCACCGGCACGCCGACGTCGGCGGGACGGGGGCGCCGGAACAGCAGCATGTCGAGGTAGGCGAGGTAGGACTCGTCCTGGAGTCGGGCGCCGAACGCCTCGGCCGCGGCGGGGTCGGTCCCGTCGCGGAGGAACAGGCCGGCGGCGCGGTCGGCGTCGGCGACGATGGGCCACAGGCGCAGCCGGAGGTTCGCCATGAGGAAGGCGATCGGGTGTCGGCGGGCGATCCGCAGCGTCGCGCCGAGGACACCCCCCACGGGCACCGAGCACAGGAGCACGGCGCCGGCCACGTCGTCGTGCCGGGCGACGTAGTGCTGGACGACGAGGCCGCCCATGCTGTGGCCGACGACGACGACCGGCTCGGCGATCGACGCGACGACGCTCTCGAGATCCTCGACGTAGTGGTCGATCCGCGTGCGGCGGAGCGACCGCGGATTGGAGCTCCGGCCGTGGCCGCGCAGATCGACGGCATGGACGCGGAAGCCGGCGGCGACGAGTCCGGGAACGGCCCGTTCCTCCCAGCACCAGGCCCCGTGCCAGGCGCCGTGGACGAGCACGATCGGGACCGGGTGGGCCGGTCCGTCCGGTTCGGCACTGCGCACGAACGGTCGCATGGGACGAGCGTACGTCACCCGTCCGGCGCCGTCGTCACGCAGGCTCGAGGAACCGTTCGATCTTCGCCTGGGCCGCCTCCATGACTTCGAGTGCCAGGGCGCCGAGGGCGCGGGCCGTCGCCAGCTCCTCGCCCACGACCGGCATGGGCCGGTCGGCGGGGTTCCTGCGGGCGCGTCCCACGGCCTCGAAGTGATCGCCCCGGAGGTCGAGCTCCACGAACACGAGGGTGTTCGTGTCGTCCTCGTCGATCCGGAGGTCGACGGTCATGTCCTTGTGCATGGCCGCTCCTTCCGCGACCAGCGTCGCACCCGGCGGCCGAGGGCGGCCAGGGGCGCTCGGCCCTACCGCTCGGCGGCGCCGACCCGCAGGCCCGTCCCGGTCCAGGCCCACGCGTCGCCGACCTCCGAGCCGGCGGGCAGGGGGCAGACGACGATGTCGCCGGGGCCGAGATCGCGTTCGGGGCACTCGAAGGCGCCCAGGCCGTCGACCCACACGCCGAGCGACCACAGGTCGACGAGGCCGGTGTTCTCGAACCGCAGCATCGTCTCGTCCGACAGCTTGGCCGTGCGCAGCTCCAGTCCGGTGACGGGGATGCCCTGGTACGTGCCGGTGGCCGTGGCGGTCGCCTCCAGCCCGTCGCCGGTCCACGCCCACACGGTCGCCGGGGCGCCGTTCTTGCCGATCTCGGCGACCTGGGTCGCCGTGCACGTGACCGACTCCCCGACGGGGACCGTCCGATCGGGACAGACGACCTCGCCGAGGTCGTCGTCCCAGAGGCTGACGGCGTACAGCTCCTCGTCCCACGTGTTCGTGACGGTGTAGGTCCACGTGACCGTCGAGCCCTGCCGGACGCCGCGGATGGCGGCGTCGCCCGACGATTTGGCGAGGTCGACGGTGGGGCGGGGCGGGGGCGCCGGGGGATGGCTGTGGGTGGCGTTCGGAGCCGCGCCGAGGGACCCGCCGCCCATGTTCCGGTACCAGCCCCGGTCGACGTCGAACCACGTGTCGGGGCCCCAGCTGCCGATGGGGGTGCGGTCCCACACGGGTGCCCAGTGGTACCAGCCCCGGCTGTGGCTCGTGGCTCGGAGCCAGGCGGCGACGGCGATGTTCGCCTCGGGATCGAAGATGTCGGCGCCCGTCCAGCCGGCGCGGGCCGACCGGCTCTCCCAGAACTTCGGGAGGTGTTGGAAGAGCCCGCTGGCGTCGCTGGTCGGGTTGAGGGCGGTCACGACCCCCTGGGACTCGGCGTACATGACCATGAGGGCGAACTCGACCTCGTCGCCGTAGCCGTACTGCGTCCAGTACTGCTCGACGAGGGGCCGCCACTGTTCGACACGGGGGTGGTGCTTCGGCCGGTCCTCACCCGCGGCGAGGGCCAGCGACGTGACGCCGACGGCGGCGACGACGGCTGCCAGGAGCGCGATGGCGAGGCGCCGCAGCCGCTCCGGCCGGCCCGGGCGGCGGCGATCGGCGACGCTGCGAACGGGGGTGGTCCTCATGGGGCGAACGTATGGGGCGGGGCATCCCGGCGACAGGCACATTCGGGGACGCACGAGGTGACTAGTCCCCTCCGCATGGCGTCATCACGCGGCTATCGTCCCCGCCGTCATGCCGTACGAACCCGTCGATGCCCACGAGTGGGAGGCCTGGGTGGCCGACACCGACGCCGTGGTCCTGGACTGCCGGGAGCCGGCCGAATGGGCGGCCGGCACGCTCCCCGGGTCCACGCTCGTGTCCATGAACGACGTGCCCGAGGCGATCCACGCCTTCGAGCCCAGCCGGCCGGTGCTGGCCGTGTGCAGGACGGGACGCCGCTCCGCGGCCGTCGCCGCCTTCCTGCGAGCCAACGGGTTCGATCGGGTCGGCAACCTCGAGGGCGGACTGGCGGCGCTCGGCCTGGCGTAGCCTTGACGCATCCGAGCGAGGAGACCCGAGTGCGACAGCTGCCCTACGGCATCGCCGTGACGACCAGCCATTCCGTGGAGGACGCCGAGGCCCTCGTCCGTGAGGCGCTGGCCGGCGAAGGCTTCGGGATCCTGACGGAGATCGACGTGGCGGCCACCCTGAAGGCGAAGCTCGACCTCGACCGCCGCCCCTACAAGATCCTCGGGGCGTGCAACCCCCACCTCGCCTCGAAGGCCCTCGAGACGGACGAGCACGTCGGCCTCCTGCTGCCGTGCAACGTGGTCGTCTACGAGACGGACGGCGGCACCGCCGTGGAAGCCCTCGAGCCGGCGATCATGTCGCAGATGATCGACGACGAGGCCATCGGGCCCATCGCCGCCGAGGCCCGGGAGCGGCTGACACGGGCGCTCGGGGCCCTCGAGGAGTGAGCGCCCCGCTCTTCGCCGTCGACGGCCTGACCATTCGGCTGCGCCGCGACGAGGATCTGGTCCCGGGCATCGACGACGTGTCCTTCGCCGTCGACGAGGGGGAGGTGCTCGCCCTCGTCGGCGAGTCGGCGTCGGGCAAGAGCCTGATGCTGCTGGGATCCGTCGACCTGCTCGCCCCGAGTGCGGTGATCGAGGAGGGGACGACCACGTTCGACGGGCACGTCCTCGGCGACCTGGACGAGGCCGACTGGCGGCGCCTGGTCGGCATGGGGATCGGCGTCCTCCTCCAGGACGCCATCGGGTCCTGGGACCCCATCATCGAACTGGGCCCGCAGGCCGGCGAGGTGCTGCGCGAGCACGAGGGGCTCGCCGACGACGAGGTCCACCGGCGGGTGCTCGACGCCCTCGGCTCGGTGCATCTCCCGAAGCAGCGGAAGTTCTGGTCCTTCTCCCACGAGGTGTCCCGCGGCCAGGCGCAGCGGGCGATGCTCGCCGCCGCGCTCCTCTCCGACCCGAAGATCCTCCTCGCCGACGAACCCCTGAGCGGCCTCGACGTGACCGTCGCCCGCTCGGTGCTGACCCTCATCCAGGACCTCTGCGCCGAGCGGGGCATGGCGATGGTCTTCGTCACCCACGACCTGGCCGTCGTCGCTTCCATCGCCGACCGCGTCGCCGTCGTGTACGGGGGCAGGATCGTCGAGGAGGCGCCGGTCGAGGATCTGTACCGCCGACCCCGTCACCCCTACACGGCCGGGCTCCTCGGCTCGGTCCCCGGCCTCGCCCGCGATCGGCTCCGGCCCATCTTCGGTGATCCCCCCGAGCTCTGGAACCTCCCACCCGGCTGCTCCTTCGCCCCCCGCTGCCCCCACGTCGTCGACGTCTGTCGCTCCGAGGTGCCCGAGGTGCGGACGGTCGGGACCGCCCGGGTCGCCTGTCACCGCGCCGAGGAGCTGGAACTCGAGGGGGTGTGAGCGGGATCGGCCGGGCGGATCGGGCGGCCGGGCTCAGCGCGAGCGGGAGTCCTCGTCGTCGTCCCAGCCGTCGGACCACGAGTCCTCGGACTCCCAGGACTCCTCGTCCTCGTCGGACACCCACTCGATGTCTTCGTCGTCGTCGAGGGGTTCGGGATCGGGCAGGTCCTCGTCGATGTCGGGCGTCCCCGTGAGGATCTCGTCCTCGTCGGCGCGGATGCGGCTCGTGGTCGGCATGGTGCTCCCTCCCCGCAGGATCCTACGCCCTGACGCCGCCGCGAGGCCGTGACACTCGCTTGACACCGCCCCTTGTAGCCTGACCCGGCCACCGAGGGAGGGACATGTGAGGCTGGCGACCTACGTCGCCCTCGTCATCCGTCGCATCTGGGCCCGGAAGCTGATGCTCCTGGGCTCGTTCCTCGGTGCCACCCTGGTGACGGCGCTCCTCGTCGTGCTGCCGCTCTACGAGGCCTCGGTCCAGGCCGTCGACCTCCTCTTCACCTTCCGTCAGGCGCCTGCCCGGACCGTCGCCATCAGTGCGGTGCAGACGAGCACCGATTACTCCCCGGCGGTGGCCGAGTCGGGCCGGGACGCCGTCGAGTCGGCGGCCGAACCGCTCAGGCGGTGGTATCCCGACATCGAGGAGCGGCTGCTGTCGCGCGAGTTCACGATCATCCCGCTGGACTTCCCCGACTGGCTCGGCCTCGCCGAGGCCTGGCGCGAGGCCGTCGCCGACCCGTCGGTGACCGATCCGGGACCTCCGCCGTACCCGACACCACCGCAGGAGGCCACCGTCACCCGGATCCTCAGCGCTCCCGACATCGTCGATCGCGTGGAGGTCGTCGAGGGCGGCTTCGTGCTCGACCAGGCGCCGGTGCAGGAGCCCGACCCGATCATGGACGTGGTCATCGGCGAGGACCTCGCCCGGCTGACCGGGCTGGGTGTGGGGGACCGCACCGTGCTGCGGTCGTTCACGTCGCAGCCGGACTGGTTCGAGATGGTGGAGGTGTCGGGCATCGTCCGGCCCGTCGATCCGACGTCGGTGCTGTGGGACGCCACGCGTCCCGGGGAGTTGATCCTCGTCGACGTCGACTCCTTCGACGCCTGGTCGGGGGCCTTCCCGATCGACCCCGAGCAAGACCCCTGGCTCCGGGACGAACGGGGGTTTCGCCGGCTGACGGTGAGCCAGACCTTCTCCCTCGCCCTCGATCGGGACACGGTGGCGCTCGAGAACGTCGAGGACCTGTCGAACGCCGTCACCGGGTTCATCCGCAACGTCGCCCAGGCCGAGGGGATCCGCACGATCACCGACCTCACCGACATCGTGGCCGAGTTCGACACGCGCTCGGTCGTCTTCGGCGCTCCGATCCTGGCGATGCTGGCGCTCATCGTCGCCGGGGCCCTGTACTTCCTCATCTACATGGCGTCGCTGGCCCTGGAGCGAGAGGCTTCGGAGTTGTCACTCTTACGGATGCGCGGTGCCACGTCGGGGCAGACCGTCGGGATCCACCTGCTCCAGTCGCTGGTCATCGCCGTGGGGGCCGCCCTCGTCGCCCCCGTCGTGGCCCGCGCGATGGTGTCGCTGACCGGGCGGATCCCCCCGATGTCGGACCTGACCGGAGGCGACGCCCTCACCGTCGCCCAGAGCCGTCCCCTCCTGCCCTTCGCGGTCGCCGGCGGCGCCCTGACGTTCATCGCCATGGGCCTGGCCATCCTGCCGCTCGCCCGGCGCAGCATCCTCGAACTGCGGGCCCTCGCCTCCCGCCCGGCGCACCAGTCGGTCTGGCAGAAGTACTACCTCGACCTGTTCCTCGTCGTGCTCGCCGGAGTCATCCTCTTCGAGTTGCGTCAGCAGGGCATCGTCGACACCGACACCTCGGACCTCGGCCTCGATCCGTTCTCGGTGGCGGCGCCGGCGCTGTTCCTGTTCGCCGGCGCCCTCCTGATGCTGCGGCTCCTGCCCTTCGTCCTCGGTGGACTCGGGTGGGTGCTGACCCGGTTCCGCGGGATGACCGCGGCGCTGCCCGGATGGCACCTGGGTCGGAACCCGATTCCCTACGGCCGGTTGGCGCTCCTCGTGTGGCTCACGACGGGCTTCGGGGCCTTCGCCCTCACCTATGCGGCGACGCTGGAGCAGAGCTACGAGGATCGGGCGGTCTTCGCCGTGGGCTCGGACGTGCGGCTGGTGGGCGACGACGTCGGCTACCTCGACGCCCCCGGCGTCGCGACCGTCTCGCCGGTCTACCGGACGACCGGCGCCGCCCGGCTCTCGTCCCGCACCTCCGAGGTGGTCGCGGTCGATCCCCGGACGTTCCCCGACGTCGTCGCCTGGCGCGACGACTTCGCCCCGGCGCCCGGGGGTCCCGAGGCGACGGTGGGGGTCCCGGCGCTGGGGGCCGGAGTCGACTGGGGCGTCGACCTGCCCGACGGCACCACCGAGCTCGCGGTCGAGGGCCTGGTCGTCCCGCAGTCGGCGGTGCAGCGGGCCGCCGCCGGGCCGCGGCCGGCGGTCCGGGTGATGGTGAGGCTCGTCGACGCGGTGGGTCGGTTCCGCATCCACCGGTCCGCCGAGCCGCTCACCGACGGCGGGTGGCAGACCGTGACGATCCCCCTCGATGGGGCCACGGCGATCCCCGAGGCCCTCCCCGACGGTGACGATCTCGTCCTGGAGTCGATCTGGTTGGAGGACGACGACACGTCGGTGGCGGTGACCTTCACCGAGGTGCTCGTCGACTCGTTCACGGCCACCGCGCCCTCCGGGGCCACCGACCTGCTCCCCCTCGTCCTCGCCGAGATGCGACCGGCGAGCGGGCTCGAGAGCGACTTCGTCGCCGGCGACCGTGCCGCCCAGGCCTGGCTCGAGGACGTGCCCGATGGCGACGAGTCGGTCTTCGAGTTCGCCGACGCCCTGACCCGCGACGGCGATCTGTGGTCGCTCGCGGTGCCGACCCGGACGCGCGTGCAGCCGGTGCCGCACCTCACCCGTCCGCCGGAGCGGCTGCCCTTCGTGATCGACGCCACCGTGGCGCGCAACACCGGCCTCGTCGTGGGCTCACAGGCGTTCTTCGGCGTGGACGGGACGACCATCGAAGGGGAGGTGACGGCGCTGGTCGACCTCGTGCCCACGACCGGCGACCCCCGCTTCGAGGGCGTGATCGTCACCCAGCTGGCCGGACTGACGCAGTGGGTGTCGGGCACGCCGCCGTGGTCCCACACCGGGACGCCCGCGAGGGCGCTCGAGCCGACCGAACTGTGGGTGGCGACCGACGATCCCGACGCCGCCGTGAGCCTCCTCACGGCGGGGGTCGAGACCGAGCCGGAGGAGGTGCTGAGCGCCGACGGTGCGGCCGCCGACTTCTCGAGCCGCCCGATCCAGGTCGGGCTCGTGTCCATTCTCTTCGTCGGCACCGGCGCCGGCGTCGTGCTCGCCCTCGCCGGCGTGACCGGCTACGTGCTCGTCGCCGTCCGACGCCGGACCCGGGAGATGGGTGTGCTGCGGGCGCTGGGGTTCCGGCGGCGGGGGGTGGCCGGCACCTTCGCCACCGAGCAGCTCGTCGTCCTCGGCGTCGGCGCCGCCATCGGCGTCGTCGCCGGGATCGGGCTCATGCGGCTCATGATCCCCTTCCTCCAGCTCGGCGAGGACGCCGCCGAGCTGCTCCCGCCTGCCCTCATGCAGGTGCCGGGCGGCACACTGGGCCTCTACCTCGTCGTCGTGACGGGGCTGCTGGTCGGGTCGGTGCTGTGGAGCACGAGGAGCGTGTCGGCCCGGAGACTCAGCGAGGTGCTGCGGGAGGTGGAGCGATGAGTGAGCCGGTGGTCCGCTGCGACAACGTCATCAAGATCCACAAGCAGGGGGCGCTCGAGGTCGTCGCCCTCCAGGGGGTCGACTTCGAGGCGCGCCCCGGCGAGTTCGTGACGATCGTGGGACGGTCGGGGTCGGGGAAGTCGAGCCTGCTGCAGATCATCGGCGGGATGGACGAGCCTTCGGCCGGTCGGGTCGAGGTGGCGGGCATGGATCTCACGTCGCCCCTCGGCGCCGACCTGCTCACCCACTTCCGCCGCAACGTCGGCTTCCTGTGGCAGGACTTCACTCGCAACATCGTCCCGTATCTCAAGGTGATCCAGAACGTGGAGCTGCCGATGCTCCTCGCCGGGGTCCCGGCGAAGCGCCGTCGCCGCCGCGCCCGTGCCCTGCTCGACGTGACCGGCCTCGAGAACCGGACCTGGTCGAAGGTGAACGTCCTGTCGGGCGGCGAGCAGCAGCGCCTGGCCCTCTGTGTCGCGCTCTCGCTCGGGCCCCGTCTGCTGCTCGCCGACGAGCCGACCGGTGAGCTCGACACCGAGCGCTCGCTCGGGGTGTACGAGCTGCTCCACCGGCTCTGCACCGAGGGCGGGTTGACGGTCGTGGCGGTCACCCACGACGTGTCGCTCGCCGACCGCTCCGACCGGGTCCTCCACCTCCAGGACGGGCAGTGGCGCCGCGACCTCACCGCCCGCCATCGCCGGGTGGTCGAGATCGACGACGAGGGACGTGTCCACGTCCCCCGGGAGCTGCTCGGCGAGGCGATGATGGGTGGCTCGGCGGTGGCGGAGGTCGTCGACGAGGGCATCCTGCTCAATCGGAGGGACGAATGATCGAGCTCCGCAACGTCTCGAAGTCCTACGGCAAGGGAGCCATCGGCGCCGACGACGTCTCACTCGTCGTCGAGGCGGGCGAGATGGTGGCCCTCTTCGGGCCGTCGGGGTCGGGCAAGACGTCGATCCTCCACATCATGGGCCTCCTCCAGGACGCCGATGCAGGCGAGGTCCTGCTCGACGGCGAGCCGATCTCGGGGCTCGGCGAGGGCGCGGCGGCCACGATCCGCCGGGAGCGGTTGGGGTTCGTCTTCCAGTCCTTCGGCCTCTTGCCGCTGCTCACCGCCCGGGAGAACGTCGAGGTGTCGCTGCGGCTGCTCGGGGTCGGCGGCGAGGGTGCCCGCACGAAGGTGGACGAGGCCCTCGAGGTGGTGGGTATCGCCCATCGCGCCGCCCACCGGCCCTCGGAGATGTCGGGGGGCGAGCAGCAGCGGGTGGCGCTCGCCCGCGCCCTCGTCCACGGTCCGAAGGCGGTGCTCGCCGACGAGCCCACCGGCGAGCTCGACACCACCACCGCCACCTACGTGCTCGATCTCCTCCGGCAGGTCTCCCGGTCGGGGGCGGCCGTGGTCATCGCCACCCACGATCCGATCGCCCTCGAAGCGGTGGATCGGGCGTATTTCGTGCGCGACGGGGCGCTCCACGAGCCCGATCGCGCCGAGCTCGAGATGTGGATCACGGAGGGGACGGGCAGCCTCTCGGGCGCCTAGAGGTCCTCGTCGATGCGGCTGGGCGTGGGGCCGCGCTGGCCCTGGTACTTCGACCCGGCCTCCTCGGTCCCGTAGGGGTGTTCGGCGGCCGTGCTCAGCTCGTAGAAGGAGAGCTGTCCGATCTTCATGCCGGGGTAGATCGCGATGGGCAGGTTGGCGACGTTCGAGAGTTCGAGCGTCAGGTGTCCCTCGAAGCCGGGGTCGACGAAGCCTGCCGTGGAGTGGATGAGGAGCCCGAGCCGGCCGAGGCTCGACTTCCCCTCCAGCCGGGCGACGATGTCGACGCCGAGACCGACGACTTCGAGGGTGGAGCCGAGGACGAACTCGCCGGGATGCAGCATGAAGGGCTGGTCGACCTCGGTCTCGACCTCGGTGGTGAGGTCCGGCTGGGGGTGCTTGGGGTCGATCGAGGGGTACCGGTGGTTCTCGAACACCCGGAAGTAGCGGTCGACGCGCACGTCGACGCTGGAGGGCTGCACCATCGCCGGGTCGAAGGGGTCGATGAGGATGCGGCCTTCCTCGACGGCGGCCCGTATGGATCGGTCGGACAGGATCACGCCGCCAATCGTAGGCGGATGGCGGGATCGCGAACTCGTGACCGGCGGCTCGCGGCGCTCGAACACCGGTCCGCGGATTTCGAGCACGCACGCACCCCGGAGGAGGCGCCGACACCACGAACGAGCACCCGCGCTCACCGCCGGGCCGCGGGCGTAGGGTGGCGGCGATGGCCCTCCGCCCTCCCGACCAGGTCGACGGCGACGGGATCCGGCTGCGTCGGATGTCGGCGCGCGACGCCGCCGACATCGCCGTGGCGGTCGCCGCGTCGGGGCCGGAGCTCCGCCGCTACGAGACCTGGGCAGAAGACGGTTTCACCGCCGCCGACGGTCTCGCCTACGTCGTGTGGTGGGAGCGGGCCTGGGAGGAGGGGACCGCCTTCTATTACGCCATCGAGGGCGAGGACGGGACGTTCTACGGCTCGGCGGGCCTCGGTCAGGTGGATCACGAGTCGGGTTCGTCGGCCGTGGGGTACTGGATCCGCTCCGACGCCGCGGGCCGGGGGATCGCCACCGCCGCACTCCGCGCGCTCGTCGCGGCGGCTCACGCTGCGGGGTTCGTCGAGCTGACCGCGGTGATCGCCGAGTCGAATCTCGCCAGCCGGCGGGTGGCCGAGAAGGCCGGCGGTGTCCGCAGGGAGCCGTTCGGCGGCATCGTGCCGGCGGACGGCGGACCGGTCCCCGCCGTGGAGTACGTGCTCGAGGGATAGCGGTCGGGACCTTCGTCTCTATTCGAACATGCAGATGCGCGCATACGGTGCGCGAGATGCATGAGCTGCACCAGATGCACGAGAGGCGGTGACCCGATGGCCTCGCTGTTGACCACCAAGGACCTCCAGGAGCTCCTCGACGTCGACAAGTCGACGATCTACCGCATGGCGGAGGACGGGCGGCTCCCCGCCCTCAAGGTGGGGCGCCAGTGGCGATTCCCCGCCGACGAGATCCACCGCTGGCTCGGCACCGGTGACGCGGGCGCCTCGGCGCCCGGGACGATGGAAGCGGTGCTCGTGCCGGAGGCGATTCAGGGTTTCGCGGACCTCGCCGCCGAGCTCTTCGGCGTCATGGCGGTCGTGACCGACATGCGGGGCCGGCCCCTCACCGAGGTCTCGAACCCCTGTGGCTTCTTCCGGTCGATCAACGATCGCCCCGGCGTCGTCGACGCCTGCATGGACGGGTGGCGGCTCCTCGGCGAGGACGGCGGCCTCGAGCCCCGCATGGCCCCCAGCCACCTCGGCTTCCTGTGCGCCCGCACCTTCGTGCGGGTGGGCAGTGAACTCGTCGGCATGCTGATCGTGGGCGGCATCGCCCCCGCCGACTGGCCGCCCGAGCAGGACCGTCTCGAGCGGATCGCCGCCTCGGTCGGTCTCACCGCCGGCGACCTCCGCCCCCATGTCGCCGACGTGTTCCGGCTGGAGGCCCGGGAGCGGCAGCGCATCCTCGACGTCCTCCCACGCATCGCCGACCTCATCTCGGAGCTGACCGCGGCTCGCAGCGAGCTCATGGCGCGCCTCGACCAGATCGCGGCCCTCGCCGGGTCGACGACCACCCAGAACCAAAGGAGCAGATCGTGAAGCACCTCGTCGTCCTCGGCGCCGGCACGGCCGGGACGATGGTCGTCAACAAACTTCGCCCCGAACTCGACCCGGGCGAGTGGACGATCACCATCGTCGACGAGCGGGAGACCCACTACTACCAGCCGGGCTTCCTGTTCATCCCCTTCGGCACGTACACCCGCAAGGACGTGATCCGGCCGACGCGCCGCTTCATCCCCGACGGCGTCGACCTCGTGGTCGGCGAGATCGATCTCGTCGAGCCCGACGAGGACCGGGTGCGGCTCGCCGACGGCACCGTCCTCGACTACGACCAGCTCGTCATCGCGACGGGGACGCACCCGCGGCCCGACCAGACCCCGGGGCTCACCGACGACGAGTGGCGGAAGACGGCCCACGACTTCTACACGCTGGAGGGGGCCGAAGCCCTGGCCGAGACCCTCAAGACGTGGGAGGGCGGCCGTCTCGCCGTGAACATCATCGAGATGCCGATCAAGTGCCCGGTGGCGCCGCTCGAGTTCACGTTCCTCGCCGACTCCTTCTTCGCAGAGCGCGGCATGCGCGACCGCGTGGAGATCGTCTACGTGACCCCCATGTCGGAGGTCTTCACGAAGCCGATCGCCGCCACGCACCTCGCCAACCTCCTCGAGGACAAGAAGGTCACCGTCGAACCCGACTTCTTCCTGGAGCGGGTGGACGCCGAAGGCCACACGCTCGTCTCCTACGACGAGCGCGAGGTCGACTACGACCTCCTCGTCACGATCCCGATCAACATGGGCGCCGAGTTCGTCGCCCGGTCGGGGCTCGGCGACGAGTTGAACCACGTGCCCGTCGACAAGGGCACCTTCCTGTCGACCGACCACGACAACGTGTTCGCCATCGGTGACGCGGCGGCGCTCCCCACCTCGAAGGCCGGATCCGTGGCCCACTTCGCCGTCGAGGTGTTCACGGAGAACTTCCTGCGCCACATCGAGGGCCTGGCGATGACCGAGCAGTTCGACGGACACGCCAACTGCTTCATCGAGTCCGGGCACGGCAAGGGCCTGCTCATCGACTTCAACTACGACACCCAGCCCCTGCCGGGCAAGTACCCGCTGCCGGGGATCGGACCGTTCTCGCTCCTCAAGGAGACCGAGGCGAACCACTGGGGGAAGATGATGTTCAAGTGGGTCTACTGGAACATCCTCCTCAAGGGCCGGCCGATGCCCCTGCCCCACGAGATGCTCATGGCCGGCAAGACGAGGGAGGAGGCGTAGATGGCCACCGCCACCGCTCCGGCCCTCGAGGAACGGCTCGACGGCCTCGCCGACCGGCTCGACGAGATCGCCGCCGAGCTCCGTGAGCAGCGGGCCCGCCGGGAGGCATGGGACGAGCTGCGGTCCGACCTCGCACCGATCGCCACCGGCGTCGTCGCAAACGTGACCAGAGAACTCGAGGACATCCAGGACGACGTCGATCCCGCCGACCTCCTTCGTCTGGCGAAGCGGCTCGCCGCCAACGCGGCCCGGCTCGATACGACCCTCGAACGGTTCGAGAGCTTCGTGGACCTTGTCGACGACGTCGGCCCCCTCACCGGGGAGGTCGTCATGCGACTGACGTCGGCGCTCGACGAGGCCGACCGCAAGGGCTACTTCACCTTTGCCAGCCACGGGATGGGCGTCGTCGACCGGATCGTGACCGGGTTCACGGAGGAGGACGTCGATCGGCTCGCCGACAACGTCGTCCTCATCCTCAACACGGTGAAGGAGATGACCCAGCCGGAGATCATGACGATGCTCCAGCGCACCGCCGTGGCGCTCGAAGAGGACGTCCCCGAGGCCCCGAGCCTGCGGCAGATGCTGCGGCTCATGCGGGATCCCGGCGTCCGCCGCGGCATGGCGCGGTTCCTGAAGGCCATGCAGTCGGCCGGCGGCGGAGGCGCCGAACCGACCGAGGATTCGACCACGACCGATCACACCACCCCCTGAGGAGGGATTGCACCATGCCCACCACGACCATTGCGGGGACCGACGTCTCCGTCGACGAGGAAGGCTTCCTCACCGAGTACGACGAGTGGAACGAAGCGATCGGTGAGGCGCTCGCCGGGGCCATCGGCATCGACATGACCGAGGACCACTGGAGCGTCGTCAAGTTCCTGCGCGAGGACTTCCAGGACCAGGGCGAGACGGCGACGATCCGCCGTGTCTCGACGGTCGGCGGCTTCCCGACGAAGTCGCTGTTCACGCTGTTCCCGAAGAAGCCCGCCAAGAAGATGGCCTACGTCGCCGGCCTCCCCAAGCCCAAGGGCTGCATCTAGCGAGAGCGACCAGAAAGGATTCCCATGACCGACACACAGGAAGCCCCCGCCATCGTCCCCGACTTCGGTGACGACGAGGCCGAGGCGAGAAAGATCGCCTTCATCTGCTCGAAGGGCAACCTCGACATGGCCTACCCGGCCCTGATCATGGCCAACGGCGCCCTCGGCGAGGGGATCGAGACCCACATCTTCTTCACCTTCTGGGGCATGGACATGATCAACAAGGAGACGATGCACGACCTGAAGTTCACCCTCCTGGGGAACACGGCGATGCATCCGCCGGGGCACTTCAAGATGTCGATGCCCCAGGGCCTCGGTGGCCTGCCCGGCATGACCCGGATGGCGACGCGGATGCTGAAGAAGCAGATCGCCGAGCAGGGCGTGCCCGAGGTGCCCGAGTTCCTCGACCTCCTCCACGACAGCGGCGCCCAGCTCTGGGCCTGCAAGATGTCCGTCGACATGATGGGTCTCGAGATGGACGACATGCACGACGCCGTCGAGGCGGTCATCAACGTGGCCGAGTTCATGGAGCTGTCCGACGGAGGCCAGGTGGTCTTCGTCTAGGCGTCGGGCGATCGCCCGGCACCCCGCCCGCTCCTCACGGAGCGGCCGGGCGACACGGTCCGATGCGCGACGGGGCCCGATCCCCCTCCGGGCCCCGTCGCCGCGTCCGGTCCGGCACAATCGACCCATGGCCTCGATCGTGCAGCGCTTTCGGAGCGGCATCGTCCGCGAGTGGCGGGAGATCGGTGGACTCGGACGGCTGGCACTGGCCGGCGTGCTGGCGGCGGCGGGACTGGCGATCGCCCTCGGGTTCTCGATCACCAGCGCTGCCCGGGGGCACCTGCTCGAGGCCCGGGCGGAGATCCTCGAGGGGATCGTGGACTCCCTCGAGCGCGACATCGGCGAGCCGTCGGCGGCCGCCTTCGACGAAGCGGTCCGGGAGCGGCTCCTCGGCGGCGAGACGGTGCGGGTCAAGGTGTGGCTGCCCGACGGGACGATCGCCTACTCCGACGAGGCGGACCTGATCGGGGAGCGGTTCGAACTCGCCGACCCCGCCGTGGCCGCCTTCGGCGGGGAGATCGGGACGCAGGTGTCCGACCTGACCGAACCCGCCCACGCCGCCCACCGGCACCTCGGGTCGCTCATCGAGTTCTACCTGCCCTTCGGTCACGAGGGCGGCGCCGTCACGTCCGTGTTCGAGATCGAGCAGCGGACGGATCGCCTGGAAGCGGCGCTCGGCAGGATCGAACGCAACGTGTGGGCCAGCATCGGGATCGGGCTGGCCGTGCTCGGAGCGTTCCTGGGGATCCTCACGCTGGCGCGTGCGCGTGATCTCAACCGGCGCCGCAAGCAGGCCGAGGTGCTCGTCGGCCGGTTGCTGGCCGCGCAGGAGGACGAGCGGCGCCGAATCGTCGGGTCGCTCCACGACGACGTCGGTCAGCCGCTCTACCGACTGCTCTACGGACTCGAGGGCAGCAAGGCGCGGGTGGATCCCGATCACCCGGTGCGTGACGAACTCGACCGGCTGGCCGGGATCGTCCGGGACGTCGACGGCACGCTGCGGGCCGAGCTGCGCATCCTGCATCAGGGCCTGCTCGCCGACATCGGCCTGGAGGCCGCCGTCGCCGAGCTCGCCGCCGCGGTCGAGGCGGAAACGGACCTGGACATCGATCTGCAGAGCGACGTGCCGGTGGAACCCGACGACGTGCCCAGGGGGGCCGTCTTCCGGGCGGCCGGCGAGCTGCTCACCAACGTTCGCAAGCACGCCGGGGCGTCCCGGGTGGAGCTCCGGCTGCGCGGCGATCCCGCCGCGGTCCGGCTCGAGGTCAGCGACGACGGCATCGGTGTCGACGGGTCGCCGGGCCTGGGGCTGACCACGACCCGGGAGCGGTTGGAGGCGATCGGTGGCTCGCTCACGCTCGACCGACGCCGGGGCGGCGGGACCAGAGCCGTCGCCACCGTGCCGGTCCACGTCGGGGAGCCGCCGTGAGGGTCGTGCTGGCCGACGACCACGGTGTGGTGCGCACGGGCCTGCGGTGGATGCTCGAGCCCCACGAGGGGATCGAGGTGGTGGGTGAGGCCTCGAGTGCCGGGGAGTTGCTCGACCTGCTCCCCGGGCTCGACGCCGACGTCGTCCTCCTCGACATCCGGATGCCGGGCACGAGCGGGCTGGACCTCCTGCCCGTGCTCGGGGAGCGGCATCCCGACCTGCGGGTGATCGTCGTCTCCATGCACGACGAGCCGGGCTTCATCCGGACCGCGGTGGAGCGGGGAGCGGACGGATACCTGCTGAAGAGCGCCGCCCTCGACGAACTCCTGGCGGCACTCCGTGCGGTGGACGCGGGCAAGGCGTACGTGCAGCCTGCGCTCACCCGCCACCTCATGGATCAGCTGAGCGGCGACCCGGCGGCGGCGCCGACGCTCACGGACCGTCAGGAGTCGATCCTGCGCCTGATCGCCGAGGGTGCCTCGAACGCCGCCATCGCCAACGCGACCGGCGTCTCGGAGGCGACCGTGAAGGCCGACGTGGCAGCGGCACTCGACCTCCTCGGGGCCTCGACGCGGGTGGAGGCCGTCGCGACGGCCCTTCGGCTCGGCCTCATCGACTAGGGCCGAAGGTCACATTCCGCGTCGCCCCACCGGATAGCGAACGCGGGACCGCCGCACGGTGGACCTCGCGGCTTCGCCCATGGATCCTGGGGACACGCCCCATGGGAGGAACCATGCGCCGCATCTCGATCGCCGTTTTCGCCCTGGCCCTCGTCGTCGCCGCCTGCGGTGGTGGAGACGACGCGTCGGACCCGACCGCCGCGCCCACGACCACCGCCGCCCCGACCACGAGCATCGCTCCGACGTCGACCACCGCCGCCCCCACCACGACCGCCGCTTCCGACGCCGACATGGCTTCGGACATGGAGGCGCACGAGGAGGGTGACGCCCACTCGGAGGAGGCACACGAGGAGGAGGCGCACGAGGAGGGTGACGCCCATTCGGAGGAGGCGCACGAGGAGGAGGCGCACGAGGAGGGTGACGCCCATTCGGAGGAGGCGCACGAGGAGGGTGACGCCCACTCGGAGGAGGCGCACGACGCCGACGAGATCGTGGCGTCGGAGGAGTTCATCCCCGAGGCCACCGGCGAGGTGACGACCGAGTACACCGTGGTGCTGACCGACTTCGGGTTCGATCCCGATCTCCTGGCGCTGACCCCGGGTGCGACGGTTCGGTTCGAATTGATCAACGAGGGCCAGGTTCCCCACGAGTTCCGCCTCACCACCGCCCACAAGGCCGAGGAGCACATCGAGGCCGGTCACGACCACTCCGGCGACGGGCATCACGAGGAGTCGCCCGACATCGTGGTCTGGGTGGAGGTCGGCGAGACCCGGGTCGTCGAGACGACCTTGCCGTCCGATGCGGACGCGATCGACCAGGTGGCATGCCTCGTGCCGGGCCACTACGAGGCCGGCATGTGGGGTGAGGTCGACTTCGCCTGACGGCCCTGTCGGGCAGGCGGTTGCCGAGAAATCCCAGGTCAGCGTGGGTTTGCGGGCACCGGTGCCCTCCCGGTAGGTTCCTGACCCGTGGGATCGGAGGGCGGACAGCGCGGAGCCATCAACCTCGTGGTCGCGCTCGTCGTCGCCGGCCTCGTCACGGCGGGTGCGGGCTTCGCCCTCGGCGCCACCGGCGTCGTCGACCTCGTCGGATCCGACGACCCCGGGCCCGCGACGGCGCCCGTCGACGAGATCACCACCCTCGCCTGCCCGGCCGGCGACCCGATCGGAACCCTGCGCCGGGGTGACCGCGTCTTCGTCGTCGGCGTCGACGTGACGGGGGACTACGCCGAGATCCGCAGCCCCGACGGCGACGGGACCGTGTGGGTGGCGGTCGCCAACCTCATCCCCGACGAGGCCCTCGACGGATTGCCCATCGAGGCGTGCACCGAGCCGATCCTCGCCGACACCGCGGCGACCACCACCACCTCGTCCACGACGACCACCGTGCCCGGCACCACCACCACGAGCTCGTCCACGAGCACCACCTCGTCGTCGACCACGACGACGACCACCGCTCCGTCGACGACCACGACGACGGCTCCGCCGTCGACGACGACCACGGTGGCGGCGACCACCACGACGTCGACATCTACGACGTCGACGACTTCGACCTCCACCACCTCCACGACGTCCACCTCGACCACCACGACGACGAGCACG
>JAWVYO010000003.1:0-54697 GCA_033722675.1 Acidimicrobiia bacterium | reverse complement strand
CGATGGGGTTGGGGCCCCATCTGGCGGAGGAGGGCCGACCGGCGCCTGTTCGGCGGCGTCAGCCGCCGAAGTCGGCCCGGGCAGAAAACAGGGAACGGCCTCAGCGGAGCGGACCGCAAGGCCCGGGAAAAGGCAGGACACGGCCGCCGATGGGGTTGGGGCCCCATCTGGCGGAGGAGGGCCGACCGGCGCCTGTTCGGCGGCGTCAGCCGCCGAAGTCGGCCCGGGAAGAAGGTGCTGAGCCGGCGCCGGGATTCGAACCCGGGACCTACGGTTTACAAGACCGTTGCTCTGGCCGTCTGAGCTACGCCGGCGGGACGCGAAGCGTACCGCTAGGCGGATCGCTGGCGCCGGACCTCGAACACGGCGAGGGCGGCGGCGACGGAGGCGTTGAGGCTCTCCACCTCGGGGGCGAGGGGGATGGAGGCGACGACGTCGACGCGGTCGCGCACGAGCCGGGAGAGTCCGGCCCCTTCGGCGCCGACGACGATGCCGACCGGTTCGGTGAGCAGGCCGAGTCCGAAGAGCGACGAGTCGCCGCCGGCATCGAGGCCGACGGTCCACACGTCGGCCCGCCGGAGGTCGTCGACGGCTGCGGCGATCGACGAGACCTCGCAGATCGGGAGGTACTCGAGGGCTCCGGCCGCGGCCTTGAAGGTGGAGGCCGACAGCGGGGCGGAGCGGCGCCGGGCCACGACGAGCGCCCCCATACCGGCGGCGAGCGCGGAGCGGGCGACGGCGCCGACGTTGCGGGGATCCTCGAGGTGATCGAGGAGCACGAGGGCGGCGGGGGTGGCGACGGCGACGGCCTCGTCGAGATCGAGGGTGCGGAGGGGGCGGCACTCGGCGACGACACCCTGGGGCGTCGTGGTGGTGGCGATGGGCCGGACGTCGCCGACGACGGCCACGTCGGCACCGGCGGCTCGCGCCGTCTCGATCAGGTCGTCCAGGGCGTCCCGGCGCCCGCGCTCGACGTGGAGACGCCGGACCCTGCCCGCGGCGATCGCCGCGGCGACGGCGTGGACGCCCTCGACGCTATCGCCGATGCCAGCGGGTGCCATCGGCGGCGTCCTCGAGGACGATCCCGAGGTCGAGGAGTCGGTCGCGGATCGTGTCGGCGACGTCCCATTCGCGGTCCTCGCGGGCGCGGGACCGCCGGGCGATGAGCGCGTCGACGATCTCCGATGGGGCGGCGCCGGGTACCCCGACGTCCTCGGCGAGCGAGGCGAGCGGACCGGCGAGGTCGTCGAGGGCGGCGGGGGGCTCGAGGATGCCGAGCACGCCGGCGATCTCCTCGTAGGCGGCGCCGAGGGGTCCGGCGTCCTCCCCGTCGTCGAGGAGGATGTTGCCCCGGCGGACGAGGTCGAAGAGGACGGCGACCGCCCCCGCGGTGTTCAGGTCGTCGTCCATCGCGTCCCGGAAGGCGTCGAGGACCTCGGTGTCGGGGCCGGCGTCGGTGTCGCCGACCCGTCGGCGGAAGGCCCAGAGTCGTTCGAGCGACGCGGTGGCGTCGGCGAGGGTGTCGGAGCCGTACTCGATCGGCGCGCGGTAGTGGGCCCGCAGGTAGAAGAGCCGCACGGCCTCGGGACGGTACTCGGCGAGGAGGTCGAGGAGGCCGAAGACGTTTCCGGTGGACTTGGCCATTTTCTCGCCGCCGAGCTCCACCATGCCGTTGTGGAGCCAGTAGCGCGCGAAGGGCTCGTCCCCCGCCGCCGCTTCCGACTGGGCGATCTCGTTCTCGTGGTGGGGGAAGATCAGGTCGAGCCCGCCACCGTGGATGTCGAAGCCGAAGCCGAGCTCCTGTTCGGCCATCGCCGAGCATTCGATGTGCCAACCGGGCCGTCCGGGCCCCCAGGGCGAGTCCCACGAGGGCTCCCCCGGCTTCGACGCCTTCCAGAGCGCGAAGTCGGCGGGGTCCCGCTTGTGCTCGCCGGGGGCGATCCGGGCGCCGGCGAGCAGTTCGTCGACGTCGCGACCCGAGAGCTTGCCGTAGCCGGGGAAGGATCGGACGTCGAAGTACACGTCGCCACCGGCCGCGTAGGCGTGCCCGGCGTCGATGAGGCGCCGGATGAGGTCCTGCATCTGGGGGATGTGGGCGGTGGCGTAGCAGAGCGCGTCGGGCGGCAGGACGTTGAGCCGCCGATAGGCGTCGAGGAACTGTTCGGTGGCGGCGGTGGCGACGTCGTCGGTGGAGATCCCCTGGTCGGCGGCGGCGGCGATGATCTTGTCGTCGACATCGGTGATGTTGGTGACATAGGTGACCTCGTACCCGCGCCACGTGAGGTAGCGCCGGATCACGTCGAAGGCGACGGCCTGGCGACCGTGGCCGACGTGGGGAGCGGACTGGACCGTCGGTCCGCAGACGTACATGGAGACCGCGCCGGGGGCCCCGGGCTCGAAGTCCTGGAGGGCGCGGCCGAGGGTGTTGTAGAGGCGCATCGGTGACCGGATGGTAGCGATGAGCGATAGCCTCCTCCCGTGCAGCCACCGAGCGATCGCCCATGGATCATCGCCCACCGGGGGGCGAGCGCCGCCGAGCGGGAGAACACGCTGGCGGCCTTCCGGGTCGCCCGGGACCTGGGCGCCGACGCCGTGGAGTTCGACGTCCGCCGCACCGCGGACGGCGTCCTGGTCGTCCATCACGATCCGGCCGTCGACGGGGTGGGTCCGCTCCCGACGACGCCGATGCGGGATCTGCGCTCGGCCGCACCCTGGGTCCCGACCCTCGAGGAGGCTCTGGCCGCCTGCGACGGCATGTGGGTGAACGCCGAGATCAAGAACGCGCCCTCCGAGCCCGGCTTCGACCCCGACGACGAGGTCCTGGCCGCGGTGGTCGACGCGATCCCCCCGGGGACGCTCATCACGTCCTTCAATCCCACGACCGTCGCCCGGTCCCTGCGCGAGGCCGGATCGCACCGCACCGGTCTGCTCGTGCTCGAGGGCGTCGATCCCTTCGCGGTCCTGGACACGGCGGCTCCCTACGACACCGTCCATCCCGCCGTCGAGGACGTCAGGAACGCCGACCTGGGAGCCGTGGTGCGCGGAGCCGGGGCCCGCCGGCTCCAGGTGGTCGTGTGGACCGTCGACGACCCCGACGAGGTCCGGGCGCTCGCCGCCGCCGGCGTCGCGGGGATCATCACGAACGTCCCCGACGTGGCCCTCGCGGCGCTGGACTGACCGCTCAGGCGGGGGTCGTCACGACGACCGCCGTCGCGGCGATGCCCTCGTCGCGGCCCAGGAAGCCCATGCCGTCCGTCGTCGTGGCCTTCACGGAGACGGCCGACGGGTCCACGCCGAGGGTCGACGCGAGCGCGTCGCGGATCCGGTCCCGGTGGGGGGCGACCCGCACCCGCTCGGCGAGGACGGTGGCGTCGACGGACACGACACGGTGGCCGGCCGCCGTCGCCATGGCCACGACCTCCGTGAGGATCCCCATCGAGTCGGCGCCAGCCCAGCGGGGGTCCCCGGAGGGGAAGTGCTCGCCGAGATCGCCGAGGGCACACGCGCCGAGGATCGCGTCGGCGACGGCGTGGGCGAGTACGTCGGCGTCGGAGGTCCCCTCGACGCCCCTGGACGGATCGACGACGACTCCGGCGAGCAGGGTCGGGCCCTCCCCGCCGAAGCGATGGGCGTCGACACCCCAGCCGACCCTCATCGCCGCTCCAGCAGGGCTTCGGCGACCGCGAGGTCGTCGGGGAACGTCACCTTGAGATTCGAAGGGTCGCCCTCCACCACGGCGACGCTCCCCCCGGCGCGCTCGACGAGCAGGGCGTCGTCGGACGCGTCCTCGTCGGAGGCATCGTGGGCGGCGAGAAGAGCATCGCGCCGGAAGCCCTGGGGGGTCTGCACGGCGACGAGACCCGATCGGTCGACGGTGGCCGCCACCCGGCCGTCGGCGACGGTCTTCACCGTGTCGCGAATGGGGACGGCCGGGACGACGCCCTCCACGTCGCCGAGGGCGAGCCGGTCGACGATCCGTCGGACGAGCGCGGCGGTCGCCAGGGGCCGGGCGGCGTCGTGGACGAGGACGAACTCGACGAAGACGGGGACCTCCGCGAGGCCCGCCCGCACCGAGTCGCGCCGTCGGGCGCCGCCGGGGATGCCCCCGGGCACGTCACCGACGACGAGGACGTCGTCGATGCCTGCGTCCTCGAGCGCCCTCGCAGCGCGCCGCCACAGGGGGACGCCACCGAGGAGGGCGGTGTGCTTCGTGCCGCCGAACCGGGTCCCGGCCCCGGCGGCCACGACGATGCCGTGGGGGGTCATCCCCCCAGTCTGCCGAACAACAGGCGCCCGACGGAAGTCCGCAGCGCATTGGCGACCTCGACGACCACCGTCTCGCCGAGCCGGTCGTCGGCCGCCTCGACGACCACCATCGTCCCGTCGTCCAGGTAGCCGACGGCCTGGCCGTCCTCGCTGCCCTCCTTCTCGAGCAGCAGCGTGATGGTCTCCCCGGGCGCCACGGCCGGCCGGAGCGCGTCGCCGATCACGTGGGGGTTCAGCACGGCGATGCCCCGGAGCGATGCCACCCGGGCGAGATTCGAGTCGGTCGTCACCAGGGTGGCCTTCCAGGCGTCGGCGAGCGCCGCGAGCTTGGCGTCGACGTCCTCGTGGGCCGGCACACTCTCCTGCGCGACGCGGAGGTCGACACCGGCGAGGTCTCGCAGGGCCTCGAGAACCTCCAGTCCGCGCCGGCCGCGCCGGCGCCGGCCGTGATCCCCGGAGTCCGCGATCGCCTGCAGTTCGCCGAGCACGAACTCCGGCACCCAGACGTCGCCCGTCACGAGGCCCGTGCGGCAGAGTTCGAGCACCCGCCCGTCGATGATCGCCGAGGTGTCGAGGAGGTAGGCGTCGGCCCGGCGGGGGGCCAGACCCTTGGGACGGAGGCCGGCCGCCGCCAGGAGGTCGGTCGCCCGGGCGGTGAAGACACGGGTGGAGAAGGCGACGGCCAGGACCACGAGGAGGGCGGCGAGGGGCCACCCGACGAACCAGGGGGTGAGCACCACGAGCGGGAGGGAGACCACGGCACCGACGACGATGCCGAGGAGCACGCCGAACGCCCCGGCGAAGAGCTGGGGGCCGGTGGCACGCTCGACGACCATCGGCGCCCGGTCGAGGCCCCTGCCGACGGACCGTCCGAAGAGGCCACCGCCGACGTACCCGATACCGGCGCCCAGGACGGACCCGATGATCACGGCGGCGTCGGGGTCGAAGCCGAAGGACCCCGCGAGCAGGGATCGGCCCACCAGGAATCCGGCGGCCGTCGTGGCGAGGGTCACCATGAGGCGGACGATCTCGATGATCATCCGACTACGAGTCCTCGTCCGCCTCCACCTTGGGGAGGGCACGATCGAGCTTCTTCATGGCATCTTCCTCGGACAGATCGAGGGCAAACCTAAGCTCGCTCGTCAAAATCAACCGCGCCTTCGACAACATTCGCTTGAGCGCCGGGGAGATCCCCTTCACCTGTTGGGCGTAGGAGAGGTCGCGCACGACCTCGGCCACCTGGTAGATGTCGCCGCTGTTGATCTTCTCCGTCAGGAGCTTGTACCAGCGGCTCCAGTTGGAGCCGGCCTCCTCCGGGTCGTCCTTGAAGGTGGCGAACACCTTGCGGGCGGCGGTCTTGGAGATCACCGGCCGGACCCCGAGCTCCTCGGTCTTGTCGACGGGAACGCGCAGGACGAGTTGGTCCGTGGCGAGTTCGAGGACGAAATAGTCGGTCTTCGACCCGTCGAACTCCCGCTTCTCCTTCTTGACGATGGTGGCCGCCCCGTGGTGGGGGTAGACGACCTTGTCGCCGACGGAGTACTTCGAGTCCGACTTCTTCTTCTTCTTCGTCGACTTCGACTTCGTCGAGGTCGAGGACTTCTTCTTCGTGGCCATGCACCAGGTCTTGGTCGGGGGGCGCCAGTGTACCCGGGGGTCACCGGCGACCCAGAGCGCTACTCGTCCTCGATCTCCCAGGCGCGGGTCGTGTCGAGGAGCCGGTCGAAGTAGTGGCGGAGCTGCCGGGCAAGGGTCCGTCCGACGCCCTCGACCTCGTCGAGATCGCCGGCCGACGCGTGCAACAGCTTCTGCAGGTTGCCGAAGTGGTCGACGAGGGAGTCCTTGACCGCGTCCGGGAGGCGGGGAATGCGCTCGAGGATGCGGTACCCGCGGGGGCGGGCGTGGCTGTCGAGGGGCCCGAAGTCGAGCACACCGGCCACCGCCGAGGCGTCCGAGAGGCTCTCGGTGTCGAGGTCCTCCACGAGGTCGAGGGGCTGCGCCGGCTTCGGCGGGTACCCCTTCGAGTAGTCCGCGTACACGAG
This sequence comes from Acidimicrobiia bacterium, assembly GCA_033722675.1. Lineage (GTDB taxonomy): Bacteria > Actinomycetota > Acidimicrobiia > Spongiisociales > UBA11373 > DATHYU01. Next base: position 48,389 of record JAWVYO010000003.1, on the reverse strand, counting down.
TTCCGCGGTCTCCATCACGCCGGTGAGCAGGTCGGCCAGCTGGAGCTGCGTCAACTCGCCCTCGCCGCCGAGTTCGACGGCGTAGTGCTCGAGGTCCTGTCCGATGCGACGGACGAGGGCGGCACGCTGGAGGAGCATGACGACGTCGCGATAGGTCACGATGTCGTCGACCTCGAGCTGGGTGAGGCGGCTCTCCACCTCGGTGAGGCGGCCCCGAAATCGCTCGAGGGTCAGCAGGTTCTGGTTGGCCTGGGCGAGGAGGGCGGTGGGGCTCCGCAACTCGTATTTCTCGCGCCCGATGTAGAGCATCGCCGTCGAGCGCCCCTCGCTGACCACGACGACGGGGCGACCGGTCTCCACCGCGACGCGCTCGGCGGTGCGGTGCCGCGTCCCGGTCTCGGTGGTGCTGATGGTGGGGTCCGGGATGAGATGGACGTTGGCCCGGTACATGACCTCGGCCGCCTCGTCGGTGATGATCGCCCCGTCCATCTTCGCCAACTCGGCGAGGCGCGCAGGGCTGAAGTCGGCGCCGTTGAGGTGGAACCCGCCGGTACACAGCGCCTCGATGTCGGGGCCGTACCCGAGGATCACGAGGGCGCCCGACTTCTGGCGCAGGATCAGTTCGACGGCGTTGCGGAGGTGGGTACCCGGCGCGAGGGACCGGAGGACGTCGAGGGCCTGTTCACGTTCGGGCATCGGGGCACGAGGCTACTAGGGCTCCCGGCTCGAGTCCCCCCGGGATCGCCCGACGAGCCCGAGACGGGCCAGCATCGGCTCGATCCGATCGGTCCCCTCCCCCGACGGCGTGAGCGCCTCGAGGCCGAGCCGGTCGACCTCGGCGCGTCGCCGATCGCCGTGGGCGACGCCGCGCACCTCGCCCGTGAGCCCCACTTCGCCCCAGACCGCGGTCGGGGGTACCGCGAGGCCGAGCAGCGACGAGGCGACGGCCACGGCCACCGGCAGGTCCGCACCAGGGTCGCGTATCCGCAGCCCGCCGACGACACTCGCATACACGTCCATCCCCGACACCCGCAGGCCGGCGTGGCGCTCGAGGACGGCGAGCACCTGGTGGACCCGGGCGGTCTCGAGCCCCCGGACGCTCCGGCGGGGCTGGGGCGTCGAGGACGTCGAGACGAGGGCCTGCACCTCGACGAGCAGGGCGCGACGGCCGTCGATGGCCGGGAAGGCCACCGACCCCGGGACACCGCCCCGCCACCGGCCCAGGAGCAGCCCCGAGGGGTCGGGCACCTCGTTCATCCCCTCGTCGCCCATCTCGAACAAACCGACCTGATGGGTCGCTCCGAACCGGTTCTTGAGGCACCGCAGCACCCGGAGCCCGCGGTCGGGGTCGCCTTCGAGCTCGAGGACGACGTCGACGGCGTGCTCCAGCGTCTTCGGGCCGGCGAGCGATCCGTCCTTCGTGACGTGCCCGACGAGGACGACCGGCATCCCCGTCTGCTTGGCGAGGTGGACGAACCGCGCCGCCGACTCCCGCACCTGGGCGACGCCTCCGGGAGCGCCACCGAGTTCGGCCACCCCGACCGTCTGGATCGAGTCGACGACCAGGAGGTCGGGCTTCGCCTCCTCGGCCGCCGCGACGATGGCGTCGACGTCCCCGTCGGCGACGAGGAGCACGGCGTCGTCGTCGATCCCGAGCCGTCGGGCCCGCATCGCCACCTGCCCGGCCGACTCCTCCGCGGACGCGACGACGACCCGGCTGCCGCTCCGGGCGAGGGCCCCGGCGACCTCGAGGAGGAGCGTGGACTTGCCGACGCCGGGCTCGCCACCGACGAGGACGGCCGCACCGTCGACGAGACCGCCACCGAGGACCCGATCGACTTCGCCGAGTCCGGTGGGGCGGTGGGTCACGGCGTCGCCGGCGACGGCGGTCACCGGGACGACGGGTGCGGCCGGGGTCGTCGATCGGCCCCCGGACCGGCGCACCTCGACGAGGGCGGCGTCGTTGCGGCACGACGGACAGAAGCCCATCCACTTCGGGCTCTCGTGCCCGCAGGCCGTGCATCGGTATTGCATCGGGTCCGAACCTATCGATCGCCCGTGACACGAAGGGCGACTACGATCAGCGCGAAGATGACCACGAACAGCGCGATCAGCCCGAGGACGCCGATCACGTCCCACCCTTCGGTCCCCCGGATCGCACCCAGCACCATGATCCCCAGTCCAAGTCGCGGCGCATGGCACAATACCGGGCACAGGCAAGGGTCCCGACCGGCCCGACGAGGATCGGCGTCGGCTCCGGGCACCGCTCCCGATCAGCACCCGAGGCCGAGGAACGCGTGAGCGACTACGACGACGACGGATTCGAGCCTTTCACGCTCGACGACACGCCGCCCATCGAGGACGACGCCCCGCCGCGAACCCAGACGATCTCGAACCCGACCCCGTCCCGGGCGGACGAGCTCCCCGCCGCCGGCGAGGCCGTTCCCTGCCCGTCCTGCCACTCGAACAATCCGCCCTACACCCGCCACTGCGAGGCCTGCGGGGCCCGCCTCGACCAGACGCCGCTGCCGGTGGCACCGCAGCCGATGCTCCGCACCACCGCCGGCGCCCGGGCGCTCATGGTGCTCGCCGGGGTCATCTTCACCGTGGCGGTGCTCGCCCTCGCCGTGAACGTGTTCCGCGGCGGCGACGACGCGGTCGCCGCGACGTCGACGACCACCACCACGACGCAGCCGACCCTGAACATCGTCGAGCTGCAGCCCATCCGGGTCCGGTGCTCGTCGGAGCTCGACGCCTTCCCCTGCGAGGCCCTCATCGACGACGACCCGACGAACTCGTGGAACGCCACCGCCGGCGGCTTCCCCGGAACCGAGATCACCTTCTTCTTCTCACCGCCGGTCCAGATCACCGAGATGTTCGTCTACAACCTCGACGACGAGGAGCGGTTCCTCCGCAACGCCCGCATGAAGGGCGTCACCCTCACCCTGAACGATCTGCCCCAGGCGACGGTGACCGAGTTGGAGGACACCAACCAGCCCCAGCGGGTGGAGCTGCGATCCCTGCGGACCGCCAGCGTGACGCTGCGGATCGACAGCGCCTACGCCCCCCAGAGCTTCGAGGGCCAGGAGCCCTTCGAGGAGCTGGCCGCCCAGGAGATCCTCTTCTACGGCCGGGTCGCGCCCGACATCAACAACTAGCGCGACGCCTCGGGGAGACGCCGCCGCACGGCGTAGATCCAGGGGATCGACACGACGGTCACGAGGCCCTTGACCGCGATGTTCGTCACGAAGATCTCCCATGCGTCGCCGGCCGGGACCACGCCCGCGAAGGCGATGACCACGAAGATCGCCGAGTCGACGGGGACCGCCACCGCGTTGGAGGCCAGGACCCGCCCCCACTGGTGCCGATCGCCGAAGCGCCGCACCCAGGCCGAATAGGCCTCGGTGTCGATGAGCTCCGACACGACCTCGGCGACGATCGAGGCGAAGACGATCCGCCAGACGGGTGCGAGCACGGCGCCGAAGAGCTCCGTCGGGGCACCCGTGTCGGCCACCGCCGGCAGCTCGGAGACGACCCAGAACAGCCCGGCCATGACCAGGTTGATGGCCGCCGCGCCGACGATGAGCGCCCGGGCGACCCGGACCCCGGCCACCTTGTGGACGAGGTCCCTCAGCGTGAACGTGAAGGGGTAGACGAGGGTCCCGGCGTCCATGGAGAGACCGGCCACCTCGGTGATCTTCAGCGACGTGACGTCGCTCAGCAGCTGGGCCGCCACATAGGCGCTCGCCAGCAGGGCGAGGAGCACGGCGGCACGGTCGGTGCCGGGGCGGGCGGTGTCGGAACGGGTGTCGGCCACGGTCCGGCGAGGGTAGCCGGGCAGCCTACTCCTTGATGTAGGGCTGGCCGTCGGCGGCCGGCGGCCGGGCCTTCCCCACGAGTCCGGCGACCACGAGGATCGTGACGAGGAAGGGTGCCATCCCGAGGAACTCCGAGGGGATGCCCGTCTGGAGGATGCCGAGCTTCTGCTGGAGGGCGTCGGCGAAGCCGAACACGAGCCCGGCGGCCATCGCGCCGACCGGGTGCCAGCGGCCGAAGATCATGGCGGCCAGTCCGATGAAGCCCCGGCCGTTCGTCATGTTCTCGTCGAAGCGCCCCACCGAGCCCAGCGTGAAGAAGGCGCCGCCGAAGCCCGCCACGAGCCCGCCGAGCAGGGTGTTGAGGTACCGGTAGCCGTAGACGTTCACGCCGAGTGTGTCGGCGGCCTTGGGGTGCTCGCCGACGGCGCGGGCGCGCAGGCCCCACCGGGTGCGGAACAGCCCGTACGTGAGCGCAGCGACGAGGATGAACGTCCCGTACACGAAGATCGTGCTGCGGAAGAAGATCGGGCCGATCACCGGCAGGTCGCCGAGGATCGGGATGGTGAGCGGCTTGAAGATCGGGCCCTGGTTGAGCTCGGAGTTCTCCGCGAGGACGCGCACGGTGAGGAACGACGTCAGACCGAGCACGAAGATGTTGATCACCACGCCGACGATGATCTGATCCACCCGGTACTTGATCGCCAGCACCGCCAGGACCCAGGCGAGCGCCGCGCCCGAGAGCATCGCCGCGCCCACCCCGATCCACCCGCCGATCGGCGCGCCGAGGATGAGGAAGTCGTCGCGGTCCGACAGCGAGGCGGCGACGATGACCGCCACGAACGCACCGCCCAGCAGCTGGCCCTCGATGGCGATGTTGATGATCGCCACCCGCTCGGACAGGACGCCCGCGAGGGCGCCGAGGATGATCGGGATGCTGCGGACGATCGTGGCCTGAAGCATCCCGACGAGGCTGAAGCGGCCGAGCGACGACTGTGCCGCCGCCCACCCGAGGAAGGCCACGACGAACAGGATCAGCCCGACGGCGAGCACGACGTTCGCCCACTTCCCGAAGCCCCGCCAGAGCTGCACCCCGCCGGCGACGCCGAGCAGGCCGGCCACGACCCACCCGAGCATCTGGGCGTTCAGCGTGAGATCCGGGAAGGAGGGGTCGGTGGCGCGGGCGAGGCCGAACACCGCATCCCCGTTGCCGGCGCTGCCGATGGCGAAGGCCCACGAGACGAACGCCGCCATGAGGAGCATGGTGATGCCGAGGATCCGGGCCCGACGGATCTCCTCGGGCGTGCGGACGGCCAGGGCGCCGTCGGGCTCGCGCACCGTGGTCATGTCGCCCACCCCGTCGTCAGCTGCTCGGCGGCCTTGCCCGTCTTCACCCGGTAGATCGCCCGGATGAGCGCCGGGGCGGCGATGAAGACCACGACGAGGGCCTGAACCACGAGGATGAGGTCGATCGGCACGTCGGTCCCCGCCTGCATCTCCTGCCCGCCCGCCCGGAGCGCCCCGAAGAGCAGCCCCGCCGCGACCACCCCGACGGGGTGGGACCGCCCCAGCAGGGCGAGGGAGATCGCCTCGAAGCCGAGCCCGGCCGAGAAGCCGGGCGTCCCCTGATAGAGCACGCCGTTCACGATGGTCGTTCCGCCCAGGCCGGCCATGGCACCGGCGATCGCCATGACGAGCACGTAGGAGCGGGTCACGTTCATCCCGGCGTAGCGGGCGCCGTCGGGATTGAACCCGACCGCCCGGAATTCGAAGCCCATGGTGGAGCGGAAGAGGAGCCAGTAGATCGCCCACGCCGCCAGGAAGGCCACGATGATCCCGGCGTGGACCCGCAGATCGGTCCGGTCGAGGAACCCGAGCATCCGGGGGAACCGCTCGGCGATCTCGAGGGTCTTCGACACCGGGTCGTTGCGGCCCTCGACCTGGAAGAAGCTCGTCTTCAGCAGCCAGGGCAGGAGGAAGATCGCGACGTTGTTGAGCATGATCGTCGTGATGACCTCGTGCGCCCCGGTCTTCGCCCGCAGCCAGCCGGGGATGCCGCCCCAGATGGCGCCGCCCAGCATCCCGAACAGGATCGCCAGGGGGAGCGCCAGCACGATGGGGACGTCGAGGGCGATGCCGATGCCGAGAGAGAACACGCCGCCGATGATGATCTGGCCCTCGGCGCCGATGTTGAACAGCCCGGCCCGGAACCCGATCGCCACCGCGAGCCCCGCCAGGATGAGGGGGGTGGCGCTCACGAGCGTCTCGGAGATCGCCCGCAGCGACCCCATCGACCCCGTGAAGAGCGTCTTGTAGGCGCGGCCGACCTCCGCGAGCGTGTTGCCGAGGGCTTCGAAGCCGAGGTTGCGCCACAGCTCGATGTCGGTGACCACGATGATGAAGCCGCTCACCAGCAACGCGGTCACGAGGGCCAGGGCGGGCACGAGCAGGGCGCCGCGCCAATCGATCCCGATGCCGGCGAGGTCGTCGATGAGGGCCTGGGTGCGCGACTGCGGCTCCTGGTCGGCCCACTCCTCGGACTCGGGCGGCGGCGTGTCGGCGCCCGACGCCCGGTCCTCGCTGCGGGGATCCCGATCGGTCATGCCGGCTGCGCCCCCGCCATGTAGAGCCCGACGTCGGCGTTCGTGACCTCACGGGGATCGAGCTCGGCGACGATCGCTCCCCGGTACATGACGAGGAGCCGGTCGGCGAGGGCCATGACCTCGTCGAGCTCCGTCGACACGATCAGGACCGCGGCTCCCTGATCGCGCTCCTCCACGATCCGCGAGTGGATGTACTCGATGGAACCGACGTCCAGACCCCGGGTCGGCTGGGAGGCGATCACGAGCTTCACGTCGCGGCTGAACTCCCGGGCGACGATCACCTTCTGCTGGTTCCCGCCCGAGAGGTTCGACAGCGGCACCTCGATGCTCGGGGTCCGCACGTCGTACTGCTCGACGAGCTCCCGGGCGGTGTCCCGCATGGCGTCGGCGTCCATCGCGATGCCGCGTGAGAACGGCGGGGCGTAGTACGAGTCGAGGATCATGTTCTCCGCGACGGTGAACGGCAGCACGAGGCCCATGCGCTGGCGGTCCTCGGGCACGTGGGCGACGTCGGCGTCGTGGACCTCCCGGGGGGTCGCCCCGGTGAGGTCGCGTCCGCCGATGCGGATCGTGCCGCTCACGACCCCGCGGAGTCCGGTCAGCGCCTCGACGAGCTCGGTCTGACCGTTCCCCTGCACGCCGGCGATCCCCACGATCTCGCCCGACCGGACGTCGAAGGACACCCCGCTCACCGCCGGGTGGTTCCGCTCGTCGACCACGAGGAGGTCCTCGACCTCGAGGACGGCGTCTCCCGGCGCCGACGTCTCCTTGGAGACCGTCAGCTCGACGGGCCGGCCCACCATGAGCTCGGCGAGGTCGTTCTCGCCGACCGAGGTGACGTCGTCGATCTCGCCCACCGATCTGCCGCGCCGCAGGACGACCACCCGGTCGGCGATCTCGAGGATCTCCTTGAGTTTGTGGGTGATGAAGATGATCGCCTTGCCGGCGTCGCGCAGCCCCCGGATGATCCCGAAGAACTCCTCCACCTCCTGGGGGGTGAGGACGGCGGTCGGCTCGTCGAAGACGAGGTACGTCGCGTCGCGGAAGAGCACCTTGATGATCTCGACCCGCTGCTGGATGCCGACGGGGAGGTCTTCGATGACGGCGAGGGGGTCGACGGCCAGACCGTACTCGTCGGAGATCTCGGCGACCTCCCGCTCCGCCCGCCGGTAGTCGATGACGCCCGTGGCGTTCGTCGGCTCCACGCCGAGCACGACGTTCTCGGTGACGGTCATCACGGGCACGAGCATGAAGTGCTGGTGCACCATGCCGATCCCGGCGTCGATGGCGTCGCCGGGCCCCTCGAAGTGCCGGACCTCGCCGTCGATGAGGATCTCACCCTCGTCGGCCGAGTAGAGGCCGTAGAGGATGTTCATGAGGGTCGTCTTGCCGGCGCCGTTCTCGCCGAGGAGCCCGAGGATCTCGCCCGGCCGGGCCACGAGGTCGACGCTGTCGTTGGCGAGCACGCCGGGGAAGCGCTTGGTGATCCCCCGCAGCTCCAGCTCCACGCCGACTCCTCCCGGTTCAGGCGAACGAGCGGGAGCCTAGTCGGAGCGCCGAACGCCGCGCCGACGGCGTCCGGACGCGGGAGGGGCCCCTCCGGAGAGGGGCCCCTGTCCCGGTCGATGTCGTCGGTCGTCGGCTACTCGCCCGCGTTGGCGGCGAGGAAGGCGGCGAGCCCACCGGCGGCGATGATGTCCGCCTCGAGCTGCGCGGCCGCGGCCTGGACGTCCTCGGGCACCACGCCACCGTGGTACTCGGAGAGGCCGACACCACCGTTCGTCAGCGTGCCGAGGAAGTCGTTGCCGACTGCGTCGAGCACGAGCACGTTCTCGATGGTGTTGAGCACTGCGACGTCCATGTTCTTCTCGATCGAGACCACGAACGTGTCCTCGAACTCCGGAGCCGTCACCGCCTGGTCGGCGTCGACGCCGATCATGACGCAGGCGCCGGTCTCCTGGCAGAAGGCGGCGGAGCCGAGGCCCACGGGCCCGGCGACGGTGAGGACGACGTCGGCGCCCTCGTCGACGAGGTTCTGGGCGAAGGCACGCCCGTCCTCGAGGCTCTCGAAGTTGCCGGTGAACAGGCCGTCCTGTTCGGCGACGTCCCAGCCGAGCGCCACGACCTCGGTGCCGTTCACCTGGTTGTAGTACTCGACGCCCTGGACGAACCCGTCCATGAACACCGTCACCGGCGGGATGTTGATGCCGCCGAACGTGCCCACGACGCCGGTCTCGGAGATCGCCGCACCGACCCAGCCGGCCAGGAAGGCGGCCTCGTCGGTGGCGAACTGGATACCGCGCAGGTTCTGCCAGTCGTTCGGGGAGATGCTGTTGCCGTCACCATCGGTCCACGGCGGGAACGGGCCCGGCGCCTGGTCGATGATGGCGAAGAGCTGATCGGGGTTGGCGGCCGCCGCGTTGGCGGTGGCCTCGGCGAGCAGGAAGCCCACCGTGGTGATCAGGTCACAGCCCTGGGCGATGAACGCCTCGATGTTCGGCTGGAAGTCGGCAGCGGACTGCGACTCGAGGAACTCGATCTCGACCTGGTCCGGGTACTTGGCCTGGGCGTCCTGAGCACCCTTCCAGGCCTTCTCGTTGAAGCTCTTGTCGTCGATCCCGCCGGTGTCGGACACCTGGCAGGCCAGGACCGTGGCCTCGGGGGGAGGCGGCGGGAGCGTCGTGGTGGTCGTCGGTGCGGCCGTCGTCGTCGTGGCGGCGGCCGTGGTCGTCGTCGTCTCGGCCGTCGTCGTCGTGGTCGTGGCAGCCGTCGTCGTCGGCGCCTGGGTGGTGGTCCCCGCGTCGTCGTCGTCACCGCAAGCGGCGACGACGAGCGCGAAGGCAGCCAGGAGCGCGACGAGCGCGAACCGTCTGCTCTTCAGCATGGAATGTGGCTCCTTTGAGTGAGTCCCTGACGGGGCCCAGCGCGGACCCCGTACCCACGGAGTCTAGACGCGACCGGTCCCGCTCCGGTGAGGGAGCGGGACCGGAACGACTCGTTCGGGATCAGCCGTCCTGCGACTCGGCCATCTCCACGGGGGGCTGGTCGGGCGTCTCGACGGCGTCGAAGGCGAGCCCGTTCTCGTCCTCCTCGTCGACGTCCACGAGGATCGTGGAGCCGGCGGAGAACTCACCGAACAGGACCTTCTCCGAGAGCGGGTCCTCCAGCATGCGCTGGATGGCACGCCGCAGCGGCCGGGCGCCGAGTGCGGGGTCGTACCCCTTCGTCGCCAGCAGTTCCTTCGCCGCGTCGGACAGCGCGAGGTCGAGCGCCTGGCTCTTCAGCTGCTCGCGCACCCGCCGGAGCATGAGGTCGACGATCGACTTCACCTCGTCCATCGTCAGCTCGTGGAAGACGATGATCTCGTCGATCCGGTTGAGGAACTCGGGCCGGAACTGCTGCTTCAGGGCGTCGGTGACCTTCGCCTTGATCTGCTCGTAGGAGACGTCCTCCGTCTGCTCCACGAAGCCGATCGCCTTCTGCTTCAGCTCCTTGGTGCCGAGGTTCGACGTCATGATGATGACCGTGTTCTTGAAGTCCACGGTGCGGCCCTGCGAGTCGGTCAGGCGGCCGTCCTCGAGGATCTGGAGCAGCGTGTTGAACACGTCCGGGTGGGCCTTCTCGATCTCGTCGAACAGCACGACCGAGAAGGGCTTGCGCCGCACGGCCTCGGTCAGCTGGCCGCCCTCGTCGTAGCCCACGTAGCCAGGGGGCGAGCCGACGAGGCGGCTCACCGTGTGCTTCTCCATGTACTCGGACATGTCGAGCTGGATGAGCGAGCTCTCGTCGCCGAAGAGGAACTCGGCGAGCGCCTTGGCGGTCTCGGTCTTCCCGACGCCCGAGGGGCCGAGGAAGATGAACGACCCGGCGGGACGCTTCGGATCCTTCAGGCCGGCCCGGGTGCGGCGGATGGCGCGGCTCACCGCGACGATCGCCTCCTCCTGGCCGACGATCCGCTGGTGGAGGTTCTCCTCCATCTTCAGCAGTTTCTCGGTCTCCTCCTCGGTGAGGCTCTGGACCGGGATGCCGGTCCACTGGGCGAGCACCTCGGCGATCTGCTCCTCGTCGATGACCGACGTGACCGTCTCGACGCCGTCGTCCACCTCGGACTCGAGGCGCTGGCGGTCGGCGACGAGTTCGCGCTCCTTGTCGCGCAGCTGCGCCGCCCGTTCGTACTGCTGGGCCTGGACCGCCTCCTCCTTCTGGGAGCGGGCGTCGGAGAGCTGCGTCTCCACGTCCTCGAGCTCCGGCGTCGGAGCCTTGCGCTTGATGCGCATGCGGCTCCCGGCCTCGTCGAGCAGGTCGATGGCCTTGTCCGGGAGCTGCCGGTCGGCGATGTAGCGATCGGCCAGGTTGGCGGCGCTCACGAGGGCGCTGTCCGTATAGGTCGCCCGGTGGTGCGACTCGTACTTCTCCCGCAGCCCGCTGAGGATCTGGATCGTGTCGGCCACCGTCGGCTCGTCGACCTGGATCGGCTGGAACCGGCGCTCGAGCGCGGAGTCCTTCTCGAGGTACTTGCGGTACTCCTCGAGCGTCGTCGCGCCGATCGTCTGGAGCTCGCCGCGGGCCAGCATCGGCTTCAGGATGCTGGCGGCGTCGATGGCCCCCTCGGCGGCTCCGGCACCGACGAGGGTGTGGATCTCGTCGATGAAGAGGATGATGTCGCCGCGGGTGCGGATCTCCTTCAGCACCTTCTTGAGGCGCTCCTCGAAGTCGCCGCGGTAGCGGGACCCGGCGACGAGGGCGCCGAGGTCCAGGGTGTAGATGTGCTTGCCCCGGAGTGTGTCGGGGACCTCGCCGGCGACGACGTTCGAGGCGAGACCCTCGACGATCGCCGTCTTGCCGACGCCGGGCTCACCGATGAGCACCGGATTGTTCTTCGTGCGGCGCGACAGCACCTGCATGACCCGCTCGATCTCGCGGTGGCGGCCGATGACCGGGTCGAGCTTGCCCTCGCGGGCGTACTGCGTGAGGTTCCGGCCGAACTGGTCGAGGACCGTCGACCCGGAGCTCTCGCTGCCCCCGCCGCGACGCGACGACGACTCGGAGCTCGAACTGCGGGCGCCGGCCGCCGTCGGCTCGTCCTCGGACTGCGCGCCCGAGAGCAGCTGGATGACGGTCTGGCGGACCTTGTGGAGCTCGGCGCCCAGCTTCTGCAGCACCTGGGCGGCCACGCCCTCGCCCTCGCGGATGAGGCCGAGGAGGATGTGCTCGGTCCCGATGTAGTTGTGGCCGAGCTGCAGCGCCTCGCGCAGGGACAGCTCGAGGACCTTCTTGGCGCGGGGCGTGAAGGGGATGTGGCCGCTCGGGGCCTGCGCACCCTGGCCGATGATCTCGACGACCTGCGTGCGGACCGATTCGAGCGAGATGCCCATGCCCTCGAGGGCCCGGGCGGCGACGCCCTCCCCCTCGTGGATGAGGCCGAGCAGGATGTGCTCGGTCCCGATGTAGTTGTGGTTCAGGAGGCGCGCCTCTTCCTGCGCCAGGACGACGACCCGGCGGGCTCGGTCGGTGAATCTCTCAAACACGGTCACTGACTCCTGATACGAGTGTGGCGCTCCCCCGCGGTTCCGCGAAGTGGCGCCTCGCGGACTATAGCGTGGGGCCCGCGGAACCAACCGTCGATGAAACCGCGGGCTCGCACCCCTTCCAACGTCACTCGTCGGCCGTCTGTTCCGGCACTTGAGCGGACTGATGGAGGGTGGGCGCCGGGGCCCCACGGGCGGGCTCCGCGAACCCGATACCCCACCGGGCGGACGGCGAAACGCCCTCGATCCATGGTGGGGGTATCGCCCCGGTAGCATCCGCCTCCCTCCGCTCAGGAGCCCGACATGGCCGACCGCCCCGTCATCCGAGACCTCGTGCCCGTGGAACGGGTGTGGGCCCGCCTCGACCTGGTGGAACGCCGTCTGTACGAGGCCTCGGCGTCCGAGGATCCCTTCCTCACGCGGATCGCCCAGCACCTCATCGGCGCCGGCGGCAAGCGCTACCGCCCGCTGCTCGCCCAGGTGGCCGCCGAACTCGGCGACCACGACGGCGACCGTCCCGTGGAGGCCGGCGTGGCCGTCGAGCTCGTCCACCTCGGCAGCCTCTACCACGACGACGTCATCGACGAGGCCGACGCCCGCCGGGGTGCGGTCTCGGTGAACGCGAACTGGGACAACACGATCGCGATCCTCGCCGGCGACTTCCTGCTGGCCCGGGCGTCGGAGATCGCCGCACCGCTCGGGACCGAGGCGGTTCGCCTGCTCGCCCAGACCTATGCCGCGCTGTGCGAGGGACAGATCCTCGAACTGCAGCTCGGCGACGATCTCGACCAGGGCACCGACCGCTACTTCCGCGTGGTGGCCCTCAAGACCGCGAGCCTCATCCGCACGGCCGCCCGCCTGGGCGCCATGGCGGCCGGGGCGCCCGACGATGCCATCGAGGCCGCCAGCGCCTGGGCGTTCGAGGTGGGCATGGTGTTCCAGCTCACCGACGACGTCCTCGATCTCGTCGCCACCGAGGAGTTCCTCGGCAAGCCGGCGGGGTCCGACATCGGCGAGGGCACCTACACCCTCCCCGTGCTCCTGGCGCTCGAGGGCCCCGACGGCGCCGAGGTCCGGGCGCTCCTCGAGGGCGGCCACCCCTACGACGACGAGACCGTCGCACGGGTGCTCGAGATCGTCCGCAGCGGCGACCACGTCGCCCGTGCCCTCGCCGAGGTCGATCGCCGCATGCGGGCCGCCTCCGATGCCATCGACGCCCTGCCCTCCACGGACATCACGAAGGTCTTCAAACGGCTCGGCGACTACCTCGTCGATCGCGTCGACCAGGCGCGGGCGTCGGCCTGACGCCGCCTACTCGGGCCGCAGGTGGGGGACCAGGACCACCTCGCGGATGGTCTCCTGCCCCGTGAGCAGCATCACGAGGCGATCCACCCCCAGCCCCATGCCCCCCGTCGGCGGGAGCCCGTACTCGAGGGCACGCAGGTAGTCCTCGTCGACGGGGTGGGCCTCGTCGTCGCCCCCGGCGCGCGCCTCCGCCTGTGCCTCGAACCGGCGGCGCTGGTCGACGGGGTCGTTGAGCTCGCTGAACGCGTTCGCCAGCTCGCGGCCGGCGACGATGACCTCGAAGCGCTCGGTGACGCCCGGCTTCGACCGGTGCATGCGGGCCAGCGGTGAGATCTCGGCGGGATAGTCCACGACGATCGTCGGCTCCCACAGCTCCGGCTCCACCGTGGCCTCCCAGACCTCGGCCACGATCTTGCCCACCCCCCAGGCCGGATCGGCCTCGATCCCGTGCTCGCCGGCACGCGACCGCGCCTCGTCGAGCGGCATGTCGAGCCGCCAGTCGACACCCGTGGCCTCGGAGACCGACTCGACGTAGTCGATGCGCCGCCACGGAGCCGCCAGCGACAGCGGCCGATCCCCGTACTCGAGGTCGGTGGTGCCGGCGACCCGCTCGGCGGCCTCCACCACGAGTGCCTCCGTGAGGTCCATCATGTCGCCGTAGTCGGCGAAGGCCTGATAGAGCTCGAGCATCGTGAACTCGGGGTTGTGGCGCGGCGAGACGCCCTCGTTGCGGAACACCCGGCCGATCTCGTACACCCGCTCGATCCCGCCGACGACCAGCCGCTTGAGGTGCAGCTCGAGGGCGATCCGCAGATACATGTCGACCCCGAGGGCATTGTGATGGGTCTCGAAGGGTCGGGCGAGGGCGCCGCCGGGCCGACCGTGGAGCGTGGGGGTCTCGACCTCGAGGAAGCCCCGGTCGTCGAGGGACCGCCGCAGCGAGGCGACGACGGCCGACCTGGCCCGGGCGATCCGGCGCGCCTCCTCGTTCACGATGAGGTCGACGTACCGGCGGCGGTACCGGGTCTCCACGTCCTTGAGTCCGTGCCACTTCTCGGGGAGCGGGCGCAGCCCCTTGGCGAGGAGCTCGAAGGACTCGACCCGCACGCTGAGCTCCCCGCGCCGCGTCGTGATGACCTCGCCGGTGGCCCCCACCCAGTCGCCGAGGTCGAGATCGGCGAAGGCGTCGAACTCCTCGCCCAGCACGTTCCGCTGCACGAACAGCTGGATCGTCCCCGACCAGTCGTTGAGCACGCCGAACGCCAGCTTGCCGATGTCGCGGAACCCGACGAGGCGCCCGGCCACCGTCACCCGCTCGCCGGTCTCGGCGCCGGGTTCGAGGTCGGGGTGGGCCTCGGCGATCGCCGCCGCCGAGTGGGTCCGCTCGAAACGCACCGGGTAGGGGTCGGTCCCCGCCTCGCGGAGGGCCTCGAGCTTGTCGAGGCGCGCCCGCACCAGTCGGTCGTCGTCGAGGGGCGCGTCGTCGGTCATGGGAGATCCTCGAGGTTGCGTTCGTACACGATGCGCAGACCGTCGAGGGTCAGCCGCTCGTCGACGATCGAGACGGTCCGGCAGAGGGGCACGATGGTAGGGGCGAGCCCACCCGTGGCGACGACCACCGGATCGCCGCCCACCTCCTCGACGAGGCGGGCCACGATGCCGTCCACCAGCCCGGCGTGGCCGTAGAGCAGCCCGCTCTGCATGGCCTCCACCGTGTTCCGCCCGATCGCATGTCGTGGCTCGGCGAACTCGACGCTCCGCAGCGCCGCGGCGCGCCCGATGAGCGCCTGTTCCGACACCTCGAGACCGGGGGCGATGGCGCCACCGACATAGGCACCGGAGGCGTCGACGACGTCCATGTTCGTCGAGGTTCCGAAGTCGACGCTCACCACCGGCGTGCCGTGGCGGGCCGCCGCGGCGATCGAGTTCACCACGCGGTCGGCGCCCACCTCCCGGGGGTTGTCGATGGCGATCGGCATGCCGGTGCGGATCCCCGGGCCCACGACGACGACCGGGCCGTCGATCATCCGCTCGGCGACGACGGTGAGCGCCTGCTTGACCTCCGGCACCACGCTGGACAGCGCCGTGCCGTCGATGTCGGACAACCGATAGCCGTCCTGACGCAGCAGCCCGGCGAAGTAGAGGCGGTACTCGTCCGCCGTGCGCTCCCGGACGGTGGACAGACGCCACTGGTCGACCAGGTCGTCGCCCTCGAAGAGCCCCATGACCGTCTGGGTGTTCCCGACGTCGATCGCCAGCAGCATCAGTCGTCCCTCCGTTCGTAGAGCACCGAGCGCTCGGTCAGCCGCTCGCCCCGATCGACGCTCCCGTCGGGTTCGAGCCAGACGTTGTCGATGAGCCGCACGGCGCCCACCCGGGCGGCGACGGCGAGGAAGGCCGGCCGATCCAGCGCCGGGAGGATCGAGCAGTCGTCGCGCGACGCCAGGGTGGCGTACTCCAGCTCGGCGCCGGCCTCACGCACGGCGTCGGCCACCCGTCGCTCGAGCGCTGCTCCCGACCGCTCCCCCGCCGCCGCGTCGTCGGCGGCGGCGAAGAGCCCCCGCGACAGCCCGACGGCAGCGGCACGGTCGGCCCCGGACAAGAAGACGTTCCGGCTCGACAGCGCCAGGCCGTCCGGCTCCCGCACCACCGGGTGGGCCAGCACCTCGACGGGGAAGGACAGGTCGGCGGCCATGCGCCGGAGCACCACGAACTGTTGGGCGTCCTTGCGGCCGAACCAGGCGCGGTCCGGACGGATGCCGGCGAACAGCTTGGCCACCACGGTCGCGACGCCGTCGAAATGCCCGGGCCGATGGGCCCCCTCCATCGTGTCGGTGAGCGGGTCGAGCCGCACCCGGGTGACCGGCTCGACCGGGTACATCTCCTCGAGGTCCGGCGCGAAGAACACGTCGGCGCCGGCGTCCTCGGCGAGTTCGGCGTCGCGGTCGGCGTCGCGGGGGTAGCGACCCAGGTCGTCGGCGTCGTCGAACTGGAGTGGGTTCACGAACAGGCTGACCACGACGGTTCGCGCCCCCTCGGCGGCCGCCCGGACGAGGGCGAGATGCCCCTCGTGGAGGTACCCCATGGTCGGGACGAGTCCCACGATCCCCGAACGCACGTCCCGGGCCGCGGCGAAGGTACGCACGACCCTCACGGCAGCACCTCGTCGAGCACGTCGGTCGTGCCGGCGATCTCGGCGGTGAGGGCGGCGAGGGCGGCGATGTGGGCGGCGCGCCGGGGGGTAGCGTCCGCGACCGCCTCGAGCTGCGCCGCCACGGTGCTCAGGTCGCCCCGGGCGACGGGGCCCGTGAGCGCCCGCTCGGGCCCCATGCCGAGGGCGTTGTCGACCACGGCCCGCACCAGGGGCCCGGCCGCCTCGAAGGGGACGCCGGCGGCTTCGTACAACCGCTGCGCCATGGCCAGGGCGGCGAGCGGATAGTTGGCCGCCGTCGCCGCGGCCGCGTGATAGAGCGGCTTGGCATCGTCGTCGAGGGCGAAGGGATGCATGCCCAGGCGTGCGGCCAACGACCGCAGGGTGCCCTCCAGCGCCTCGTCGGCGGTGGTGACGGCCACCCAGGCGCCGTCGATGGCCTCCGACCCCGCCTCGGGATCGGGGAGGGTCTGGAGGGGGTGGAAGGAGCCGACGGGCAGGGGGCGCAACGACGCGATCCGGTCGACCGGCGCGAGGCCCGACAGGTGCACGGCAGCGGCCACCGCCGTCGCGTGGGGTGCGATCCGCCCGGCGACGGGGGCGATCGCGTCGTCGCGCACGGCCAGGACGAGGAGATCGGCGGAGGGGAGCGGCTCGTCGAGTCCGAGGGGACGACCGTCGACGCGGCCGGCAGCGCGACGGACGGCTTCGGCGTCACGTCCCACGACCGCAGCGATCCCGACGCCGGCGCGGCGGGCGGCGAGGGCGAGGCTCATCCCGGCCCGGCCGGGGCCGACGATCACGAGGTCCACGGGGTCATCTCCAGTCCGCTCGGGGTACCGGGACGCCCCGGAGTGTAGGGATCGGGATCGCCGGCAGGAGGACCAATCCGCGGCGGTGATCGCTCCGAACCGGGAGTGCGCATCGCCTTTCGCGCGCTTCGCGAGCCCGGTCCCTCCCCCGGGCTCGCGGCGCGTCTACGGCCGCCACCAGCCGGGCGGTGCGATCCGCTCCACCTCCTGGTCGGCCACGGCGGGCAGCAGCGAGACCAGGCGGGTGCCGTCGGGGAGCGTCGCCCGGGGCCAGGCCTCGACGAGCGGCTCGAGCACGAACCGGCGGTCGGCCATACGCGGGTGGGGCACCCGCAGCCCGGGGCGGTCGATCACCGTGTCGCCGGCCAGCAGGACGTCGAGGTCCAGGACGCGTGGCCCCCACCGCTCCCGCCGCTCCCGGCCGAAGGACGCCTCGAGGCCGAGCGCCCGGTCGAGGAGGTCGGCGACGGAGCGGCCGGTGTCGATCACGGCGACGGCGTTGAGGTACGGGCCCTGGTCGGGTCCCCCGACCGGCGCGGTCTCGTAGAGCGACGACACCGCCACGAGGTCCGCCCAGCCGGCGTTCGTGCGCACGGCGCCGGCGAGGGTCGCCCGCCGATCGCCGAGGTTCGCCCCGAGTCCGACGGCGACGCGGCGCACCCGGCTCAGGTGCCGGCCTCCTCGGGGATCACGGCGCGGGCCTCGGGACCGAGGGGACGCTTCAGGATCTCCTGGATGGCGGCGGTGGCGACGATGGGATCGTCGATCATCCCCGACGACACGAGGTACCCGGCGAGGATCCCCGCCACCGAGTCGTCGAGGATGTCGCGATGGACGAGGAGGACGGTGTCGGGCTCGGCGAGGGCGTCGGCGATCGTGCCGAACACCGTGCGGACGGTGTCGGGCTCGGCGTCGCCGAGGGGCACGTGGAGGACCTCCAGCTCCGCCTCGGCGTAGGACCCCAGGTTCTGGTTCCCGTCGAGGAGCGAGAGGACGGCGGTGACGCCCGCCTCCTTCAGCCAGATGATCTCCTCCTCGCGGCGCACCCGGCGGTGCTGGAACCCGTATCCCCCGATGCGTTCCGACACGGCGAGGCGGCCGGAGATCACCCAGGTGAAGTCCCGGGGCTCGAGCCCGGTCATGCCGATCCTTTCCGTGGTCGCCGCGCCCGCACGATAGCGTCCGCGAGACGGGCCGAACGCACCCCCTCCACACCGTCGTGGACCCGTACGACACGGGCTCCGGCGGCGATCGCCAGGGTGTGCGCGGCGATCGTGGCGCCGTCACGCTCCGCAGCCGGGACGTCGCCGATCACCCGCGCGATGAACGACTTGCGCGAGGCCCCCACGAGCACCGGATACCCGGCGTCGACGATCAGGTCGACGTTGGCGAGCAGGTCCAGGTTGTGGTCGAGGCGCTTGCCGAAGCCGATCCCGGGATCGACCACGATCCGCTCCGGCTCCACGCCACGGGCCTGCAGGGCCGAAGCGCGCTCGACGAGGTGGTGTCGCACGTCGACGACGACGTCCTCGTACCGCGGGTCGTCCTGCATCGTTCTCGGCGTACCGAGCATGTGCATCACGACGAGGCCGACGTCGGACGCGGCGACGAGGTCGACCATGGCGTCGTCGCCGAAGCCCGTCACGTCGTTCACGATCGCCGCCCCGACGTCGACGGCCGCCCTGGCCACCTCCGCCTTCGACGTGTCGACGGACACGACGACGCCGTCGGTGGCGAGGCGCTCCACGACGGGCACCACGCGGGCGATCTCGTCCTCGGCGGACACGGGGTCGGCACCGGGCCGTGTCGACTCGCCGCCGACGTCCACGACGTCGACGCCGGCCCCGACGAGGGCGAACCCGTGGGCGACCGCCGCGTCGGGCTCGTCGTGGAGACCGCCGTCGGAGAACGAGTCCGGGGTGGCGTTGAGGACCCCCATGACCAGCGTGCGGTCGAGGGGCAGCCTCCGGCCGCCCCCGACGTGCCACGCCTGCGTCAGGAGCCCTGCCCCTCGTCGCTGGAGGCGGGCATCACGCTGGCCACCGAGTCGTCGGCGACCTTGCCGTTCGGCGCCTGGATCCGCATCGAGCCCTCGGCGGTGTGCTCCCACTTCGGGACGTCGTGGAGGATCTCGGCCACCTCGTCGGCATCCAGCGTCTCGCGCTCGATCAGCGCGTCGGCGATCCGGTCGAGCGCGTCCTTGTGGGTGGTGAGGATCGTTCGCGCCTCGTCGTGGGCGCGGGTGATGAGCTTGCGAACCTCCTCGTCGATGACCGAGGCCACCTCGTCGGAGTAATCCTGATGCCGGGTGTAGTCGCGACCGAGGAAGACCTCTCCCTGGGGCTCCCCGTACTTCATCGGCCCGAGGCGATCGCTCATCCCGTACTCCATCACCATCCGCCGGGCGAGCTTCGTCGCCTGGTCGATGTCGTTGGAGGCGCCGGTCGTCGGGTCGATGAAGACGAGCTCCTCCGCCGTCCGGCCGCCGAGCATCATGGCGAGCTTGTCCACCATCTCCGAGCGGCGCATGTAGTTCCGGTCCTCGAGGGGGAGGGCCATCGTGTAGCCGCCGGCCCGGCCGCGGGGGATGATCGTCACCTTGTGGATCGGATCGGTGTGGGGCAGGGCGAACCCCACGAGGGCGTGGCCGCCCTCGTGGTAGGCGGTGATCCGCTTGTCCTCGTCGGTCATGACGCGGCTGCGGCGCTCCGGGCCGGCGATGACCCGATCGACCGCCTCG
This sequence comes from Acidimicrobiia bacterium, assembly GCA_033722675.1. Taxonomy (GTDB): domain Bacteria; phylum Actinomycetota; class Acidimicrobiia; order Spongiisociales; family UBA11373; genus DATHYU01. The sequence continues at coordinate 28,435 of JAWVYO010000003.1, read as the reverse complement.
TCCATCTCCGACATGGAGATGATGTCCTTGCCCCGGCGCGCCGCCAGCAGGGCGGCCTCGTTGATGGTGTTGGCGAGGTCGGCACCGGTGAAGCCCGGCGTGGCGCGGGCGATGGTCTCGAGGTCGATGTCGTCGGCGAAGGGCTTGCCCTTGGCGTGGACCTCGAGGATCTGCTTGCGGCCGCGGATGTCGGGGCGGTCGACGACGATCTGGCGATCGAAACGACCCGGGCGGAGCAGGGCGGGGTCGAGGATGTCGGGCCGGTTCGTGGCGGCGATCAGGATGACCCCCGTCTTCACGTCGAAGCCGTCCATCTCGACGAGGAGCTGGTTGAGCGTCTGCTCCCGCTCGTCGGGGCCGCCGCCCAGTCCGGCACCGCGGTGCCGGCCGACGGCGTCGATCTCGTCGACGAACACGATCGCCGGTGCCTGGGCCTTCGCCTGCTCGAACAGGTCCCGCACCCGGCTGGCGCCGACGCCGACGAACATCTCGACGAAGTCGGAGCCGGAGATCGAGAAGAAGGGGACCCCGGCCTCCCCGGCGACCGCCCTGGCGAGCAGCGTCTTGCCGGTGCCCGGCGGGCCGAACAGCAGGACGCCCTTGGGGATCTTCGCCCCGATGGCGCGGAACTTCTGGGGGCGGCTCAAGAACTCCTTGATCTCCTGCAGCTCCTCCACCGCCTCGTCGAGGCCGGCGACGTCGGTGAACGTCACCTTCGGCATGTCCTTCGTGACCTGCTTGGCCTTCGACTTGCCGAACTGCATGACGCGGTTCCCGCCGCCCTGCATCTGCATGAGGATGAAGATGAAGACGCCGAAGATGAGCACGTAGGGGAGGATCGTCGTGAGGAACCAGCCCAGGAGGGACGGGTTCTCCGGGTCGGCGTCCAACTGCACACCGGCGTCGAGCAGCTGCTGGGTGAGGTCGCCCTCGTAGCCGTCGGGGTACGACGTCTGGAAGTTCACGGCTCCGCCCGAGAGGACGCCGGGGGCCATCTCGCCCTCGATGATGTTGGACTGCTGCTTGATCGTGACCTTGACGACGTCGCCGTTCTGGATGCGGGTCTCGAGCTCGTCGAGGCCGATCTCGGAGGGGGCGGTGGCGCTGGACACGAAGAAGTTCACGGCCATGATCGCCACGGTGATCACGACGAGGTACACCAGGATCGTTCTCGCTGTGCGGCTCACGGCTACTCCTCGGTACGGCCCGACACGGCCGGCATCGGAGGGTCAATCGTAAAGGGCAGGCCGGACAAAGCCGCTTCGCGCCGGATCAGCCGTCCGAGCCGCCTCGCGGCCGCCCGTCCGGAGGGATCGAGGACGAACGGCCACAGGGCCCTCCGGGCCTCCCCGCACCGACCTCCGGCCCGAGCCGACCGGTCCGTCCGCGCCCTAACCTTCGGGGTCGGACCACGATCACGGAGCAGTCCCCCATGAACCAGCAGCAGCTCGACACGATCCGCACCGGCGACGGCTTCATCGCCGCGCTCGACCAGAGCGGCGGGAGCACGCCGAAGGCCCTGCGGTCGTACGGGATCGAGGAGAGCGAGTACTCCGGCGACGACGAGATGTTCGACCTCATGCACGCCATGCGGTCGCGCATCATGACGAGCCCCGGGTTCACCGGCGACCGGGTCGTCGGCGCCATCCTCTTCGAGATGACGATGGACCGCGAAGTCGAGGGTGTCCCGACCCCGACCTACCTGTGGGACACGAAGGGCGTGGTGCCCTTCCTGAAGGTCGACCAGGGCCTGGCCGACGAAGCCGACGGCGTCCAGCTCATGAAGCCGATCACCGGCCTCGACGCCCTGCTCGACCGGGCCTACGAGAAGGGCGTGTTCGGCACGAAGATGCGGTCGGTCGTGAAGCACGCCACCCCCTCGGGCGTCGCCGCCGCCGTCGCCCAGCAGTTCGCCCTCGGGGAGCGGATCGCCGCCGCCGGCCTGGTGCCCATCCTCGAGCCCGAGGTGGACATCCACAGCCCGTCCAAGGCCGAAGCCGAGGAGATGCTCCTGAACGAGATCATGCACGGCATGGACCGGGTGGGCTGGCCCCTCATGTTCAAGCTGTCCCTCCCGTCGGAGGACAACTTCTACACCGATCTCATCGGCCATCCGCGGGTGGTGCGGGTCGTCGCACTCTCGGGCGGCTACTCCCGCGAGGAGGCCAACGACCTCCTGTCGCGCAACCACGGGATGATCGCCAGCTTCAGCCGGGCGCTCGCCGAGGGCCTGAGCGCCCAGCAGAGCGACGACGAGTTCGACGCGACGCTGGACGCCTCGATCCAGGCGATCTACGACGCGTCGATCACCTGACCGTCACTCCTCCATCTGGGCGACGTAGGGGAGGTTCCGGTACTTCCCGGCGAGGTCCAGGCCGTAGCCGATGACGAAGTCGGGCGGGATCTCGAAGCCGACGTAGCGCGCCTCGACGGGCGTGCGCTGGATGCCCTTCTTCAGCAGGAGGGCCGCCACCTCGAGCGAGGCGGGTTTGCGGACCTCCAGGTTCTTGAGCAGGTACCGCAGCGTCAGGCCGGAGTCGATGATGTCCTCGACGATGAGGACGTGGCGGCCGGCGATCTCCTGGTCGAGGTCCTTCAGGATGCGCACCACCCCCGAGGTCTGGGTCGCGGCGCCGTAGGACGACACCGCCATGAAGTCCATGTCGACGGGCAGGTGGATGTGTCGGGAGAGGTCGGCCATCACCATGAAGGCGCCCTTGAGGACCGCGACGAGCAGCGTGTCCTTCCCCTCGTAGTCGGCGGTGATCTCGGCACCCATCTCCTGCAGACGGGCGTCGATCTCCTCGGCGCTGATCAGGACGTTGCCGATGTCCACCGGGCCTCCCTCGCCGTGATGCGGATGGTCGTCGCCGTCGGGTCCGGCCGGGCCCACGTCGCGAGGCGGCCGCCGACGACCCACGCCATTGTTCCATCGGCGTCGACGACGGGCCACTCGGGACGGAACCGGGCGGGCACCCCGACCTCGCGGAGGATCTCGGCGACGGGCTTCGACCCGATTTCGGTGTCGAGGCGATCGCCCGGCGCCCAGGCCCGCACCCGGAAGGGCCGGCGATCGGCGGGGAGGAGTGCGCTGCGACGCGAGAGCCCGGGGCCGTCGCCGCCGACGGTGAACGTCCACCGCCCCCACCGGATCCCGGTGCCGAGGTCGGCCGGGCCCGGGGGCTCGGTCGCCTCCGGTCCCACCACGACCAGCCCGCCCTCGCGGCTCACCAGGCGGCCCAGCACCGATCGGGACCGGCCCGACCGGGCCACCTGGAGCACCCCGTCGACGTCGTCGGCCGCGCCGGCGTAGGGAGGGACGGCGGTCCGCAGGAGCCGCCGCGCCACGCGCGCCGCCACCGGCCCTGGGAGGGTGGTCAGCGGCGCGGCGGCCACGGCGACGAACGGGTCGCGCCGGAGGACCGGGACCGCGGCGGCTCGCCGCTCGAGGAGGGCGTCGTCGGCGGCGAGGAGACCGCCGGCCCGGCGCAGCGCCGGGCGGACCCGATCGCCCTCCCGGTCCTCCAGGAAGGGGATGGCCCGGGTCCGCAGCCACGAGCGGCGCACGTCGGGATCGACGTTGTCGGGGTCGTCGACGAAGGGGAGGCCGTCGGCCGCCGCCCGGGCCTCCTCCCTGGTCACCCCGAGGAACGGGCGCACCCACCCGGTCCGGGAGCCGGGGATGCCCGACAGGCCCGCCGCCCCGGCTCCGCGCAGGAGGTTGCCGAGGACCGTCTCCGCCTGGTCGTCGGCGGTGTGGCCGGTCGCCACGACCTCGCCCGGTCGGGCCGCGGCCTCCAGCGCCTCCAGCCGCACGTCGCGCAGGGGCCCCTCTCCCGACGCAGGCGGAACCTCCACCACCTCGTGATCGAGCCCGAGCTCCGCGGCCACCCGGCGGGCGCCCTCGACGAGATCGCCCGACGCCGGGAGCCCGTGGTCGACGGTGACGGCGCGGACCGCGCGCCCCAGGGCGAGCAGACATCGGGCGAGGGCGGCGGAGTCGGCGCCGCCGCTGAGGGCGACGACGAGGGGGGCGTCGGGCAGCCGGGCGGCGACCCGGTCGAGCAGGTCGCGGCTCAGGCCACCCGCTGCAGCCATCGCTGCGGGTCCCGGATCTCGTCGAGACGGGGCAGGGCCTCGGGGCCCTCCCAGCAGTGGTCGAGCGCCTCGAAGCCGGCGGCGCGCTCGACGGCGTGGATGAAGGCCTCGCCCTCCTCGTACTGGCGCATCTTCATCTCCAGACCCGTGATCCGCAGGAACGCCGCCATGCGGGGGTCCTTCCGGCGCATCTTGAGCACCCGGGACATCCGATGCTGGGTCACGAGCTCACGGCCGCCGATGCGGTCCATGACGACGTGGCCGTGCCCCTCGAGCAGGGACATGAGGGCCTGAACCGACTCGAGGGCATCCCGCTGCGCAGGGGTGGCGAACAGCCCCATGAGGCCCGACTCGCCGATCACCGGCCGTCCCTCCTTCGCGGCGGTCCGCATCTCCGAGGCGAGGCGCTGGAGCCGGCCCTCCTCGGGGGTCGAGGCGTCGACGAGCTCGTCGACGAGCGACAGGAAGTAGCCGCGCAGCCACGGGACCCCGGTGAACTGGAGGCGATGGGTGCACTCGTGCAGCGCCACCCAGAACCGGAACTCGGCGGGCCGGAACTCGTTGGCGCGCTCCATCTGGAGCACATTGGCGCCCACGAACATGACGGTGTCGCCGACCCCGCCGTCCTCGGCCGGGAGCACGAGCTCGTACTGGCCGAGCACCCGTCGTCCCAGGATCCCGACGAGCGCGCCCACCTCGGCGCCCATCAGACGCGCCGCGAGGCGGCGGCCCAGCTTGGAGCCCCGTCCCTCGAGCTTCTGTTCGGCCGATGCCAGCAGACGCCCGAAGGCCGCCAGGTTCGCCTCGGCCCACTCGGCGCGTGTCACGACCCGCACCTCGGGGTCACCGACCCACGGCAACCCGGTCTCCTTCGCGGCGAGTTCGGCGGCGCGGGAGACGAGTCCGGGAGCTTCGCGGGCGAAGAGGGCGTCGTGGTACGTGCCCTCGAGGGGGTACGTGCCGGCGAAGCGGGTCGCGACGGACCGCGCCACCTTCCAGTTGATGGCGCTCACCGGACGACCCGGTAGCGACCTCGCACGCGAACGGCATAGACCACGAGCGTCAGCACCACCCCGGCAGCGGCGATGGCCAGCACGGTCGGCACGAGGTAGCGGAAGGTCCAGGCCTCCTCCTCCTCGGCCGCGCTGCCCTCCTGCACCACGACGGCGGGCTGGGGCGCGTCGGGGTCGGCAACGGTGGTCGTCGTCGCCGGCTCGGGCTCGTCGGTGGCCAGCACGGCCGGTGCCGGCACGAGGACCAGCAGCAGGGTGAGTACGGCGAAGACGGAACGTGTCACGGGCGGGAGGATACCCGCCCGCCCGTCACGGCGAAACGTGTGCTCAGGAGTCGGTGACGACCCGCCCCCGCAGACGCGGGAATCGCGTCGGAGCGTGGGCGTAGCAGTACTCGCGCTTGTTGTACTGCGAGAGGGTCGTGCCGCAGCCGTCCTCGACGCACGTCCGCTTCCCCTCGTGGACCTTGGGGGCGCGGGCGGTGCCCTTGAGGCGGCTGCCCTTCATGATGTCAGACATGGGAAATCTCCGGTCGGTGATGGTTCAACCGACGGTCTCGTCGTCGGCATGCTCTCGTATGAACGTCAGGAGGCGCTCTTCGAGTTCCTGCGGCATGTCGTCGACGCAGTCGCTGCCGACCTTCGCGATGAGTTTCTCCTCGAATGCGAATCCGTCGGCACAGGGCGGACATTCCTTGAGATGCCAGCGAATGCGCATGCGCTGCCACCAGGTCAGCTCCTCCTGATCCAGGTAGAGATAGATCTGGGATGCGACCTCGGCACAGTCGTAGCTCATTCGCTCGATGCTCCCGTGATGCCTCGCTCCTCTGCAATCCTCCACAACGCGCGCTGGAGCGCCTTTCTTCCCCGATGGAGCCGCGACATCACGGTCCCGATGGGGATGTCCATGATCTCGGCGATCTCCTTGTAGGCGAATCCCTCGACGTCGGCGAGCAGCACGGGGAGCCGGAAGTTCTCCGGCAGCGCCTCCACGGCGGCCTTGACGTCCTCGTCGACGAACTCGTCGAGCGCCTCCAGCTCCGCGCTGCGCGAGGCGCCCCCGTCGGCGTCGCCGAGCCGCTTGAACAGGTAGAGATCCTCGAGCTCGCCGAGCTCCACCTCGTCGGGTCGCCGGTTCTGCTTGCGATACCGGTTGATGTACGTGTTCGTCACGATCCGATAGAGCCAGGCCTTGAGGTTCGTGCCGGCCCGGAAGGTGTGGTAGCCGCGGAAGGCCTTGAGGAGGGCCTCCTGGAGGACGTCCTCGGCGTCGGCCGGGTTGCGGGTCATGCGCAGGGCGGCGGAGTACAGCTGCGGCAGGTACTCGCGGACGTCGTCTTCGAACGTGGCTTGATCGGCCATGGAATCCCCCGGGACACGGCTCAGCGCCGAGCGCACAGGTTACCAATGCCCCGGGGCCCCGAGTACCATCGCCGCCCGCGCCGGGGTAGCTCAGGGGTAGAGCAGCTCACTCGTAATGAGCAGGTCAGGGGTTCGAATCCCCTCCTCGGCTCCCAGACGTCTCGTCGGTGTCCGCGGCGAGCCCACTCACCTCCACCTCCGCCTCCTCCGGCAGCGTCTCCTCGCCGAGATATCGGCGCTTGTACACGAGGTAGGCGATGCCGCCCGCCGGGATCGGCAGCCAGAACGAGAACAGCCGATAGGCCAGCGTGGCGAGCAGCGCCGACGACGACGGCACCCCGGCGACGATCAGCATCGTCGCCAGCCCCGCCTCCACGAAGCCGAAACCGCCCGGCGTGATCGGGATCATCGTCAGCACCGCGGCGGCGCCGTACGCCAACAGCACGATGCTCAATCGCGGCCTGGCGCCGACGCCGTAGAGCGCCGCGACGAGCACGAGGTAGTCCAGCAGCCAGTTCGAGGCGGCGTAGAACGTGGCCGCCTGCCACCGCGGCCCGACGGCGGCGACGATCTCGTCACGCACCCGCAGCACGCCCTCGGGGTGGATCCTGCGGGCGACGCGCCGGATCCCCGGGATGGCGCCGACCAGGCGCTTCACGAACGACATGAATCCCCGCAGCGGTGCGTCGTACCGGACGATGAGGACACCCACCGCCAGCAGCGCCGCGAACAGGCCGAGGCCGCCGAGGGCGATGGGCAGGAGTCCGGCGGGGATCGGAGCCGAGACCACCGCGACGGCGGCCGCGACCGCCGGGAGCGCGAACAGCAGGAGGTTGGAGATGATCGAGTTGACCGTGAGGGCGGCGGCCGCCCGGGAGGCCTGCACCCCCGCCCCCGCCAGCATGCGGTAGTAGACGGCGCCGCCGACGACCGCCGCTCCGGGAAAGACCCGGGACGACGCGTTCGAGGCGAGCTGGGCGGTGGCGGCGACGCCCCAGCCCAGGCCCGGCACGGCGACGCGGGCCAGTGCCCATGCGGCGGCGAAGCTGGCCGTCTCGAGCGCCGCCATGATCACGAACCACCACCACGAGATGGCCTCGAGACGCGGCGCCGAAGACACCACGTCGAGGAGCACGGGGGACAGCAGGTACAGCGCAATCCCGCCGAGCAGGAGCATGACGGAGCGGAGGGCGATGGTGCGCCAGGTGGATGCGGAGGAGTCGGCCACGGACGAAACGGTAGGTCGGTCGGGGTCGCCAGAGGGATACCCGTTCCTCGACACCGCAGACGCGCCGGGGGCCGGTCAGCCGTCGGGGTCCGGCGCCGCACGCTCCCGTGCGACCGGCACCCGGGCCGTGATCACGAGTCGCCGCGTCACGCTCGCACCGGTGACCATCGGCGTCGCCGCCGGGAACCGATCGTCGGAATACCGACACGGTCGATCTCGTTGCAGTGTGCAACTATCCGACCGGAGGACCACCCATGCCAGCCGTGACCGTCGACGACCTCCTGGTGCTGCCCGCCGTCGACGAGCCGTTCGACGACGCCCGGGACCGCTCGGTGCGGTCGGTCACCACCGCCCCCCGGGGATTCGAGGGCGAGGGTTTCCCCGTACGTCGGGCCTTCGCCGGTGTCGACCTCGCCGACCTCGATCCCTTCGTGCACCTCGACCAGATGGGCGAGGTCGAGTACGCCCCCGGCGAGCCGAAGGGGACGCCGTGGCACCCCCACCGCGGCTTCGAGACGGTGACCTACATGATCGACGGCGTCATGGAGCACCGCGACTCGAACGGCGGGGGCGGGACCATCACCAACGGCGACACGCAGTGGATGACCGCCGGATCGGGGATCCTCCACATCGAGACGCCGCCCGAGTGGCTCGTCACCACGGGTGGCCTCTTCCACGGCTTCCAGTTGTGGGTCAACCTGCCCGCCGAGGACAAGTTCCTCGAGCCCCGCTACCAGGACCTGCGGGGCTCCGACGTGGCGCTGCTCCGCTCCCCCGACGGCGCAACCCTCATCCGCCTCATCGCCGGCGACCTCGCCGGCCATGCTGGGCCGGGCTCCACCCACACTCCCATCACCATGCTGCACGCGACCATGCACCCGGGATCGCGTCTCCGGCTGCCGTGGCGCGCCGACTTCAACGCCCTCGTCTACGTCCTCAACGGAAACGTCCGCGCCGGCCCCGAGCGGCGCGAGGCGGGTCTCGGCGAGCTGATCGTGTTCGGACCGGGCGACGCCCTCGTCCTCGAGGCCGACGAGCGACAGGAGTCCCGCAGTCCCGACGTCGATCTCCTGGTGCTGGGCGGCCGACCCATCCGCGAGCCCGTCGCCTGGTACGGCCCCTTCGTCATGAACACCCGCGCCGAGTTGCAGCAGGCCTTCGACGACTTCCAGGCGGGGCGGCTCGGCACGATCCCTGCCGCGCACGGCTGAGGCCGCGTTCAGCGCCCCCGAAGACGGTCGATGCCGGCCCATACGACGAGGGCGGCGAAGACTGCGCCCACCCAGAGGCCGAGGGACCCGGCAACGGCGAAGCCGACGCGGGCGACCGAGGCCACGAAGACGAGCCCGACCGCGGCGAGCATGGCCCACACCGCGACGCGGTCCGCCAGCGGGGGCCGCACGTCGTGGCCGCAATCGGGACAGGTGCGGGTCGACGGCGCGATCGGCAGCCCGCAGTCGGGGCAGGCGTCCATCGCCGGGGGCTACACGGCCTCTTCGTCGATGAGCCCGGCGTCCTGGTGGTCGAAGACCTCCTGCTCCCCGGTGGGGGTGTCGCCGGGGAGGAGCCGGAAGCCGGGATCCACCGCGGGTGGGGCCGCGTCGCGGTGCACCTCCAGGAACACGCAGTCGGGGTAGCGGAGGTCCTCGTAGACCTCCACCACGAGATCGGTGGGCAGCAACTCGGCGACCTTGAGCATCTCCCGGCGGGAGTCGGCGCTGCGACCGACGAAGCGGACGAACCCCTGGGCGTCGACCCGGTCGGTGAGCTGGGCGGCGACCTCTCGCCGCCACCGCTTCCTGGATCGCTTCTCGCGGAAGATGGGCACCCTCACCCCGCAGAACTACACGGGTGTGACTATAGGGGTGGGGAGGCGCCGTTTCGGGGCAATCCGGCTAGCGGGGCACCTCGGACCAGGGCAGGTCCTTGTCCACGCGCGGCTCGCCGGGGAGCCCGAGCACCCGCTCGCCGAGGATGTTCTTCATGATCTCCGACGTCCCGCCCTCGATCGAGTTCGCCCGGGCCCGGAGAAAGGCCTTGCGGATGTCGTCGATGCCACTGACCTCCCCCGGCCGGGTCATCTCGTAGGAGGGGTACAGCATGGCCTCGGCACCCATCAGGTCGGTCGCCGTCTCGTAGATCCGCTTGTTCAACTCGGCGTACACCAGCTTGGCGGTCGAGCCCTCCGGTCCCGGCGTGCCGCGCCGCCGGTTCTGGGAGGCCCGCAGATTCGTCAGTCGAGCCGCCTCGAACTCCACCCACAGCCGAGCGACCTCGTCGCGGGCGGCCTCGTCGCCGCCGTGGTCGGTCCAGACCTCCACGAGGTCGCCGATGGGGCCGCCGCCCCGAGGCAGCACGGTCCCGCCGATCGCAACCCGCTCGTTCATGAGGGTCGCCAGCGCCACGCGCCATCCGTCGCCCACGTCGCCGATGCGGTTGGCATCGGGCACCCGGACGTCGTCGAAGTAGACCTCGTTGAACTCCGCCTCCCCGGTGATCTGGCGCAGCGGCCGGACGTCGACGCCGTCGGCCTCCATGTCGACCACGAAGTACGACATGCCCTGGTGCTTGGGGACGTCGGGATCGGTCCGGGCGACCAGCATCCCCCATTTGGACACGTGGGCGATCGTGGTCCAGACCTTCTGGCCGTTCACCACCCATTCGTCGCCGTCGCGGACCGCCCGCGTGGCGAGGGCCGCGACGTCGGATCCGGCACCGGGCTCGGAGAACATCTGGCACCAGATCTCCTCGCAGGCGAACATCGGACGCAGCCAGCGGCGCTGCTGCTCCTCCGTCCCGTACTCCATGAGCACCGGCGCGCCCATCCCGATGCCGAGCAGGTTGTACGTGGCGGCCCGGGGGGCGCCGACCTCCTGGAGCCGCTCGTCGACGACCCGTTGGAGGTTTCGGGACACGCCCAGGCCGCCGAGGCCCTCGGGGAACCAGACCCAGGCGAGGCCGTGATCGAACTGGGCGCCCAGGAACTCGGTGTGGGGCCCCGCCGGATCGTGGTCGGCCAGCAGCCGCTCGAGCTGCTCCTCGACGAGATCCCGCTCGGTGGTGGTCGTCATGCTCCTCCTCGGCCCGGTGGCCGCAGGCTACACCGCGGCTGTGACGCCGAGATCCTCGGCGACGGCGGCGGCCGCCAGCCGGCCGGACCGCAGGGCGCCGTTGATCGACGCACTGGCCCGGTGGTCGCCGGCGACGTAGCGACCGTCACCCAGCCGTGCCGGGAGCGTGCCGGAGAAGGGCGGACGCTGGTCGGGCTGCGCGTGGGGGATGCGGTACTCACCCACGACCTCCCAGTCCTCGACGCCGAGGCCGAACCAGCGCTTGAGCTCCTCGGTCGCCACCGACACAGTGCCGCCGCCGGTGCCCAGGGCCTGGACGGCCACGAGCGCCCGGCCACGCGATGCGTAACCCGGGGCGACCGCGCTCATCTCCGCGACGTTGTTCACCGGGCCCCGCGTCTCGCCGTCGAGGGCGAGGACCGGCCGGCCGATCGGCCCCACGGGCGCCGAGAAGTAGAGACCCGTCACGCCACGGGACCGGGGCTCGTCGACCCCCACCAGCCGGGCCGCCTCCGGTCCCTCGGTGGCGATCACGATCGCCCGCGACCGCACCTCTCCGCCGTCGGCGAGGCGCACCGTCGTGCCCTCCACCCGCTCCGCGCGGGTGCCGAGGCGCACGATGCCGGGCCCCAGCCGGTCGGCCAACTGTCGGGGGATCGCCCCCATGCCCGCAGCGGGCACGGCCGCCACCCCCTCCGTCAGCATCCCGAACACGAACCGGAACACCTTGGCGGAGGTGGACAGATCGCGGTCCAGCGTGATGCCGGCGAAGAGGGGCCGAAAGAACCGGTCGATCATCCGGTCGGAGAAGCCCAGCTCCCGGAGCTGTTCGAGGGTCGACCGGTCGTCGTCCTCCTCGAGGACCGCGACGGGGTCCACGGACCGCAGCCGGACACGGAGTCGAGCCACGCGCAGCTTGTCGAGCGGCGACCCGATGGGGGCTCGCAGCGTCGACCAGAGCGACGTCGGCCGCCGGAGGGGGTCGGCCACGCGGTGCAGGCGCCCGTCGAACCAGACGAGCGCCCCCGGCTCGAACGCCCGCAGGTCGAGGGCGTCGTGATCCAGGATCGCCCGGCCCTCGGGGTACGCGGTGAGATACACCTGGAACCCGCGGTCGAGCAGGAACCCGTCCACGGCGTCGGTGCGGACCCGTCCGCCGACGTCGTCGGCGGCCTCGAGCACGGTCACCTCCAGGCCGGCTTCCCGGAGGCGGACCGCCGTCGACAGCCCGGCCAGACCGGCGCCGACGACCGCGACGTCCGCCATCAGCCGATCTCCTCCCGGAGCGCCGCCACCAGGTCCGTGTCCTCGAAGACGAACCCGTCGTCCTGGAGCCGCTGCGACGAGACCCGCAGGCTGTCGAACAGCGTGTTCCTGGCGAGTTCGGTCCCCAGGAACAGCTTCAGGACGAACTTCGGGATGGGCAGCCACACCGGCCGCCCCAGGGCCGTTCCGACCGCCTTCATGAAGGTCTTGTTCCGTACGGGCTCCGGTGCCACGAGGTTGACCGGGCCCGACACCTCCGAGCCGAGAAGATGGACGATCGCCCGTACCTCGTCGTCCATGGAGATCCACGACATCCACTGGCGGCCGGATCCGATCCAGCCGCCCAGACCCCACCGGTAGGGGCTGATCCACGAGGGCCCGAGCGGCGCGAGGAGCCGACCCAGCGCCCCGCCGTCGCCGTCGAGCACCACCCCGGTGCGGATCGTGACGACGCGGATCCCGGCGTCGGCGGCGGGCGCCGTCATCGCCTCCCAGTCGGCGCAGACCCGCGGGAAGAACCCCTCGCCCGGTTCGGCGTCCTCGGTCAGCACCTCGTCGCCGCGATCGCCGTAGTAGCCGATGGCCGAGGCCGAGACGAACACCGACGGCTTGTCCTCCAGGCCGGCGAGCGTCGTCGCCAGCAGGCGCGTGCTGTCGATCCGGCTGTCGTAGATGAGGGCCTTCTCCGCCTCCGTCCAGCGACGCTCGCCGATCGAGCGGCCGTTCAGGTTGATCACGGCGTCGAACCCCTCGAGGTCCGCCGGGTCGATCGCACCCTCCGACGGCTGCCAGGTGATCTCGCCGTCGGTGGACTCCGAGGAGGGTCGCGTGACCCGCACGACCTCGTGCCCGGCCCCCTCGAGCGTGGCGACGAGCTTCGTGCCGATGAGGCCGCTCGATCCGGTGATGGCGATCTTCACTGGGACTCCCCCGTTCGCGGTGCTCCGAGCGTAGGAACGGCCCGGCGGCTAGCGGGAGCGCAGGCGGGCCAGCCCGGCGTCGATCCGCTCCTCCCAGGTCGCGACCATCGAGGCCAGCGGATCCTCGGCGTCCTCGTGGTCGGCGGGGTGGATCGGCTCACAGACGAAGGAGCTCAGCGGGCGGCGGTCGATCCGGAACTGCCCCCGGCCCATGGCGTCGTCCGTCCCGAAGATCGCGACGGGGACGAGGGGCGTGCCGGATCGCCGGGCGAGCCAGGCGGCACCGCGTTTGGGACCGACCTCGCCCCACGTCCAGACGCGCACCCCCTCGGGGAACAGGCCGACGCTGCCGCCCGACGCCAGCTCGTCGAGGGCGACGCGGAGGGCACCGAGGGGGGCCCTCGTCCGCGACATGGGGATCGCCCCGAGCCACACGGTGAGCCGATCGAAGAAGGCCGTCTTCCCGTAGAGCTCGTCGACGGCCAGGTACCGGACCGGCCGGTCCACGGTGGCACCCAGGATCACCGGGTCGAGGTGGGAGAAGTGGTTGGCGGCGAACACGACGGGTCCCGGGGGGATGCGCTCGTGGCCCTCGCGACGGAAGTCGAAGGCCACCCCGAAGAGCAGGCGCGCCAGCGGAGGCACCGTGCGCCAGACGAGCCGGCCGCCCCGGGAGAACCCGTCCTCAGCCGTGCGCGGCAAGGTCGGAGAAGAGCGCCGCGAACGCGAGGTCGGGACGCTGGTTCGCTTCGAGGGAGTCGACGGTGTCGAGCACGCGGGTGGCCCGCGCCACGGCGAGGGCGGGACGCACGTCGGCGAGCGCGGTGCCGGCGACGTCGCGGTTGCGCACCGGCGCACCGAACTGGGCGGCGGCGGCGTCCCGGTACCAGGAGGCGAGGATCTCGAGCCCGGTGACGTGGAGCGCCCGGTCGGCGCGACGACGCTCCCGGTCGTGGCGGTCCTTCACCGCCTTGGCGGCGGCCGGCTCGTCCTCCACCGCCGACAGCTCGTTCGCCTGGCGTTCGGCGAGCGCCTCCAGGAGGGGCTCGGTGGCGGCCACCAGCTCCTCGGCCAGGCGGAAGGCGTCGCCGGGGGCATCGCTCAGCCTGGACGGGACGTCGAGCCACGCCGAGCGGAAGGCCGCGACCTCCGGCCGGGTGGCCAGCATCCTCGCGAGGCCTGGACGGCCCCCCGAGGTGCTCGCGGCACGGGCCGCCTGCGCGTCGGTCACGCCTGCCCCCACCAGCGACGCCACCACCTCCTCCTCCGTCACCCGGCCGAAGAACACGGTGCGGCAGCGGCTCGCGACGGTGGCGGGGAGGTCGTCCTCGGACTCGGCGACGAGCAGGAAGACGGTGGTCCCCGTGGGCTCCTCGAGCGTCTTCAGCAGGGCATTGGCGGCCTCGTCGTTCATCATGCCCGCCTCCTCGAAGAGGAAGAGCTTCCGGTCGGCCTCCACCGGGGCCAGGACCGCCCGGGCGGCGGTGGTCCGGGCCTGGTCGACGGTGAGGGCGGTGCGGCCGTCGGGCTCCACGACATGGAGGTCGGGGTGCAGGCCGGCCAACACGCGCCGTATCCCGTCCTCGTCGCCGCCGCACAGGAGGCGGGCGGCGAACCTTCGCGCCACGGTGGCCTTGCCCACCGAGGCCGGGCCGACGAAGAGGTAGGCCTGCGCGGGATGGTCGGCCTCCCGTTCGAGGACCGACGTCACGGCGGTGTGACCCACGACGTCGTCGAAGACCGTCACCGCCGCTCCTCGATCGACCGGACCACGAGATCGACGACGTCGTCGATCGGGCGGCGGGCGTCGACGATCACGAACCGGTCGGGCTCGGCGCGCGCCAGCGCCTCGTAGGCGTCGGCGACCCGCCGCTGCAGCTCGAGCCCCTCGACGCTGATGCGATCGGCGTCGTCCTCCCGGGCGAGCGCCTCGGCCGGGTCGACCCGCAGCAGGACGACGAGGTCGGGCCACACCCCCTGGAGGCCGGCCTCGTTGACGGCGCGCACGGTGCCCAGCCCGAGCCCGCGGGCACCGCCCTGGTAGGCGAGGGAGGAGTACACGGTGCGGTCGCTGACGACGAGCGCGCCCGCCTCCAGGGCGGGGCCCACCACCTCGGCGGCGAGCTGTGCGCGCCCGGCGGCGAAGAGCAGCGCCTCCGTCCACGGTGCCACCACACCGTCGCGGTCGAGGAGCACGTCGCGGATGGCCTCGCCGGTGGGCGTCCCACCCGGCTCTCGCACGAACCGGACGTCGCCGGTCGCCCCCAGGGCCTCGACGACCCGCCGGGCGACCGTCGTCTTCCCGGCTCCGTCGACACCCTCGACGGCGACGTAGCGAACGGTCATTCGTCTCCGGCTTCCTCGATCTCGGGGGCGACGGCCTCCACCTCCTGCGTTTCCTGCCCCCCGGACTGCCGGCGCCGGTAGGTCCGAAACGCCTCCGAGGCCGCCTCGAAGGACCGGCGCCGGCTCTCGTCGGCGAGGGGGTCGGCGAACACGTAGGACCGGATCGACCAGAGGGTGGCGACCCCGCTGGCGAAGATCACGAACCCGCCGAGCAGCAGAACGATCCGGGAGCCCTCGGCGAACATCCCCGGGAACACGCCGTCGAAGACCTCGCCGAGCGGCAGGGCGATCATCATCGACGTGAGCAGTCCGATCCGCATGAGCGAGAACAGGGCCGCGAAGGTACGGCCCCGGATCGAATCCTCGACCTGCTCGTGCATGTGGGCGAACCCGAGCACGTACCCGGACCCCGCGCCGAACCCCATGATCGTGATCCAGCCGACGCCGCCGAGCAGCGTCTGGATGAGCCCGGTGGCCGCGAGGGCGATCCCCGTGACGAGCAACGCGACGGCGAACGAGGCGTCCTTGTGCTTCAAGCGCGGTCCGAAGACGGTGACGATCACGATCCCCGCCGCCGCACCCATCCCGAATCCGGTGAGCAGCGCCGGGAAGCCGGCGGACCCGGCCTCGAGGACGTCCTTGGCGTAGGGCTTGCCGAGCACCACGACGATGCCGCCGCCCGCCAGGCCCATCGTCATGGCCAGCACCACCGACCGGACCCGCTCGCGGGTGGCGACGAAGGCGACCCCCTCCTTCAGGTCCCGCAGGGGGCCCATGAGGTCCCGCTTCTTCTTCGTCCCGTCGGCCCGCTTCCGGCGGTGGGCCACCTGGGTGGGGAGCGTCGAGATGATGATCGCCGAGCCCAGGTACGTGAAGGAGTCCAGGAGGAAGGCGAGCGCCTCGTGCGTGCCCGGCAGGAGGCCGCCGAGGGTCACGGTGCCGGCCAGCGGCGCGATCGCCAGGAAGAGGGCTGCGCCGAGGGGAAAGGTCCCGTAGGCCGCGCTGAGCGAGAGGCTGTTGGCCTGGACCAGCTCGTTGCGCTGGACGAGGTTCGGGACCGTCGCCTCCTTCGCCGGCTGGAAGACGAGGGTGAAGGCCTCGAGGAGCAGGTTCACGATGACGAGGGTCCCGATGGAGTCGACGAAGGCCAGGCCGAGCACGAGCGCGGCGCGGCCCGTCTCGACGACGATCATGATCGTCTTGCGGTTCAGCCGGTCCGCGATGATCCCGCCGATCGCGGCGAAGAAGAGCCCTGGCAGGATCCGGGTGACGAGGGCGAGCACGATGCCGCCGCTCCCCGCCAGTTCCTCGGCCAGCGACAACGTCGCCAGGATCGTCACCCAGTCGCCGGTGCTCGAGATGAGCCCCGCCCGCCACAGTCGCGAGAAGGGGCCCTCCTTCAGGAGAGCCCAGGCGCCTCGGGGTGGGGCTTCGGTCATGCCGGACGAGGGTACCTACGGATGGGCGCGACCGGCTGCGTCGGCGGACCCCGGTCGGGATCGACGTTCGGCGACCCGGGCGGCCAGGTCCGGGAAGTCGTCGTGGATCGCGAACCGGTACCCGTCCCACCACCCGTCCCGGTCGGGCTCGTAGCGTCGGGGGGCCACCGGAGCGGCGAGGGCCGCCGCCCGCATCCGCCGCTCGACCTCCTCCCGGCCGCCCATCGCCTCCTCCGGGCGCACCGGCGGGAGGACCTCGACCCAGACCCGTCGTCCGAACCGCACCACGGGCGAGAACGGGCGCTCCCACACCCGGTGGGTGCCCGAGATCACCACCGGCAGCAGGGGCGCGTCGAGCCGCTCGGCGAGCCGGAACGCCCCGTCGGAGAAGGCCGCCTCGATCCCGAGCAGCGTCCCCTGGGGGAAGACGACGGCGCTGTCGCCGGACCCGAGCGTGTCGGCCCATCGCAGCATCCGCCGGTACGCCTCGACCGGCCGCTCGGGCCGGACCGACAGGTGACCGCCGGCCGCCATCGCCGCCGACACCGGCCACGACGAGGTCACCACGTCCCGTCCGACGAACCGCAGGCGCAGCGGCAGCGACAGGAGCACGATCGGATCGACGTAGGCCTCGTGGAGGGGGGCGACGACGTAGCGCCGCGTCGGATCGACGTGCTCGAGGCCGCGCAGGTCCACCCGGAGCCCCAGCAGCCGCCGGGCCCACCCCGCCCACCGCCGCTCGGCCCGCCGCGGCCGACCGGCTCGCGAGGCGAGCAGGGCCGTCACGGCCCCCGGGCCGGCCAGCCAGGTCACGGCGGCGGCCAGTCGGGGCACGTCGGCCCATCGTTCGGCGGCGACGGGGGTGCCGGGGAGGCGGATCACCGCGCGGGCCGGCCCGGCGCGTCCATCGCTAAGAGGATCGAACCGTTCCGGGCTTCGGCTTCTTGCCCTTGGCCTCGATCCGGTCGCGCCGGGCCGCCAGGAGCTCCTGCGCCCGCTCGATGGTCATCGACTCGACCGAGTCCTCCTTGCGCAGCGACGCGTTCTCGCCGCCGTCGGTCACGTAGGGCCCGTACCGGCCGTCGCGCACCTCGTAGCCGATGCCCGTGTCGGGGTCGACGCCGAGGTCGCGCAGCGCCGCCTTCGGAGCGCTGCGACCGCGTCCTTTCTTCGGCTGGGCGAACAGGGCGAGCGCCTCGTCGACGGTGACCGTGAACAGCTGGTCCTCCGTGTCGAGGCTTCGGGTGTCCGAGCCCTTCTTCAGGTAGGGCCCGTACCGGCCGTTGAGCGCGAGGATCGTGTCGCCGCTCTCGGGATCGGTGCCGACCTCCCGGGGGAGCGACAGCACCTTGAGCGCGTCGTCCAGTCCGACGGACTCCAGCTCCATCCCCTTCAGGAGCGACCCGGTCTTCGGCTTGTCCTTGGCGTCGTAGTCGTCGGGCCGGCCCAGCTGGAAGTACGGGCCGTACCGCCCGGGACGGGCGATGACCTCGAGGCCGGTCTCGGGATCGGTGCCGAGCACGCGCTCGTCGGAGGGGGCGTCGAGGAGCGCGGCTGCGCGCTCCACCGAGAGCTCGTCGGGCGGGACGTCCTCGGGGATGGAGGCGCGGTCCTCCCCGCGTTCGAGGTACGGCCCGTAGCGACCCACCCGGGCCACGATCTCGCGGCCCTCGTCGTCCTCGCCGATCGGGATCGAGTTGATCTCGCGGGCATCGATGTCGCCGAGGCCCTCGGACACCGCCGCCTTGAGGCCCGGATGCCCGTTCCCGAAGTAGAAGTCGGACAGCCAGGGCACGGACTCCTGCTCGCCACTGGCGATCTCGTCGAGGTCGTCCTCCATGCGGGCCGTGAAGTCGAAGTCGACGAGCTGGGGGAAGTGCTCCTCGAGCAGCGTGATGACGGAGAACGCGGTGAACGACGGGATGAGGGCGCTGCCCCGTTTCCAGACGTACCCGCGGTCCTGGATGGTCTGGATGATCGACGAGTAGGTGGACGGGCGCCCGATGCCCAGCTCCTCGAGACGCTTCACGAGCGACGCCTCCGTGTAACGGGCGGGGGGCTTCGTCTCGTGGCCGACGGCGGCCATCGCGGCGATGCCGAGGTCGTCGCCCTCGGCGAGCTGCGGCAGCCGCCGCTCCTGGTCCTCGAGCTGGGCGTCGGGGTCGTCGGAGCCCTCGACGTAGGCCCGGAGGAAGCCGGGGAAGAGGATCACCTTGCCGGAGGTGCCGAACTCGGCGTCGCGCCCCGACGAGGTGGTCGCCGCGATCCGGACCTGCATGGACTCGCCCCGGGCGTTCTCCATCTGCGAGGCCACGGTGCGCTTCCAGACGAGGTCGTAGAGCAGCGCCTCGTCGGAGCGTGCGCCGAGCTCCTTGCCCACCTGGTCGGGGGCCTTGAACCGGTCGCCGGCCGGGCGGATGGCCTCGTGGGCCTCCTGTGCGTTCTTCACCTTCCCGGCGTACCGGCGGGGCGACGACGGCAGATAGGACGAGCCGTAGCGGGCCTCGACCTCGCCTCGCGCCGCGGTGACCGCCGTCTCCGACAGCGCCGTGGAGTCGGTCCGCATGTAGGTGATGTAGCCGTTCTCGTAGAGCTTCTGGGCGGCGCGCATCGTCCGCGACGACGAGAAGCGGAGCTTGCGGCCCGCCTCCTGCTGCAGGGTGGAGGTGCGGAACGGCGGATAGGGCTTGCGGGTGTAGGGCTTGGTCTCCACCGACCGGACCGATGCCTCACTGCCCTCGAGGTCGTCGACGAGCGCCCGGGCCTCCGACTCGTCGAGGACCAGCGAGTCCCCGGTGTGCTCGCCGGTGGCGGCGAAGTCGCGGCCCGAGGCGAGGCGCGTCCCGTCGAGGGCGACAAGCCCGGCGTCGAAGGCCTCGCCCTCGGCCGTCGCGAACGTGCCCTCGAGGTCCCAGTAGGAGGCCGACACGAAGGCCATCCGCTCGCGTTCGCGTTCGACGACGATGCGCACCGCCGGGCTCTGGACCCGTCCGGCCGACAGCTTCGGCTGCACCATCTTCCACAGGACCGGCGACACCTCGTACCCGAACAGTCGGTCGAGGATCCGGCGTGCCTCCTGGGCGTCGACGAGGCGGCGGTCCAGGTCACGGGGCTCGTCGAGGGCGGCCTGGATGGCGGAGGGGGTGATCTCGTGGAACACCATCCGCCGCACCGGGATGCGGGGGCTGAGCACCTCGTGGAGGTGCCAGGCGATGGACTCGCCCTCGCGGTCCTCGTCGGTGGCGAGGTAGAGCTCGTCGGCCTCCTTGACGAGCTTCTTCAGCTTGGTGATCTGGCTCTTCTTGTCCTTGGGGACGATGTAGAGGGGCTTGAAGTCGTTCTCGGTGTCGACACCGAGCCGGGCCCAGGACTCCTGCTTGTAGGACTTCGGTACGTCGGCGGCCGAGCGCGGCAGGTCCCGGACGTGGCCGATCGAGGACTCGACCACGTAGTCGCGGCCGAGGAAACCCGCGATCGTGCGGGCCTTGGCCGGGGACTCGACGATGACCAGTTTCATTCGAACCTCTCGGTGTGCCGGGTGGCGGCACGAGGGGGGAAGCGGCCACGAGGATGACCACGTGCCCGCCGCTATGTCAAGAACCGGGGTCGGAGGATCACCCTCCGGCGACGGGCCGCAGCGCCCCGACGACCCGCTCGGCGACGGCCCGCCAGGTGAAGTCGGACTCCACCCGACGCCGACCGGCGACACCCATCTCGGCCGCTGCCCCGGGATCGTCGAGGAGGAGGCGGAGGGCGTCCACGAGGGCGTCGTCGTCGGCGGCCACGAACCCGGTCGCGCCGGGCACCACCGTCTCGGGCGCACCGCCCGAATCCCCGGCCACGACGGGGAGCCCGGCGGCGGCGGCCTCGAGGAACACGAGCCCGAAGCCCTCGACCTCCAGGCCGAACCATCGCGAGCGGCAGGGCATGGCGAACACCGAGGCGTCCGCATACAGGCCCGGCAGGCGGTCCCACGGCACCCCCACCTCGAACCGGGTGGGCACGTCGAGACGGTCCGCCAGACGGCGGAGGGCCGACTCGTCGCGCCCCCGCCCCACGAGCAACGCCTCGACGTCCCGACCCTCGTCCCGGAGGCGCCGGACGGCCCGGAGCACCCGCCGCTGGCCCTTGCGGGGGACGAAGCGGCTCACGCAGGCGACCACCGGCCGATCCGGAGGCGCGGGGGCGGGCCGGAAGGCGTCGACGTCGACGCCGGCGCCCACCGCCACCACCGGGCCGCCGGTGAGCCGTTCCACCCGGCCGGTCGTGTAGTCGCTCACGGCCAGCACGGCGTCGGCGCGGCGCAGCGGCCAGGCGACCAGGGACCGCGTCACGGGGAACGCCGCGGGCAGCGTCACCTCGGCGCCGTGACACAGCACCGCGTAGGGGATGCCGGTTCGACGCCGCAACGTTGGCCCGAGGTGGGCGAGCGGATGCGGTGCCCCGAACAGGATCACGTCGGGCTCCCAGGCCCGGACCTCCGACTCCAGCCGGCGCCGCACCGCCGGGGTGGGCCACATGAAGGCCTTCGTCCCCCGGACGACGTCGCCGGGTGCCGGCCCCTCGTCCGCGGGGGCGAACACCCGGATCGGCTCGGGGAACGCCTCCACGAGGCTCCCGAGGTACTGCTGGATGCCCCCGGCCTTCGGCGGGTAGTCGTTCGTGACGAGCAGGACCCGCATCAGCCCCCCGGGGTGTTGTAGTCCTCGATGACGGGGCCGTCGACACCGAACCGGACGTGGGACACCGACGCGTTGTCGGGAATGGCGATGCGGTTGCGGGTGGCGTGGGAGAGGCCGGCCGCCGTCGCCGCGAATGCCCGGATGGCCCCTCCGTGGGACACCACGCCCACCGTCTCGCCGGCATGGCCCTCCGCGATCTCCCCGAGCGCCGAACGCATCCGCTCGGCGACCCCGGCGAAGGTCTCGCCGTCGCCGCCCCGGGGATGATCGTGCTCGAAGGCGGCGGCGAAGGCCGCTCCGTCCCGAGCGACGATCTCCTCGGTGGTGAGGTCCTCCCAGGCGCCGAAAGACATCTCGACGACGTCGTCGCGGATCACCGGGTCGGCCCCGACACGACGCCCCAGCGCCGCCGCCGTGTCCCGGGCCCGCCGCAGACGCGAGGCGTACAGGGCCGTCGGCCGGCGGTACCACGCGGCGAGGTCGTCGGCCTGACGGCGGCCCCGATCGGTGAGCGCCCCGTCGGTGATCCCCTGCCAGGTCCCCCGGACGTTCCCCTCGCTCTCGCCGTGGCGGATGAGCCCCAGCGTCGCGCCCTCTGCCGGCCCGGCGGCGGTCTCGGTGTGGGAGGCGTCGTTGAACACCCGGATCGTCCGCGATCCGTCGTCGACGTGCAGGCGGGTGATCGACGTGTTCGATGCCGGTCCCACCGGCCAGGGCCGCCGCCGGCCGCGGAACCCGAGGGTGCCCGCCACGACCGCGTGGACGACCCCGCCGTGGGCCACGACGGCGATGCGGTCGCCGTCGTGGGCGCCCTCGAGCAGCGCGTCGAGAGCGGTGTCGATTCGTTCGCCGAACTCGCTCCAGCGCTCGCCTCCCCCGAGCGGAACGTCCTCGCCCGCCGCCAGGGCGGCGACCTCGTCGGGGAACCGCTCGACGACCGACACCCGGCTCAGGCCCTCCCAGCGGCCGAGGTCGACCTCACGCCACTCCTTCATGGGCTCGGGATCGAGACCGGCGCGGCGGGCCGTGTCGAGGACCCGGCCGAGGTCGGAGGCCACGACGCGGTCGAAGGACCGTCCGGCCATCCGGCGCCCCAGGTCGGCGGCCTGGCGGCGGCCGAGCGGCGTCAGCGCGGAGTCGCCGTGGCCCTGCCAGACGTCGCCGGCGTTGCCCTCGGTCTCTCCGTGGCGGATGAGGGTGATGTCGATGGCCAGGTGGGATCGCTCCTCGAGGATCGGCCGTAGGGTAGGTGCCCCATGCACGCCACCCTCAGGCTGCTCGCCCAGGCCGACGACACCGGACTCGACCTCCCCGACGACGGGGCGGCGTGGATCGTCTGGCTGCTCGTCGCCGGCGTGATCGTCGGGCTCTACCTCGTCGTCCAGCGCACCCGGGAACGGGCCGAGCGCGAGTACTGGGAGCGCAAGCGCGAGGAGGACGAGCGCTAGACGAAGGCCGAGGCGAAGATCAGCGAGACGATCGTCATCACCTTGATGACGATGTTCATCGCCGGACCGGCGGTGTCCTTGAAGGGGTCACCGATGGTGTCGCCGACGACGGCCGCCTTGTGGGCCTCCGATCCCTTGCCGCCGAAGGCGCCGGCCTCGATGAACTTCTTGGCGTTGTCCCATGCGCCGCCGGCGTTCGCCATGAAGATCGCCAGCAGGAAGCCGGTGACCAGCGCCCCGGCGAGGAAGCCGCCGAGGGCCTGGGGATCGATGAACCCGATCACGAGGGGCAGCGCGACGGCCAGCGCCCCGGGCACGATCATCTCCCGCAACGCGGAACCGGTGGAGATGTCGACGCACTTGGCGTACTCGGCCCGGGCGTTCGGGTCGCCCTCCCGCAGACCGGGGATGTCACGGAACTGGCGCCGCACCTCCTCGATCATCTCGTTGGCCGCCCGGCCCACCGCCTTGATGGTGAGGGCGGCGAACAGGAACGGGAACATGGCGCCGAGGAAGAGCCCGACGGTGGTCTCGACCTGCAGGATGTCGATCGTGTCGAGGACCGCGATCCCCCCATCCGCGATCGAGGCCGCATTGATCGCCTCGCGGAAGGTGAAGAACAGGGCGAGGGCGGTCACCGCGGCCGAGCCGATGGCAAAGCCCTTCGCCACGGCGGCCGTCGTGTTCCCGAGGGAGTCGAGGGCGTCGGTGCTCTCCCGGACCTCGGGCGGCAGGTGCGCCATCTCGGCGATGCCGCCGGCGTTGTCGGCGATGGGGCCGTAGGCGTCGACGGAGACGGTGATGCCCAGGGTGGAGAGCACGCCGATGGCGGCGACGGCCACGCCGTAGATGCCACCGCCGTCCCAGGCGAGCTCACCGGCCCAGAAGGCGCCGGCGATGCCGGCGGCCACGACGATGACCGAGAAGGCCGCCGACCGCATCCCGTCCGCGATGCCGGCGAGGGTCACGGTGGCGGGCCCGGTCTCGGCCTGGCGGGCGATCTCCTTCACGGGACGGAAGTGGTCGCTGGTGAAGACCTCCGACAGGTAGCCGATGAGGAGGCCGACGGCGAGGCCGATGACGACGGCGAACCAGAGGCCGATGGCGTTGTCGACGCCCTCGACCCCGCCGAAGAGGACGAAGGTCAGGGCGAGGACACCGACGACGGTGAGCGCCGCCGCACCGTACGTGCCCTTGTGGAGGGCGGCGGCGAGCTTGCCCCCGGTGGGCCGCACCAGGAACGACCCGATGATCGAGGCCGCCATGCCGACGGCAGCGACGGCGAGGGGGAAGATCACGGCCTCCTGCACGAAGGGCCGCGCTCCGAACACGATCGCAGCGAAGGCGATCGGTGCGACGAGCGACCCGACATAGGACTCGAAGAGGTCGGCGCCCATGCCGGCCACGTCGCCGACGTTGTCACCGACGTTGTCGGCGATGACGGCCGGGTTGCGGGGGTCGTCCTCGGGGATCCCCGCCTCGACCTTGCCGACGAGGTCGGCGCCGACGTCCGCCGCCTTCGTGTAGATGCCGCCGCCGACGCGGGCGAACAGGGCGATGGAGGAGCCGCCGAGCCCGACGGCGGTGATGACGTCGAAGGCGTCGTCGACGGCGAGCCACTCCACGAAGACGAGGTAGGCGAACCCGATGCCGAGGAGTCCGAGACCGGCCACCGTGAAGCCCATCACCGCGCCGCCGCGGAAGGCGAGGGGCAGCGCCTTGGCGACGCCGCCCTGCCGAGCCGCCTCGGCGGTCCGGGCGTTGCCCGCGGTGGCGATGCGCATCCCCACGAACCCGGCGAGGGCGCTCAGGATCGCCCCGGTGAGGTAGGCGAGGGTCCCCCAGGGCCAGCCCCAGTCGAGGAGCACGCTGATGAGGACGGCCATGATCACGACGAAGACGGCCACCCAGGTGTACTCGCGACGGAGGAAGGCCATGGCGCCCTCGCGGATGGCGCCCATGAGCTCCTGCATGCGGTCGTTGCCGGCCGGCGCTGCCAGCACCTGCCGGCCGTAGAAGACGGCGAGCAGGAGGCTGGCGGCGGCCAAGGCCACGGCGATGTAGGTCCAGACGACGGGATCCAACGAAACCACTCCCTGGTGAAGAAGATCGGTGCGGGGGGATGATAAACGGTGCGGGGACGCCACCGGCTACCGGCGCCACAGCTCCCGGGTGAACAGCAGCAGGACGGGGAACAGTTCGAGCCGTCCCACGATCATGAGACCCGACAGCAGCCACTTGCCCCCGGCGTGAATACTGGCGTAGTTGGAGGCAGGGCCCACCTCGGCGAGCCCGGGGCCGATGTTGCCGAGGGCCGACGCCACCGCCGACACCGACGTCACGAGGTCCTTGCCCACGCCGAGCCCCGATTCGATGAGCCCGAGGGCGACGGTGCCGGTCATGAACACGAGCATGTAGAAGAGGAAGAACGACTGGACGCTGTCGACGACGGGGTCGGGCACCGGTTCGCGGCCCATCCGGACGACGAACACGCCGCGGGGATGGATGAGCCGCCGCAGGTCCCGCCGGCCGGCGCTCGTCAGGACGGCGAGCCGGTACGTCTTCACGCCGCCCGCGGTCGATCCCGCCATGCCGCCGACGAAGAAGAGCCCGACGATGGCGATCTGGAGGGCGGCGTCCCAGCCGCCGAAGTCGGCCGTGGCGTATCCGGTGGTGGTCACGAGCGACACGGCGGTGAAGACCCCGTCCCGGACGACGGTGGCGGCGCCGTCCGCCCAGTTGCCGACGACGAGCAGCACCGACGCCGCCACGAGGATCCCCGCATAGATGCGGAACTCGGAGTTCTTCGCATAGGCGAGGGGGTTCCGCAGCGCCCGGAAGTGGAGGGCGAAGGACACGCCCGCCATCGCCATGAAGGCGATCACCACCCACTGCGTGTAGGCGCCGAAGGCTCCGATGGAGCCGACGTCGGTGCCGAACCCGCCCGTCGACATGGTGGTGAAGGCATGGGCGACGGACTCGAAGAACGTCATCTCGCCGAGCACGAGGAAGAGGACCTCGGCGGTGGTCAGCCCCAGGTAGATCAACCACAGCCGCTTGGCGGTCTCCCGGAAGCGAGGCGTCAGCCGGTCCGGCTGCGGCCCGGGCGCCTCGGCACGGGCCAGTTCCACGCCGCCGACACCGAGGAGCGGGAGGATCGCCACCGACAGGACGATGATGCCCATGCCGCCCAGCCACTGGGTGAGCGCCCGCCAGAGCAGGATCCCCTTCCCGAGCGCCCCGGGATCGGGCACCACCGACGCCCCGGTGGTGGTGAACCCCGCCGCCGTCTCGAAGAAGGCGTTCTCGATCCCCTGGATGGCCCCGGTGAAGAGATAGGGCAGGCACCCGACGAAGGAGATGGCGAACCACGTGAGCCCGACCGTGGCGAAGCCCTCGCGGGTGGTGAGCTCGCCGCGCTCGCCGAGGAGGCGCCACGCCACCACGCCGATCGCCACCGAGGTGCCGGCGGCCGCGAGGATCCCGCGGACGTCGTCCCATTCGCCGTAGATCGCCGCGACGGCGGCGGCGACGAGCATGCCGACGCCGATGGCGGCCACGACGGCGCCGAGCACGTAGGCGAGCCGTCTCAGGTGCACGGTGCGCGGGTGCCCGGCCGGTCAGGCAAAGATGTGCTCCACCGACCGGATCGCCTCGGGGAGGGCGACGACGATGAGGCGGTCGTGTTCGTGGATGACGGTGTCGCCGTGGGGGATGAAGGCCTTCTTCCCCCGCAGCACCCCGCCGACGATGACGCTCTTGGGGAGCCCGATCTCCCGGAGGTCCTTGCCGATGGCGCGGCTCGTGGGCTCCACCTCGAGCTCGATGGCCTCCGCCGCCGTGTCCTGGAAGGTCGCCACCGAATGGACGTGGCCGCGCCGCACGAACTGGAGGATGGCGCTCGCCGCCGCCAGCCGCGACGACACCCCGGCGTCGATGCCCACCCCCGGCAGCAGGCCGACATACTCGAACCGGTGGAAGCGGGCCACCGTGGTGGGCGCCCCGAGCGCCTTCGCCAGCAGGCAGCCGACGATGTTGATCTCGTCCCACCCCGTGAGGGCGAGGAAGGCGTCGACGTTCTCGATTCCTTCGTTTCGGAGCATCCGGGGGTCCATGGCGTCGCCCTGGACGACGACGACCTTGTCGGAGGACCGGGCGAGGCTGCGGCACCGCTCGGCGTCGTTGTCGAGGATCGTGGTGTGGATGCCGTTGCGGGCGAACCGTTCGGCGGCGAGGCCGGCGAGACGCGTCGCCCCGAGGATCATCGCCCGGCGCGCCCGGTGGTCGTCGAGGCCCATGAACTCGATGGCCTCATGGGTCCGGTCGCCCCGCGCCATCACGAGGATGTGATCCCCCGCCTGCACGGTCGTGTCCCCGCGGGCGATGCGGGGCTCCCCGCCCCGCACGACGGCGGTGACGAGCCAGTCCCAGCCTTTCACATGGGTGCGCAGGTCCCCGAGCGTCATGCCGTCGAGCCGGGCACCGTGCTGGACGTAGCCGCCGAGGAGGGCGAAGCGCCCGTCGGCGAACTCGACCATCTCCGAGACCCCGCTCTTGCGGACGAGGCGGAGGAGTTCGGCGGCCAGCTCCTCGGTCGGGTCGATGATGTGGTCGACGCCGTCGATGCCGTTGCGCCCGCGAAGCGCCGGGTCCTCCACCCGCGCCACCTTGAAGGGGACGTCGAAGGCGGAGGCGGCCTGGCAGGAGAGGATGTTCACGGCGTCCGAGTTGGTCACGGCGATGAGGAGCCCGGCGTCCTCGATGCGGGCCTCCTCGAGGACGGACCGGCTCGCCCCGTTCCCGGTGATGACGAGGGCGTCGAGCCGGGACTGGATGTCCTGGGCCTTGGACGCATCGGCCTCCACCACGACGACGTCCTGGCCCTCGATGGAGAGCCGCTCGGCGAGGTGGGAGCCGACCGCGCCGGCACCGATCACCACGATGTGCATGGACCGCCCCTCGGCCGTCGATCGGCCGAAGGCTAGCGAGGCCCCGTTCGTCGAACGCCTCGAGCCCGCCGGTCGACCGTCGATCGACGGAGGAACAGGAGTCGGAGCGGTACGCTCCGCAGCAGTCATGGCCCAAGGACCCCGTATCGAGCCGGAGCAACGCGTCCATCGGACGTGGCTCCACTCCTCCCGGGCCGTGCCCGCACGTTTCGTCCGGCCGGTCCTCAAGTTCACCCAGATCGAGTCGGCCGGCGGGGTCGTGCTCCTCGTCGCGGCGATCGCCGCACTGGTGTGGGCGAACGCCCCCTTCGGCGAGTCCTACGGCTCCTTCTGGGCGACCCACATGGACTTCACCCTCGGGCCGCTCCACCTCGAGGAGACGCTCCGTGAGATCGTCAACGACGGTCTCATGGCCATCTTCTTCTTCGTCGTCGGTCTCGAGATCAAGCGGGAACTGGTGCTCGGGGAGCTCCGGGACCCGAAGTCGGCGGCCCTCCCGGCGCTGGCAGCGGTCGGCGGCATGGTCGTCCCGGCCGCCCTCTACCTGCTCATCGTCGGCACCGGCGGCGACGCCGGACGGGGCTGGGGCATCCCGATGGCCACCGACATCGCCT
>JAWVYO010000002.1:0-62106 GCA_033722675.1 Acidimicrobiia bacterium | reverse complement strand
CGTGCCGGCGCCGCCGCCACCGGTGTTGCCCGACGTCAGCCACCGGAGCCTGGACCAGGACCTCCTGCAGCGACTCGTGGACGATCCCTCTGCCGCGCTCCTGACCAACGAGATGCTCGTCGCGGCCTCCGCGGCGGACCCGGGCGACGAGGCGGCCGATCACGAGCGCTTCGGACGGCGGACCGGGATCGCCACCGACGCCTGGGGGGCGATCGACGGCGCGTCGGTGCGCATCGACGTCCTGGCGGACGCCGAGGGCGCCACCCGCTTCCTCGCCGACCGCATCGAGGATCTCGCCAAGCGGGTCGAAGGCTCCGGCGGCGACGGGACGCTCACCACGTTCGCCACCGATCCCGTCGGCGACGAGACCAGCGGGTTCGTGCTCGAGGACGCCTCGGGATCGACGACGACGGTGGCGGTGCGGCTGGGCCGCATCGTGGCCTGGGCATCCATGGACCGCCCCGGTGACGCCCGGGTCCCCGCGCAGTACCTCGCTCGGGAGGTCGTCGACCACGTCACCGCCGTCCTGGTCGACGCGCCGGCCCCGGCCGCGACGCCGGCCCTCCCCGCCTACGCCTTCGCCACCGAACGGATCGTCGTCGGCGACGATCGGGTCGCCTTCGGTTCGGAGGGCACGATCGACGGCGACGACGTCGCCTGCACGATCACCGTCGACGGCGCCGTCACGGAGCTGCGGCGCGTCGGCGACGTCGTGTGGGAGCGTCGGGGCGACGACCTCGTCCGGGTCGGAGGACCGGCCACGGCACAGCGGGCCCTCCTCGCCCGATGCCCGTCTTGGCCGCTCGACGCGCGCGTGAGCGGGCTCAACCTCGCCGTCGGACCGGAACCCGCCGTCTACGTGCTGGACGGGGTGCGGGTGCTGGGCCACCGCGGCGACGCCGACGACCTCGGGGCCGTGCTCGACGTCGACCCGGCGGGACTCGACGTGGAGGTGTTCAACGTCTGGCTCGCCGAAGACAGTCCGTGGCTCGTCGAGCTCGACCTGGTGGTCGGCGGCCCCGCCTCGGTGCTGGAGCCGCTCACCGGGGTCGCCGGTGACCCGGACGACCGGGTCACGGTGACGGTGCGGCACCGGGTGACCGAGCTCGGCCAGGCGCCCCCCGTCCTGCCCCCTCAGGCCGGGTCCAGCACCTCGTAGGTGGTGGTTCGCCGGCGCGGCACCCGCCCGGCGGCCTCCACGACCGCCTCGATCTCCTCGGCCGTGGCCAGCTGGCCGTGGGAGGCGCCGGCCGCCCGAGAGATGTTCTCGTCCATGAGGGTCCCGCCCATGTCGTTGCATCCGGCATCGAGGAGCGCCCGCCCGCCCGGGAGCCCCAGCTTCACCCAGGAGGCCTGGATGTTGGGGATCAGGCCGTCGAACGCGATGCGCGCCACGGCGTGGACGAGCACGACCTCGTCCCACGTCGGCCCGGGCCGGGCCCGGCCCCGCAGGTAGATCGGTGCGCCCATGTGCACGAAGGGCAGCGGGACGAACTCGGTGAACCCACCCGTCCGCTCCTGGATGCGGCGAAGGACCTCGAGATGGTTCGCCCACGAACGCGGGCCGTCGACGTGGCCGAACATCATCGTCGCCGTCGACCGCAGACCCATGCCGTGGGCGGTCACCATGACGTGGGCCCACTGGGCGGTGCGGATCTTGTCGGGACAGAGGTGCTCGCGCACGTCGTCGTCGAGGATCTCGGCCGCCGTGCCCGGCAGCGTGCCCAGCCCGGCCTCCTTGAGGGTGGCGAGGAACTCCGGGACCGTCGTGCCGAGGGTCTCCGCACCCTGCCACACCTCGAGGGGCGTGAACCCGTGGACGTGCATCCCGGGGACGGTCTGCTTGATCGCCTGGAGGACCTCGACGTAGAAGTCACCGGTGAACTCGGGGTGGATGCCGCCCTGGAGGCACACCTCGGTGGCCCCCCGGTCCCACGCCTCCTTCGCCCGGTACGCCACTTCGTGGACCTCGAGGAGATATGGATCCCCGCGCAGATTGAGCGACCGGGGCCCCTTGGAGAACGCACAGAACCCGCATCGGAAGTAGCACTGGTTCGTGTAGTTGATGTTGCGGTTCACCACGTAGGTGACCGTGTCGCCCACCGCGTCGCGACGCAGCCGGTCGGCGACCGCCGCGACCGCCTCGACCTCGTGCCCCCGGGCGGTGAACAGGGACTCGACCTCGTCGCGGGTGGGGCGCTGGCCGGCCAGCGATCGCTCGAGGATGGCCGCGAGCGCGGGTCGGACGCCGTGCATGCCACCGGCCGGCGCGCCGTCGGTCCACCGGGCGTCGGACCACTCGGCCGACAGCCGTCGGTCCGGGAGCGGCGGCGGCATCTCCTTGCCCGGAGCCCACTCGGTCCTGGGCCGCGCCGCGCCCGAGCCGTCGGTCTGTCCCAGCCAGGCGGAGAACGCCGTCGACGAGAGTCTGCGACGCGCCTCGTCGATCGGGTATCCGGGCGGCAGGGCGGTCCGCTCCACGAGGAGCCGATCACCGAGCGAGTCGCGCAGGAGCCCGATCGAGTCGGTGTCCCAGTCGCGTAGGAGGAGGTCGCTCGCACCGCCGGAGACGGCGGCGAGTGCCTCGTCCACCGAGTCGACGAAGACCGAGACCGATGCCTCGACACCGGGCAGGTCCAGCAGGGCGACGGTCTCGGCCACACGGCTCCGTCCGGTCCGGACGAAGGCGGCCCGGCTGCGGACCGCGGCGTCGAGGAGGTCCTCCGCCGATCCGTCGTCGACCACGGTGATGCGGCGACCGTCGACACCCTCGTCCGACAGCGAGCGCGCGTCGTCCGGGAGGACCACCCACGCCGCCACCCCCGCCGATCCGGGGCCACCGACGACGAGGAGGCCGGCCTCGAGGGCGGCGGCGACGTCGTCGGTCGAGGGAGCGTCGACCTCGATGGTCGTCGTCCCCTCCCGTCGACGCGTCCCCGCCCACACGTCGCTGACGGCGTCGGCGGGTCGGAGTCGGAGGAACGTGATCACGCCGCGGTGCCTTCCTGTTGGGGAGCCAGAGCGTATCCATCCGCGTCGGCGGCGGCCCGCAACCGGGGCAGCAGGCCGGCGTCGATCCACTCGTCGGCGATGAACTCCGGATAGACCGGAAGCCGCGGCCGCAGGCGGAAGCCGGCGGCCTCGGTACGCGCCCGGAGTTCGTCGAGGTGGGGCCAGGGGGCCTCGGGGTTCACGAAGTCGATCGTCAGGGGCGACACACCGCCCCAGTCGTTGATCCCTGCGTCGAGGTAGACCTCGAAGCGCTCGGTGAGGTTCGGGGGCACCTGGAGGTTCGTTTCGGGGCCGAGGATCCACCGGGCCGCGGCGACGATCCGGGCGAAGTACTGGACGGTCGGCTCGGCGTCGCGGCGCTTGGGCGTGTCGGCCTTGGCCCGGAAGTTCTGGACGATGACCTCCTGGACCGCCCCCGTCTCCGTGGCCACGTCCCGGAGGGCGAACAAGCTGTCGATCACCTCCGCAGGGGTCTCTCCGATCCCCACGAGGATGCCGGTGGTGAAGGGCACCCGGGCCCGCCCGGCCGCCCGGATCGTCTCCATCCGCAGCACCGGGTCCTTGTCGGGGCATCCGTGATGCGGCATCCCCGGCTCCATGAGCCGGGGCGAGACGTTCTCGAGCATCAATCCCATCGAGGGGTTCGTGGGCCGGAGCAACGTCATCGCTGCGTCGTCCATGAGTCCCGGGTTGGCGTGGGGGAAGAGGCCGGTCTCCTCCAGGGTGAGCTGCGACATCGCCGCGACGTACTCCAGCGTGGAGGCGTGTCCGTGGGCGTCGAGGAACGCCCGTGCCTGGGGCCAGCGGGCCTCGGGACGGTCGCCGAGGGTGAACAGCGCCTCGGTGCAGCGGTGCCGGTCGCCCGCCGCGACGATCGAGCGGACGTCCTCGGGTTCGAGGTACTCGCCACCGGCGCCCGGCGGCTTGGCGAAGGTGCAGTACGTGCAGGTGTCCCGACAGAGCGTCGTGAGCGGGACGAAGACCTTGCGCGAGTACGTCACCGTGCGACCCCGTCCCTCGTCGCGCAGCCGACGCGCCTCGGCGAGGAGGCCGGCGACGTCGCCGTGGCCGGTGATCAACCGCTCGGCGAACTCCGGATCGGGGGCGGGGAACGTCATGGAGCCGCAAGGTATCAGGCGTCGGCGGCCACGCCGACAGGCCCCGCCGGCCGGGACCGGAACCGGTTCCAACAGCGCCCACGGAGTCGATAGGCTGCACGGTGCACCACCAACGAAGGGGACCATCCACCCATGACGCACGCTCCCACCCGCGTGGGGCTCTTCGGGTTCGGCCGGATCGGCCGCAATGTGTTCCGCCAGCTCGAGGACCATCCCGACCTCGAGGTGGCGGCCATCGTCGACATCGCCGACCCCGCCGCCCTCGTCTACCTCCTCAAGTACGACACCGTGTTCGGGCGCTTTCCGAAGCCGGTCGAGCTCGAGAACGGCCACCTCGTCGTGGGTGACCGCCGCATCCCGATGCTCGACCACGCCGACCCGGGCGACGTCGACTGGGCCGGCCTGGGCGTCGACATCGTCGTCCAGGCCACCCGCAAGCACCGGACGATGGATCAGCTCCAGGGCCACCTCGACCGGGGCGCCCGGCGGGTGATCCTCGCGTCCACGCCGAAGGACGACACGATCCCGACGCTGCTGATGGGGGTCAACGACCACACCCTCGATCCCCACGACTCGGTCATCGCCCTCGGGTCGAACACGTCGAACGCGCTGGCACCGATCCTCAAGATCCTCGACGACCGCTTCGGGATCGACGCGGTCATGTACACGGTGGTCCACGCCTTCACGAACGAGCAGCGGCTCGCCGACGTGCCGGGTGACGACCTCCGCAACAGCCGCAGCGCCGCGGAGAACATCATCCCGACGGCGACGAACTCGGTGGAGATCATCGAGCACGTCCTGCCGTCACTGGCCGGCAAGCTCAGCGGATCCGCCCTCAACGTGCCGGTCGCGGACGGGTCCAACGTCGACCTCGTGGCGATCCTCGACACCGAGGTCACCCAGTCGGACGTCAACGGCGCCGTCCGATGGGCTGCGTCGAACAGCACGGTGGTCGAGTACACCGACGACCCCATCGTCTCGACGGACATCATCGGTAACACCCACTCGGCCATCTTCGACGGGCTGGCCACGCTCGTGATGGACGGGACGATGCTGAAGGCCGTCGTCTGGTTCGACAACGGCTGGGGGTACGCCGCCCGCGCCATCGAGCTCATGGAGAAGTTCGCCGCCTACGACGCCGAGGAGGTCACCGTATGACCAGGGTCGCCATCAACGGATTCGGACGCATCGGACGCTCCGTCTTCCGCGTCATCAACCAGCGCGACAACGACATGGAGGTCGTGGCGATCAACGACCTCGCCGACGACGAGATGACCGCCTATCTCCTCAAGTACGACACCGTCATGGGCGAGTTCCCGGGCGAGGTGAAGGTCGAGGACGGCGACCTCGTCGCCGGCAAGAACCGCGCCAAGCTGCTCACCGTCCGCGACCCGGCAGACCTGCCCTGGGACGAGCTCGACGTCGACGTCGTGATCGAGTCGACCGGCGTCTTCCGGACCCGCGAGCAGGTGGCCAAGCACATCGAAGCAGGCGCCAAGAAAGTGATCCTCACGGTGCCCCCGAAGGACGCGCTCGACGCCACCGTCGTCCTCGGCGTGAACGACGACGACCTCGAGGCCGACGACCTCATCGTCTCGAATGCCTCCTGCACGACGAACTGCCTGGCGCCGCTGGCCAAGGTCCTCGACGACGCGTTCGGCATCGAACGCGGCGTCATGACCACCGTCCACGCCTATACGAACGATCAGCGCCTCGCCGACGTGCCCCACTCGGACTTCCGCCGCAGCCGGGCGGCGAGCGAGAACATCATCCCCACCACGACGGGTGCTGCGAAGGCCGTCGGCAAGGTGATGCCGAAGCTGGACGGCCGGCTCGACGGGATGGCGATGCGCGTGCCCGTGCCCGACGGCTCCACGGTCGACCTGGTCGTCGAGCTGCAGCGCGACGTGACGGTCGAGGAGGTGAACGCCGCCGTGAAGGCGGCGGCCGACGGCCCGCTCGCGGGCATCCTCCAGTACTCCGAGGACGCGCTCGTCTCCACCGACATCATCGGGAACCCGGCGTCGAGCATCTTCGATGCCGAGTCCACGAAGGTGCTCGGCGGGAACAAGGTGAAGGTGCTGTCGTGGTACGACAACGAGTGGGGCTACTCGAACCGCGTGGTCGACCTCATCGAGCGGCTCATGGAGTTCGAGGCCGCGCCGGTCTGAGATCCGCTGAGAACCGCTTCGACGCCCCGGTCCCGCCGGGGCGTCGTCGCGTCTACAGCCGGATCCGGAAGGCCTCGATCAGGTCCGCGTCGGGGACGGCGAGCGCGATGGGAGCGATGCGGAGCACGGAAGGGTCCTGTTCGTCATCCGGCCCTGCCCGACGACTCGCCGTCCCGATCTCCTCCCCCTTCGATCACCGACGTCACTGGTCGACATAGCCATGGGCCCACGTCCGGCGCGGATCGTGGTTCCGCAGGTCCACACCGTGGTCGACCCACGCCTTGAGGGGCAGGAGCACGTTGAGCCACCCGGCCGCGACCTCGGTGCGGTGGTCCGGGGCGACGCCCGTGTCCACGAGCGTGAGATCGGTCCCACCGGACCCGTCGGACTCGAGGTGGAACTCGGCCACCGATCCGAAGTACTCGACGCCCCAGCGCGACGGGGGCTCCCGGACCACGACGGCACCGCGCCAGGTCTCACCTCCGGGAAAGGAGAACGTGATGACGCCGTCCTCCTCGACGGCCTCCTCGGCCCAGAACCCCGCCCGCCCCTCGGCGGAGTCGATGGCGGCGAACACGCGCTCCGGCGACGCCGCCAGGTGGAGCCGCCAGACGATCCGATCGGGGTCGGGCTGGAAGGCCATGCCCGGGACGCTACCCGGCCGTACGCTGACCCCGTGCAGCCCGTCCTCCACACCGATCGCCTCCACCTGGCTCCCCTGCGACCCGGGGACGCCGACGAGCTGCACGTGGTCTGGGGCGACCCGGAGGTGATCTGGTGGGGCCACCGGCCCACGCTGGACGACACGAGACAGCTGGTCACCGACCTGCTCGGCCGCAGCCCCTTCGCCCCCGACGGCACCGGCTGGTGGCTGCTCCGAGGTCGATCGACCGGCGACGTGATCGGCGACGTGGTCCTCCAGCCGGTCCCCCGGCCGGGTGGCGAGATCGAAGTCGGATGGCACCTCGCCCGGAACCACTGGGGCGGCGGCTACGCGACCGAGGCCGCTCGCAGGATCCTCGACCACGCCTTCGAGACCCTCGGCCTCGACGCCGTCGTCGCCGACATCGCCCTCCAGAACACGCGGTCGATCGCCGTGGCCGAACGGCTGGGCATGGAGCGTCGGCCCGACCCGATAGCACGCAACGGGCTCCTCCACGGCGTGTGGGAGACCGCACCCCTCCGATGACGCGCATGCGAATCTGGTGGCGACTCGAGGCCTTCTGGCGGTCGTTCCGCGACGCGAAGGGCACCGGACCGGCCCGGCACGGCGGCGACTCCCTCGCCCGCGCCCTGCGGGAGTCCACGCACGTCCGTGGCGGCTCGCAGGGCATGGGGATGGGCCGCGGCGGCACCGAGGCCCATCACCGGATCGTCGCCGAGGGACACGAGCACTCCACGACGTCCCTCGAGGACGACGACTGACCGTTCAGCCGTTCAGCACCCGATCGAGCCCGTCGACCGCCTTGCGACCGAGCTTCCGGAACGTGCCCCGCAACAGCGGCTCGACGAGACGCAGCAGCCCCTTCATCTCGAACTCTGCGACGTAGACCACCTCGGTGGCCCCGTCCCGGTCGTGGAAGGTGATCGTGTCGAGTCCCGTGAACGACGGGTTCGACCCCTCGACGACGAAGCGCTCGTCCTCGACGTACTCCAGCACCTCGTACGTGACCGGCACCGTGCGGCCCATGAACGTGGCCTCGAGCCGGTAGGTGGTGCCAACGCCGCCGTCGCCCGACGTGCGCTCCGCGGAGACGATGCCGGGGTCCCACTCGGCGGTGGTCGAGAAGTCGGCGACGTAGGCGAACACCTCCGCACGCGGCTTCGGGGTGATGACGGTCTCTTCGAGTCTGATCATGGCCCGAGTGTGGGCCGGGCGGCGCGCCTACCCGAACAACCCGGCGGGTGGGTCGACCACGAGCCGGCCGTCGACGGGATCGGCCACGAACTCGGACACGAAGGGGACGAGGACGTCGTCGCCGTCGGCGGTGCGCACGACCAGTCGATCCTGTGCCGCACCGGGGTCGACGGCGACGACCGAGCCGAGGGGCCGACCCGCCGAGTCCTCCACGGCGAGACCGACGAGGTCCTCGGGCCAGTACTCGTCGGGGTCGAGCCGACGGCGTTCCGAGGGGTCGATGGTCAGGAGGCTCCCCCGGAGCTCCTCGGCGGCCGATCGGTCGGTGACACCGTGGAATCCGAGGACGAGGCCCCGGTCGCGGTACCGGCGGCTCGACCGGACGACGAGGGCCCTGCCGCCGTCCGTCACGAACTCCGCTCCCGCCTCGAACCGGTCGAGGTCGGCATCGGAGGGGAGGAACGTCACCTCGCCGCGGACGCCGAAGGGGCGTCCGATGCGGCCGACGGAGATCCGGCCGTCAGTCGACGAATTCGACGTTGGCGTCGAGGCCCTCCTCCTCGGCGGCGGCCTGGGCGACCGACCGGACGGCCCGGGCCACGCGGCCCCGGCGTCCGATGAGCCGGCCCATGTCCTTCTTGGCGGCGCGGACCTCGGCGAGGACCTCGTCGGGGCCCTCCTCGACGATCGTCACCTCGACGGACTCCGGCTCGGATGCGATCTCCTTCGACAGGTAGTCGACGACCCGTTCGACGATCTCGCCCTTCATTCCTCTTCACCCTCTTCGTCGGTGGATGTGCTGTCGGTGGCCGTGCCGTCGCCGGCCTCGGTCTCGGTCTCGGCCTCGGCCTGTGTCTCGGCGGCCTCGGTCTCGGCTTCCTCCTGGGACGTCTCCGAAGAGGAGCTCTCGTCGGAGTACTCCGCTTCGTCCGCCCGGGCCTCCTCTTCGGCGGCGGCTTCGAGCTGCGCCTCCTCGCCCACGACGTGGACGTTCTTCGGCGCCGGCTTGGCCTGCTCCTCCACCGCACCGGCGATGGTCAAGAGCTTGCGCACCGCGGCGCTCGGCTGGGCACCGTTCGAGAGCCAGTAGTCGGCCCGTTCGGTGTCGATGTCGACCACCGACGGGTCCTGGCGCGGGTCGTAGAACCCGATCTGCTCGATGTAGCGACCGTCGCGGGGCGAGCGCTGGTCGGCCACCACGACCCGGTAGGTCGGCTGCTTCTTCTTGCCCTTGCGCGTCAGGCGGA
Organism: Acidimicrobiia bacterium; assembly: GCA_033722675.1. Taxonomy (GTDB): domain Bacteria; phylum Actinomycetota; class Acidimicrobiia; order Spongiisociales; family UBA11373; genus DATHYU01. The sequence goes on along the minus strand of JAWVYO010000002.1, from coordinate 52,700 downwards.
TCCTCACCGCCATGGCGTCACCTCGATCATGTCGTCCGTCACCTTCGTCTGCGCCGTCGTCCGGGAGCCGTCAGCCCCGGGATCGGGCTGCGGCCGCCGGCGAAGGCCTTCATCATCTTCTGAGCCTCGGCGTACTGCCGCAGCAGGCCGTTCACGTCCTGGGGCGTCGTTCCCGACCCCCGCGCGATACGCCGCTTCCGGCTTCCGTCGATGACCTTGGGGTTGCGCCGCTCTTCGGGAGTCATCGAGCGGATGATCGCCTCGACCCGGGAGAGGTCCTCGTCGGACACCTCGGCGTTCTTGAGCGCCGATGCGGCGCCCGGGAGCATACCAAGCAATTGGTCGAGAGGCCCCATCTGGCGCAATTGCTGGAACTGGTCGAGGAAGTCCTCGAGGGTGAACCGGGCCTGCATCATCTTCTCGGCGGCGGCCTCGGCCTGCTCCTCGTCCCAGGTGGCCTCCGCCCGCTCGATGAGCGTCATCACGTCGCCCATGCCCAGGATCCGCGAAGCGAGCCGGTCGGGATGGAAGACCTCGAGATCGTCGAGTCCCTCCCCCACGCCGATGAACTTGATCGGCCGGCCCGTCACCTCTCGGGCCGAGATCGCCGCCCCGCCCCGTGCGTCGCCGTCGAGTTTCGAGAAGACGAGCCCGGTGATCTCCGTCTGTTCCAGGAAGCCGGTCGCCACGTTGACGGCGTCCTGTCCCGTCATGGCGTCCACCACGAGCAGCACCTCGTCGGGGTCCGCCTGCTTGCGGACCGCCGACAACTCGGCCATGAGATCCCGATCGATCTGGAGACGGCCTGCCGTGTCGATCACGACGACGTCGAACCCGTCGCCGCGGGACCGCTTCATCGCCTCCTTCACCAGCTTCGGCGCCTTCGTCGTGCGGTCGACGTGGACCGGCACGCCGATGCGCCCTCCGAGGGTCTCCAGCTGGTCGATGGCGGCGGGGCGCTGCAGGTCGGCGGCGACGAGGAGCGGCCGCTTGCCCGACGCCTTGAGCCGCTTCGCCAGCTTGGCGGCGGTGGTCGTCTTCCCAGAACCCTGCAGCCCCACCATGAGGATCGTCTGCGGCGGTGACGAGGCGGGGATCAAGGGCTTCGCTTCGGTCCCCAGCGTCGTCACGAGCTCCTCGTGCACGATCTTCACGACCTGCTGGCCGGGCGTGAGGCTCTTGGTGACCTCGGTGCCGACGGCTCGCTCCTTCACTCGTCCGAGCAGCGAACGCGCCACCCCGAGGTTCACGTCGGCTTCGAGCAGGGCCAGACGCACCTCGCGGAGGGCTGCGTCGACATCGGCCTCGGTCAGACGTCCCTTGCCGCGCAGCCGGTCGAAGACGCCGCCGAGGCGGCTCGTGAGGGTGTCGAACATGGAACGGTCAGGGTACCGGGGCCCACCGGCGGTGACGGCCCGTCCGGAGAGCCACGACCACTAGCCTCGAACGCATGAACCTCACCGTCATCGACCATCCCCTCGCCCGCCACTACCTCACCGTCCTGCGGGACCGCTCCACCGAGCCCGAGGAGTTCCGGTCGGCGGCACGCCGGCTCACGTACAACCTGCTGATGGAGGCGACGAAGGGGGTCAAGCCCGTCAAGAGTCGGATCCACACGCCCCTCGAGGAGACCACCGGGTACGAGATGCCCCAGATCGTGGCCATCGCAGTCCTCCGGGCCGGTCTCGGGCTCCTCGACGCCGTGACCGACCTCCTCCCCCACGTCCGGGTGGGATTCGCCGGCGTCCAGCGCAACGAGGAGACCGCGGAGCCGATGGAGTACTACTTCAAGCCGCCGACGCTCGACGACACCCACGTGCTCATCCTCGAACCGATGCTCGCCACCGGCGGCTCCCTGTCGTGGGCGGTCCAGAAGGCGAAGGACTCGGGCGCCACCGACATCACGTGTCTCTGCGTCGTGGCCGCACCCGAGGGTGTCAAGCGCATGTACGCCGAGCATCCCGACGTCCGCATCGTCGCCGGCGCGCTCGACCGCGATCTCAACGAGCAGTTCTACATCCAGCCCGGCCTCGGCGACATGGGCGACCGCCTGTTCGGGACACTGTGAGCGACGACTTCACCGGCCGGGTCACCGCGATCGTCGCCGGACTCGACGTCGGCGAGGTCGCGACCTACGGGGAGATCGCCGACCAGGCGGGACGACCGGGCGCGGCGCGCGCCGTGGGCGCGGTGCTCCGCAGGTCGAGCGGCCTCCCCTGGTGGCGGGTGGTCGCCTCGTCGGGCCGGTTGGTCCCCGGCAAGGAACAGGAGCACGCCAGGCGGCTGCGATCCGAGGGCGTCGCCCTGACCGCCGGCGGGCGGGTGGCGGCCCGATGACGTTCAGCATGAAGGACCTGCTCGAACGCAAGCGCGACGGCCAGGCCCTCCGGCCCGAGGAGCTCCGCTGGATCGTCGCCGGGTACACCTCGGGCGACATCCCCGACTATCAGATGTCGTCCCTGCTCATGGCGATCGTGTTCCGCGGTCTCGACGGCGACGAACTCCCCGCGTGGACCGACGCGATGCTGCGTTCGGGCGACGTGCTCGACTTCTCCCACGTCGCGGCGCCGAAGGTGGACAAGCACTCCACCGGAGGGGTGGGCGACAAGGTCTCCATCGCCCTGGCGCCGATGGTCGCCGCCTGCGGGGTGGCGATCCCGATGATGAGCGGCCGCGGCCTCGGCCACACCGGGGGCACGCTGGACAAGCTGGAGACGATCCCCGGCTTCCGGGCCGAGCTGGACCCCGCCGAGTTCCGGCGCGTCATGGAGCGGACCGGGCTCGTCCTCGCCGGCCAGTCCGAGACGCTCGTGCCCGCCGACCGGAAGATCTACGGGCTCCGCGACGCCACCGGCACCGTGCCGTCCATCCCCCTCATCGCCTCGTCGATCATGTCGAAGAAGCTCGCCGAAGGCCTCGACGGGCTCGTGCTCGACGTCAAGGTCGGCACCGGGGCCTTCATGAAGTCGCTGGAGCGGGCCCGGGAGCTCGCGCGCACGATGGTGGACATCGGCTCGGCCCACGACACCGAGGTCCGCGCCGTCCTCACCCGCATGGACCAGCCCCTCGGGCACGAGGTCGGCAACGCCTGCGAGATGGTCGAGTCCGTGGAGGTCCTGCGCGGGGAGGGCCCCGCCGACCTCGTCGAGGTCACGTTCCGCCTCGGTGAGGAGATGCTGCTCCTGGCGCGCGTGGCCGACGACCGCGTCGAGGCGCGTCGACGTCTCGAGGAGGCGGTGGACTCCGGCGCCGCCCTCGACAAGCTCGCGGAGGTCGCCGAGGCCCAGGGCGGCGACCCCGCCGTGATCCATGAACCCGATCGGTTCGCATCGGCTCCGAACACCCACGTCGTCGAGGCGTCACGGGCCGGACACGTCACCCGCTGCGACGCCCTCGACGTCGGCGTGGCCGCGCTCCGACTCGGAGCCGGGCGGGAGCAGACGGACGACCACATCGACCCGGGCGTCGGGATCCGTGTCGAGGCGAAGCTCGGGGACGAGGTCGAAGCGGGCGACGCCCTCGCCGTGGTCCGCTGGTCGGACGAGGACCGGCTCGCCGCCTGCCTCGACCGTCTCGACGCCGCCTTCGCCGTCGACGACGAGGCCCCCGACGTCCCGCCGGTCGTCATCGAGGAGATCTCGTGAATCACGACGCCGTCGCGGCCGCCGCCGACCACGTGCGGTCCGCCAGCGGCCGCGACCGCCACGACGTGGCCATCGTGCTCGGCTCCGGCCTGTCGGGCCACGCCGCGACGCTCCCCGACGCCGTGGAGGTGCCCTACGACGAGATCCCGGGCTTCCCGGTGCCCCGGGTGGAGGGCCACGCCGGGACCCTGGTCTCCGCCGACCTCGGGGTGGGGCGACTGCTCGCCTTCGCCGGCCGAGTCCACACCTACGAGGGCTGGGCCATGGACGACGTCGTCTTCGGGGTCCGGACCGCCATCGCGGCGGGATGTCACACCGTCGTCCTCACCAACGCCGCCGGCGGGTGCGGCGACGGCCTCGCCCCGGGCGACCTCGTGCTCATCCGCGACCACCTCAACCTGACCGGCCGGAACCCGCTCACCGGGCCCAACGACGAGCGATTCGGACCACGGTTCCCCGACATGACCGACGTCTACACCGAACGGCTCCGTCACGTGGCCCGGGAGGTCGCCGCCGACACCGGCGTGGGCCTCGGCGAGGGCGTCTACGCCTGGTTCCTCGGCCCCTCCTACGAGACCCCGGCCGAGGTCGAGATGGCACGCCGGCTCGGAGCGGACCTCGTCGGGATGTCGACCGTCCCCGAGGCGATCGCCGCTCGGCACATGGGGGCCTCGGTCGTCGGGATCTCCCTCGTCACGAACCTCGCGGCGGGGATCTCGCCGGTCCCCCTCAGCCACGACGAGGTGACCGAGACCGCCGCGGCGGCCCGCGACCGATTCACCGCCCTCGTCGACGCCCTCCTGCCCCGTCTCGTGGCGGCCGGCGGCGCCTGAGGCGGGCGGCGGCCACGCCCGGCGGGCTGCCTACCATGACTGCCCCCCATCCCCGAGGAGGGACATGAAGATCGCGGTCTGCGTCAAGCAGATTCCGGATCCGGCCGCCCCCTACGAGCTCGATCCGGACACCCACTTCGTCCAGCGGCCCGCCGACCAGGTCCTCGACGACACCGACCGCTACGGCGTCGAGCTGGGGCTCCAGCTCGCCGAGGCCACCGACGGCTCCGTGGTCCTCGTCTCGATGAGCCCCGCCGGGTCGCTCCAGGGCATCCGCCAGGCCCTCGCCATGGGCGCGGACAAGGCGGTCGTCGTCGACGACGAGGCCCTCGCCGGCTCCGGCGCCCTCGTCACGGCGCGTGTCCTCGCCGCAGCGATCGCCGCCGAGGGCGACGTCGACCTCGTCATCGCCGGCACCGAGTCGACCGACGGCTACACCGGCGTCGTCCCACAGATGCTCGCCGAGCTGCTCGACATGCCGTCGCTCACCTTCGCCCGAAAGGTCGAGGTCGCAGACGGCACCGTCACGATCGAACGTCAGACCACCGGCGGATACGCCGTCGTCGAGTCCGGTCTGCCTGCCCTCGTGTCGGTCACCGCCGGCGTCGTCGAGCCCCGCTACCCGACGTTCAAGGGGATCATGCAGGCCAAGAGCAAACCGATCGATCAGCCGTCTGCGGCCGACCTCGGCTTCGAGGCCGGCGACGTCGGTATCGAAGGGTCGGGCCAGCGCATCACCGACGTGCGTCCCGCTCCCGAACGTGAGGCCGGCGAGAAGATCGTCGACGAGGGCGAGGCCCACCTCGAGATCGTGAAGCTCCTCGAGACCAAGAAGGTGATCTAGATGCCGACGACCTGGGTGTTCTCCGAAGAGACCAACGGCACGCCGTCCTCACTGTCGCTCGAGATGCTCACGAAGGCCCGGTCCTTCGACGGCGACGTGGCTGCGATCCTGGTGGGGACCGCCTCCGAGGACGTCGTTGCGACGCTGGGCGCCCACGGGGCGTCGACGGTGTTCCACATCGATCCGGGCGACGCACTGCCCGGCGCCCCGGTGGCCGCGGCCCTCGCCGACCTCGTCGAGGAGCACGGTCCCGGACTGGTGCTGTTCGGCCTCGCCTACACCGACCGCGACGTGGTCGGGCGACTCGCCGCCCGACTCGGCGTTCCCGTGCTCTCCAACGCCGTCGACATCGAGGTCGACGACGACGGGGTACGGGTCGTCAACGAGATCAACGGCGGGATGACGCTCGTCGAGTCCACGTTCACCGACGCGGCCACGAGGCTCGTGGTCGTGCGGCCGAAGTCCTTCGCTGCCGAGTCCGGCGACGGCGGCACCCCCGACGTCGTGGAGGTGTCCCTCCCCGGTGACGGCGGCGCCACGATCACCGGACGCCACGAGGAGTCCGCCTCCGGTCCCAAGCTGGAGGACGCCTCGATCATCGTGGCGGGCGGCCGCGGCATGGGCGCGGCCGAGAACTTCGAGCTGCTCGAGGACCTGGCATCGACCCTCGGCGGGGCCGTCGGAGCCACCCGGGCGGTCGTCGACTCCGGCTGGGTGCCCTATTCGCTCCAGGTGGGCCAGACGGGCAAGACCGTGAAGCCCGACGTCTACATCGCCGCAGGGATCTCCGGAGCGATGCAGCACCTCGTCGGGATGAAGGACTCGGGCACGATCATCGCCGTCAACAAGGACGAGGACGCGCCGATCTTCGGCGTGGCCGACCTCGGGATCGTCGGCGACGTCCACAAGGTGCTACCGCCGCTGCTCGAAGCCCTGGAGGCCCGCGACTGAACGTCAGCGCGTCCGACGGGGCCCTTCGCCGGTGATGAGGTCCGAGGGCACTGGCTCGGGTGCGAACGCGGCGAGCACCATGGCCGCCAGCGCCAGGCCGGCGACGGCCCACCACGCCCCGGTCGCGTCGAGGACCACGGCGATCAGGGCCGCGTAAGCGCTCAGCGCGACGAGGGTCGCCGAGAGGCGGAGCGCGATCCGGCGCCCCGCGGTCGTCTTCCAATCCGGAGCCAGCTGCGAGGTGGTCATGCCCCGCGTATCGGCGGGCCGGTGCCCGGACTTGACGGCTCAGCTCTCGAGCGACTCCGGTCCGAAGGAGTTGGGGAGGATGTCCTCGTCGAACCGGTGGACGCCGGGGCCGTCGGGGCCGTCGACGACGACCCGCTCCACGCCGAACTCGCGCATCAGCTGGCGACAGTTGCCGCAGGGGAACCCCGGGTCGGTGGCGTCGATGCAGGCCACGGCGATCGTGGGCATCCGGCGCACACCGGCCGAGGCCGCCGTCGCGATCGCCGTCGCCTCGGCGCAGATGCTCGACCCGTAGGCGCTGTTCTCGACGTTCGCCCCCGAGAACTCCGACCCGTCCTCGGCCACGACCACCGCCCCCACCCGAAACCGGGAGTACGGGGCGTAGGCGCGCTCGGCGGCCCGGCGGGCGGCCGCGGCGAGGCGATCGACGTCGGTCACGGCTCCCCCACCAGCGCGTCGACGAAGTCCTCCGGATCGAAGGGTACGAGGTCGTCGACACCCTCACCGACGCCGACGAACTTCACGGGGATGCCGAGCTCCTCCTCGACGGCCACTGCGATGCCGCCGCGGGCGGACCCGTCGAGCTTCGTGATGACGACGCCCGTCACGCCGATCGCCGCGGTGAACGCCCGCGCCTGGGCGATCCCGTTCTGCCCGGTCGTGCCGTCGAGCACCAGGAGCACCTCGTCGAGGTCGCCGGCCTCCCGGCGCAGCACCCGCCCCACCTTGCCGAGCTCGTCCATCAGGTTCTGCTTCGCATGGAGCCGTCCGGCGGTGTCGACGACGACGGCGCCCGCGCCACGCGCCGTCGCCGAACGGTAGGCATCGAACGCCACCGAGGCGGGGTCGGCGCCCTCCTGGCCGACGACGATGCCGAGGTCGAGGCGCTCCGCCCAGGTCTGCAGCTGCTCCGAGGCGGCGGCCCGGAAGGTGTCCGCGGCCCCGAGCACGACCCGGGTCCCCGTCGCCTGGAGGCGGGCGCCGAGCTTGGCGATCGTCGTCGTCTTGCCCGACCCGTTGACGCCGACGACCAGGACGACCGCCGGCGTACCCCCCAGCACGATTTCGCGCTCGCGATCACCGAAGACCGCGAGCAGCTCCTCCCGGAGCGCCCGGCGGGCCGCCGAAGCATCCTCGGGCTCGCGCGCCCGCACCCGCTGCACCACCGCCATCGACGCGGTCACGCCGACGTCCGCGGCGATGAGTGCCTCCTCCAGGTCGACCCACAGCGCCTCGTCGATGCCGCGTCCGAGGAGGGAGCCGAGACGGTCGCCCAGCGACCGCCGGGTCTTGGCGAGGCCCCGGTCCAGCGGGTCGCCTCCGGCGGCCTTCGCCGCCGTGTCGCGGACGACGTCGGTGGCGACCGGCCGGCGCCGGCGGACCACCAGGAGCGCTCCGAGACCGAGCACGACCACGACGGCGACGATCGCGATGACGATGTCCACGGGTCCTCCGGTCAGACGGTGCTGAGACGTTTGGCGAGCACCCTAGAGGACTCGCCCGGCTCCATCGTCACCCCGTACAGGATGTCGGCGCCCTCCATCGTCTGCTGCTGATGGGTGACGATGACGAGCTGCGCTGTGTCCCGCAGCGTCCCGACGAGGCGCAGGAAGCGGCGCAGATTGGCGTCGTCGAGCGCCGCCTCCACCTCGTCCAGCACGTAGAACGGGCTCGGCCGCGCCCGGAACACGGCGAACAGGAACGCCAGGGCCGCCAGCGACCGTTCACCGCCAGACAGCAGGCTCAGCTTGCCGACCTTCTTGCCCAGTGGCTGCGCGTGGATCTCGACGCCGGACGTGAGGACGTCATCGGGGTCGGTGAGCCTCAGGGCACCCGTCCCTCCCGGGAAGAGCAGCCCGAAGTTGTCGGCGAAGGCGGCAGCGATGTCGTCGAAGGCCTCGGCGAACAGCCGCCCGATCTCCTCGTCGAGCGCATCGATGACCTTCCGGAGCTCGCGGCGGGAGGTCTCGAGGTCCTCGAGCTGCCCCTCGAGGAACGCCGAACGCTCCTCGAGCTCCCGGTACTCCTCGGCCGCGAGGGGGTTCACCGGCCCGAGCCGGCGCAGGAGCGCCTCCAGCTCCTCGAGACGCTCCTCGGGATCGCTCCCTTCGGGCACTTCGGGAGGCGGCGCCGAGAGGGCCGCCTCCTCCGTGGCGTCGACGTCCCTCCGGAGGCCCTCGGCGACCGTCTCCTCGCGCACCGAGAGCTCCGCCCGCTCGACCGCGTACCGGCTCAGCGCCTCGCGGGTCTCCGAGACTCGGGTCTCGAGCTCGTCGCGCAGGGTCTCGGCGGCATCGTGTTCCTCGCCCGCCTCACCGGCTCGCTCGCGCAGGACGCGCTGGCGCTCCCGCAGGGCGCTCACGTGCGTCCGCGTCGCGTCGAGGGCGGCGCGAGCCCGGACCTCGATGGCCGCCAGCCGATCGATGACCGCCGGATCGACCGGATCGCCCTCGAGACGCTCCAGAGTCTCCGTCACCTCGCCGAGACGCCGCTCGAGCATCCCGTGCCGCTCCACGGCGGCCGCGAGGGCAGCGGAGGCGCGACGGTGATCGGCGGCGGCCCGCTCACGCTGGTCGGCGACGTCGGCGCGCCGGGCGGCCATGGCCTCCCACGCCTCCTGGCGAGCCGCCTCCTCGCCCTCGAGCTGCGACAGGCGGGTGCGCAGCAGGGTCAGGCGCTCCGTGCGGCCCCGACGAGCATCGGCGACCGACGCGGCACGATCCTCGAGCCGGGCCAACTCCGCCTCGGCCTCCGCACGGCTCCGTTCGACGAGCCGCAGGGCCTCCGACGATCCGGCGATGGTCGCCTCGAGGCCCTCGACGGCCTCCAGCGCCGCCCGTTCCTCCTCCCGCACGGCGTCGAACTCGCGCCGGATGGTCTGATGACGACTCGTCGCCCGGGCGAGCTCCGTCTCGGCCTGTTCGACCGCCACGGCGGCGGCTTCCAGGGCGGCCGGCCCGGCACCGTCCGGCGCCGCGGTCACGATGCCCGAGGCGGTCACGAGGTCGCCGTCGGGGGTGACGGCCCGCAGGTCCGGATGTCGACGCACGATCTCCCAGGCGGTGGCCCATCCCTCCACGACGAGGACGTCCCCCACCAGGACGCACGCCAGCGCCTGATCGGCGTCGGGGCCGAGCAGATCCACGAGTGCGTCGACGCCCACGTCGGCGGCGACCTTGCGCGCCGCCGATCGCACCGACGGGTCCCCTGCGACCACGCCGACACCACCCAGTCCGGCACCCTTCACATCGGCGACCGCCTCGGCCACCCCGTCGCGAGTCGCCGAGGCCAGGGCGGTGCTCCACGGTCCCAGGGCGGCGTCTGCGGCGCGGGCAAGCGACTCCGCCACGTCGAGGCGGGCCACCACTGCGTCGACCACGCCCGGCGACGCCTCGGCCCGGCGACGCGCCTCGGGGTCCCCGGCGTCGTGCAGCGCCGACTCGATCGCTTCGGCGCGCGCTCGGGCGGAGGCGACCGCCGTACGGGCGTCGGCGAGCGTCGCCTCGGCGCGCTCCAGCTGCTCCTGGACCGCGGCACGGCGCTCCGCCACGGCGGCATAGGCCTGCTGGATCGGACCGAGCCTGCCGTCGGACGCCCGGAGCTCCTCGCGCAGGGCCTCGACCTCCCGCGCCTCCTCCTCGAGACGCTCGGTCACGACCCGACGACGGGCCTCCACCGACTCGGCCTCGGCCGTGTCGCGCCGCTCGGCGGCCTCCAGGGCGGCCAGATCGCCCCGCAGGCTGGCCACCACGCCCTCGGCGGGCATCCGGTCCTGGTCCGCGAGGGAGCGTTCCTCGTCCTCGAGGGCCCGCACCGACTCCTCGTGACGCTCGGCGAGCCGGCGGGCCTCGGCGATCTCGGTCTCCGCGGCGGCGATCCCCGCGACCAGGTCGGCCCGTTCGGCCGCCAGGTCCTCGCGGCGCTCTCCGGCACCGCGCAGTCGGTTCTCGATGGCGCTGCGTCGCTCACGCGCCACGAGCGAGATCCGCTGCAGGCGCTCCCCCGCCGTCTCCAGCCGGGCGGCGGCGGCCGTGTCGGCCTCGAGCGCCCGACCGACCTCGCCGGTGGCTCGGCGGAGCTCGGTGAGACGGGCGGCCACCGTCTCCAGCTGCTCGCGATCGGCCGACAACCGTTCGGTGCCGACGCGTTCGGCCTCCTCGAGCTCGGCGAGGCGCGTCCGCGTCGACCGCAGGCGCTCGCCGCCGACCCACAACCGCAGCGCCCGCCACGCCTCCTTCGCCTCGGCATGGCGCTCGGCCGCACGCGCCTGGCGTCGCAGCGGGCGCATCCGGCGCTGCTGCTCGGCGAGCAGGTCCTGCAGCCGCTGCACGTCCACGGCCGTCGCCTCCAGCCGTCGTACGGCGCGGTCCCGCCGGCGACGATGCTTGATGACGCCGGCGGCCTCCTCGATCACGGCGCGGTGCTCGTCGGGGCCGGCGTTGAGGACCTGGTCGACCCGGCCCTGGCCGACGATCACGTGCTGATGACGCCCCACGCCGCTGTCGGCGAGGAGTTCCGACACGTCGAGGAGCCGGCAGGGCGCGCCGTTGATCTCGTACTCCGAGGTCCCGTCCCGGTACAGACGGCGGGTCACGGTCACCTCGGCGATGTCCATCGGCAACGCCCCGTCCGCGTTGTCGAAGGTCAGCGTCACCTCGGCGCGCCCCAGGGCGGGCCGGGACGCGGTCCCGGCGAAGATGACGTCCTCCATGAGGTCGGTGCGGAGGGCCTTCGTCCCCTGTGTCCCCATCGCCCAGGCCACGGCGTCCACCAGGTTCGACTTGCCCGACCCGTTCGGTCCGACCACCACCGACACGCCCGGCCCGAACAACAGCCGCGTGCGGTCGGCGAACGACTTGAAGCCGGCGAGCGAGATCGATGTCAGATGCACGGTTCCGGCCAGGCTACCAGTGGAGACTTACGCCCGTGTGATTCGGACCCCTCCGCCCTCTCCGCCGAGCGATCCAGGACCCCGAACGGGCGCTCCCCTATCGCCGGATCTCGAACCCCGACAGCGTGTCGTCGGGGTCGGCCTCCGTCACCTCGACGTCCTGGACGCGGGCGGACCCCGGGCCGCGGTGCGCCCAGTCCACCATCCGCTCGACGGCCTCGGGCTCCCCCTGGAACCACGCCTCGACGGTCCCGTCGGGGCGGTTGCGGACCCAGCCGGTCACGCCGACGGCATCCGCCTCGGTCCGTGTCGACCAGCGGAAGCCCACGCCCTGGACGCGGCCGCCGATGGTCAGCCGGCGGGCGATCATCCCAATCCCTCTTGCTGGAGGTACACGGCCACCCGCTCCGCTTCGGTGGGACAGAAATAGATGGCCGCCGCCCCGAGGACGCCCCCGACGACGGCGGCCTCGTCGCTGCCGGCCGTGATCTCGTCGAGGGTGTCGGCCTGGATCCCGAACACCGTGTCGAAGCCGGCGAGGATCGCCTCCTCGGGGGCGTCCCCCCGCTGGAGCGAGGCGCAGACCGCGCCACCTCCCTGCACGAGGGTCTCCTCGGAGACGTCGAGACCGGCGTCGGCCGCGAAGGGCGCCACGGCCGCCAGATACAGCGCCCGGGTGTCGCCGGCCGCCTCCGCGTCGGCGGGGTCGATGCCCGAGGCCCGCAGCACGTCGTCGGGACAGACCGACGCCAGCCCCTCCACCACCACCTCGGTGGCGATCTCCTCGTCGACGGGCTCGCCGGCCGGGACGTCGAGCGACGCGAGGGCGTCGGCGACGGCGGCGTCCGGCGATGACGAGGCCAGGCGATCGCAGGCGTCGAGCACGAGCTCCTGGATCCCGGTCGGCCCCAGGACCTCGTAGCGGGTGTCGAGGAGCGCCCGCTCGGCCGACTCGGCGTAGTCCGCCGCGATCAGCCGGCGGCGATCGGAGACGCCGAGCGTCGTGGAGGTCGTCTCGGTCGCAGCGCCACCACACGCGGCGACGACGGCGAGCGCCAGGACGGCCGCCAGCCGCTTCATCGCTCGCCCACCGGCTGACATTCCGGGCAGAAGAAGGTCGACCGCTGGCGGAGGACGAGGCGCTCCACACCGGTCCCGCAGACGGGACACGCCAGCCCGTGGCGACCGTAGACACGAAGGCGGTGCAGGTACTCGCCGGCCCGCCCGTCCGGCAGCAGGTAGGCGAGGTCGTCGAGGCTCGTCCCGCCGTGGGCCAGACCGTCCTCGAGCACCGGCAGCACCGCGTCGCGGAGCCGCTGCACCTCGCCGGCTCCGAGCTCGCCCGCCGGCCTCGCCGGGTGGACGCCGGCGCGGTGGAGGATCTCGTCGGCGTAGATGTTGCCGATCCCGGCCACGAACCGCTGATCGAGGAGGAGGGGCTTGATGGGCACGACCCGGCCCGCCATCGCCCGGGCGAGATCCTCCCACGGCGGGAGTGCCGTCAGCGCGTCGGGCCCCAACGCCCCCAGGGGGCCGGTGGCCACCTCGTCGGGCGTCAACACCGACACGAACCCGAAGGTGCGCGGGTCGACGAGGCGCACCTCGGCACCGTCGCGGAAGTGGACCACGACGTTCGTGTGGGCCGCCTCCTCCTCCCCCGCCGACGCCAGGGCCACGCGCCCCGACATCCCCAGGTGCATGACCCAGGTCAGGTCGCCGTCGAGGCCGATCATGAGGAACTTGCCGTGGCGGCCCACCTCGGTGACCCGTCGCCCGGCGGCCCGGTCGGCGGCGTCGGCCGGACGGGGCTGACGGCGAAGCATCCGGGGTCGCCGCACCTCGAAGCCGGCGATCACATTGCCCTCGATCGCCGGACGGAGATGGCGCCGCGTGGCCTCGACCTCGGGCAGTTCAGGCATCGTCGACCGCACCCAGGGCCTGCCTGGCGGCCGCCTGCTGGGCCCGCTTCTTCGACGTGCCGCTCCCCCGGCCCAGGACCCGCCCGTCGGCGACGACCGCCGCCTCGAAGGTGCGGGCGTGGTCCGGCCCGTCGCCCTCGACGACGTACTCCGGAACCATGTTGCGGCGGGCGAGGACCTCCTGCAGACGGGTCTTGTAGTCCCGCCTCCCCGGCGCGGCGGCCCGCTCGCCGATGAGGCCCCCCCAGTGGTCGAGGATGATCCTCCGGGCGGTGTCGAGGCCCGCATCGAGGAACACCGCCCCCAGCAGCGCCTCCATGGCGTCCGCGAGGATGGAGGGCTTCTCACGTCCGCCCGTCGCCTCCTCACCCCGGCCGAGGAGCAGCGCCCCTCCGAGGCCGATCGAGGCGGCCACGGCGGCCAGCGATCCCTCGTTGACCACGGCGGCGCGCACCTTGGCCATCTGGCCCTCGGGCAGGTCCCATCCCGTCAGGAGCGCGTCGGCGACGACGAGGCCGAGGACGGCGTCCCCGAGGAACTCGAAGCGTTCGTTGGACTCCTCGTCGGGATGCTCGGCGGTGTGGGAACGGTGAACGAGGGCCCGGTGGAGGAGCGCCGGGTCGGCGAAGACGTGGCCGAGAGCGGCCTCGAGGTCCGAGGGGCCGCGCTCATCCACGGAGGACGGCCTCGATCCGCTCGACGATCCCCCGGTCGGCGCCCTCCGCCGCCAGCGAGAGCGCGTTGGCGATCGCCACCCGCGACGACGATCCGTGGGCGATGACGACGGTGCCGCGGGCACCCACGAGGTGGGCCCCGCCGTAGGCCTCCGGGTCCAGCCGCTCCCGCAGGCCCAGCAGCTTCGGCAGCACCACCTGGGCGGCCTCCTGGACCGCCGGATCGTCGTCGTCGGCGATCGACTCGAGCACGAGCCGGCCGACGAGTCGGGCGATGCCCTCGGCGGTCTTGAGCAGCACGTTGCCGGTGAACCCGTCGGTGACGAACACGTCGGCGACACCGCGACCCACGTCACGGCCCTCGACGTTGCCGGCGAAGCGGATCGGCGAGCCGCTCAGGAGGTCGTGGGCGGATCGTTCGAGGTCCCGGCCCTTGCTCGCCTCCTCGCCGATGTTCAGGAGGCCGACGGTGGGCTCCGCCACGTCCAGGTAGATCTCGGCGACGACGGACCCCATCAGGCCGAACTGGTACAGATGCTCGGCACGCACCTCGAGGTTGGCGCCGGCGTCCAGCAGGACCGTGCCGGTGCCGACGGGGAAGATCGTGGCGATCGCCGGGCGCTTCACACCGCGTATCCGCCCGATCACCACGGCGGCGGCCGCCATCGCGGCGCCGGTCGAACCGGCCGAGACGAACCCGGCGGCCTCACCGTCGGCGACGAGCCGCGCGGCCACCGAGACCGGGGCGCCCTTCTTCTCGCGAATCGCGGCTGCGGGATCCTCCGACATGCCGATCACGTCGGGGGCGTGCACCACCGGCAGCGAGGCGTCGTGGCGATCGAGGACCTCTTCGAGGAGGACGCGGTCACCGACGAGGACGACGTCGACGCCACGCTCCACGGCGTCGAGCGCCCCGCGCACGGTCTCGGTGGGCGCGTGGTCCCCACCCATGGCGTCGAGGGCGATACGGGCCACGGCGGCCTCCTAGGCCCCGGGGGGTCGCACGCGGCCGGGGCGCGCGACACCGCCGGTGGACGGTGGACGATGGGTCCGGCGAGCCCGGGACACGACCCGGGCTACGCCTCGGTCAGGACCTCCCGGCCCTTGTAGGTACCGCACTCGGGGCAGGCCCGGTGCGGGAGCTTGGCGGCGTCGCACTGCGGGCAGGGGACGGTGTGCGGCTTCGCCACACGCCACGTCGCCTTCCGCCGCCGGGTCCGGGAGCGGGACATCTTCTTCTTGGGAACCGCCATGACGCGTTCCTCCTGCAGGTGGTGTCAGGGTTCTAGCAGATCGCGGAGGACCGCGAAGGGACTGTTCGACTCTTCGTCGTGGCCGGAACAGGGATCCGTATTCAAGTCGGCTCCGCACACCGCGCAAAGTCCGCGGCAGTCGTCCCGGCACGTCGGGCTGTCGGGGAGGGCCCCCAGCACGGCATCTCGCAACACCGGCTCGAGGTCGATCACGTCGCCCTCGAGGTCGTAGTCCGCGCCGTCGCCGACGAGCTCGCCGACCCGCACGGTGAGATCGTGATCCCACTCCTGGAGGCAGCGAGGGCAGACGCTGCGGTAGGGCACCTCGGCGGTGCCGCGCACGAAGACGCCGCCATTGGCGCCCTCGAGCACCAGCTCGGCCTCGAGGCGGTCGGTCGGATGCGACATCTCGAGCGACCACTCCACGGGCGTGCCGACCCTCGCGACGCGACGCCGTCCGGCCTCGGCGAGGAGGTCGGGCACGGCGTGACGGAACGGCGACTCGGGCGCGCGGGACATGTCCGAAAGGGTATCGGCTGCCCCCGACTGAACCGGCGCTCAGACCCCGGCGAGCCCCGGGTCCGGCCCGTCGTCGCGCGGACGTGCCTGGTGGAGTTGCGCCCGGGCTTGGCGGACCTGCGCGAGGAGGTCGGCCAGCACGCTCTCCGTCTCCTCGAAGGCCCGCTCGGAGTAGTCCTCGGCCTCGAGCCGGATGCGGGTGGCCTCCGACTCGGCGCGTCGCACCAGGGTGTTCGCCTCCTCGACGGCCTCCTTCACGATGTAGGACTCCGAGACGAGCTCGTCGGAGCGTTCGCGGGCTCGCTCGAGCAGGTCGCGGGCCTTTTCGTTCGTCCGTGCCACGAAGGTCTCGCGCTCGCGGATCATCCAACGTGCGGCGCGCAGCTCGTCGGGGAGCTCGTCGCGCAGGTGGTACAGCATCCGCAGCAGCTCCTCGCGGTCGAGCATCACGTTGCTCGACAGCGGCACCGTCCGCGCCCCCTCGACGGCGAGGATCAGCTCGTCGACGAGCTCCTGCAGGACGCCGACACTCGTCGGGACCGGCACCGCCTCCGGCGCGTTGATCTCGAGGGCCTGCTCCATCGCCTCGTCGACCTCGGCGTCGATGTCGACGGGGTCCACGCCCTCGTGGTCGTCGAACACGTCAGTCATCTGCGTACCGCTCCTCGAGCGCGGCGGCCACGGCGGGCGGCACGAGCTCGTCGATGTCGCCGCCGAAGGAGCGGACCTCCTTCACCAGGGAGGACGACAGATACCCGAGCGCCGGCTTCGTCGCCACGAACATGGTCACGATGCCCGAGAGGTGCCGATTCATCTGGGCGAGCTGCAGCTCGTAGTCGAAGTCCGTCATCGCCCGCAAACCCTTGACGATCGCGTCGGCGCCGACCTCGGAGGCGAAATCGACGAGCAGTCCCGTGAATGCGGCCACCTCGACGTTCTCGTGGTCGCCGAGCGTGGTCCGCAGCAGCTCGACGCGCTCGTCCGAGGTGAAGAGGGGGCTCTTCGACGGATTGCCGACGACCGCCACGACCACCCGGTCGAAGATGCCGGCCGCCCGCTCGACGACGTCGATGTGGCCGTTCGTCGGCGGGTCGAAGCTCCCCGGCACCAGGGCGGTCGTCACGCTGCTTCCTCGATTCGGATGATCTCGGCGTCTCCGTACCGGCGGCGATCGGCCACGACGAATCCGGCCGGGAGCGCCGGGCGGTCCCCACCGGCACGGCGATGGAGGATCACCACCGCACCCTCGGCCAGTCGGTCGACGAGCCGGCCGAGCACGTGCTCGACCGACGGTAGCGGTTGGTCGTAGGGAGGATCAACGAACACCAGGTCGAAGGTGCCGGATGCGGCCCCCAGGTAGGCGGACACGTCGGTGGCGACGACGTCGCCCCCGAGGTCGACGGCGGCCACGTTGGCGCGCAGCGCCTCGAGCGCCGGACGGGCTCGCTCCACGAACACCGCCCCCGACGCGCCGCGGCTCAGCGCCTCGAGACCGAGGCTCCCGGACCCCGCATAGAGGTCGAGCACCAGGGCGTCGACGACGAAGCCCCCGAGCGAGGAGAAGATCGCCTCCTTCGCCCGGTCCATCATGGGCCGGGTCCCCGACCCCCGCGGGCCCACGAGGCGGCGGCCCTTGGCGGCACCGGCGATCACCCGCATCGCGACCTCAGGAGATGAACAACCATGCCACCTCCTCGCCGAGGAGGACCCGGACCTCCTCGGCGATCTCGGGATGGTCCGCCAGGTGCGGGTCGGCGTCGACGAGGGAGAAGGCCTCCCGGCGGGCCACCTCGAGCGTGGCCTCGTCCGCGACGAGATCGGCGAGCCGCAGGTCGGCGGCGCCCGCCTGGCGGTCGCCGAACACGGTCCCCTGTCCGCGGATCTCGAGATCGACCCGGGCGAGCGCGAACCCGTCGTCGGACTCGACCATCGCGGCGATCCGCCGCTCCCCGTCCTCCGTCTGGGGATCGGCGACGAGATAACACCAGTTCGGGCCCACGCCGCGGGCGAGGCGTCCCCGGAGCTGATGCAGCTGGCTGAGACCGAACCGATCGGCGTCCTCGATCACCATCACCGTCGAGTTCGGCACGTCGATGCCCACCTCGATGACCGACGTGGAGACCAGGACCTGCACCGCTCCCGCCCGGAACCGGGCCATGACGTCCCGTTTCTCGTCGGGCCGCATCTGCCCGTGCAGGAGGCCGACGGCCAGGTCCGGGAACACCTCGCCGAGGCGATCGTGCTCGGCGGTCGCCGATGCGACCTGCAGCTTGTCGGACTCCTCGACGAGCGGGCAGACGACGTAGGCGAGGTTGCCCCGTTCCACCTCGAGCCGGATCCGGTCGTAGACGTGATCGAGGTCGTCGGGGTCCACGGCCACGGTCCGTACCTCGGGACGCCCCGGCGGCATCTCGTCGAGGGTCGTGACGTCGAGGTCGCCGTAGAGCGTCATCGACAGCGTCCTCGGGATGGGGGTGGCCGTCATGATCAGCAGATCGGGCTGCAGGTCCCCGGCCTTCTCGCGCAACCGGACGCGCTGGTGGACGCCGAAGCGGTGCTGCTCGTCCACCACCGCCACCCCGAGGCGGTGGAAGCGGACGCCCTCCTGGATGAGGGCGTGGGTGCCGACGACCACGTCCACCGTCCCCTCCGCCACGCCGGCGAGCGCCGCCTCCCGATCGGCCGAGGACCCCGTCAGCAGCGCCATCCGCACCCCGTGGGTGGCGGCGAGGGGCTCGAGGTTCAGGAAGTGCTGTTCGGCGAGGACCTCCGTGGGCGCCATGACCGCGCCCTGGAAGCCGCCCTGGACGGCGACGAGGAGGGCGGCCATGGCCACGACCGTCTTGCCCGATCCGACGTCGCCCTGCAGGAGGCGGTGCATCGGATGGGGCCGGGCCATGTCGCTGCGGACGTCCTCGATCGCCCGGCGCTGGGCCCCCGTGGGTTCGAAGTCGAGCCCGTCGACGAAGGCGTCCACGAGGCCCGCGCCGACCTCGTGGGCGATGCCCGCCGCGTCCTCGATCTGCCGTCGCTTCCGGAGCGCCAGCGCCACCTCCAACCGGAAGAGCTCGTCGAACACGAGCCGGCGGCGCGCCGCCTGCTGCTCCTCCGGCGAGTCGGGGGCGTGCAACGCCCCGACGGCCTGGTCGCGACCCATGAGATCGAGGCGATCGAGCAGGTCCTCGGCGAGCGGCTCGTCGATGGGTCGCGACCGCCGGAGTGCGTTGGCGACCATCTGTTCCAGCCGCCACGACGGGACCCCTCCGCCGGCGGGGTACACGGCGACGATCCGTCCCGTCGAACGGTGCCCCTCCCGCGAGAGCACGTCGACCACGGGCGACTTCATCTGCAGCCTGCCCCGGAACCGCTCGGGGGTCCCCGACAGCGCCACCTCGGTGCCCGGGCGCAGCTGCCGCTCCCGGAACGGCTGGTTGAAGAACGTGGCCCACAGATAGCCCTCCCCGTCGGTCACGACGGTCTCGACGATCGTGAGGCCCCGGCGGACCCGCTTGAGGGTGCTGCGGTCCACCGTGCCGAGCACCGTCACCTCCCGGCCGGTCGGCGCCTCGGCGACGGGGGCGACGAGGGATCGGTCGATGTACCGGCGGGGCGGTGACAACAGGAGGTCGGTGACGGTGTCCAGACCCGCCTCGTGGAGCTTCGCCCCGATCTTCGGACCCACCCCCTTGACCGCCTCGATCGGCACCCCGGTCAGGTAGGCGAGACTGCGGCCGCTCACTCGACGCCGACGAGGTAGGGGTACAGCGGTTGTCCACCCTCCAGCACCTGGAGCTCGGCATCGGGGCGGTGCTCGGAGAGCCACGAGACGGCCCGATCGGTCGCCTCGTCCTCGGCGTCGGCACCGAGGACGATCGTGACGAGCTCGGCGTCGCCGTCCACGAGCTCGACCAGGAGGGCCTCCACGGCCGCGGCCAGGCCCTCGCGCACGATCGTGGTCACGTCGCCGTCCACGACCGCCAGCCAGTCGCCGGTGGCGATCTCGCCCACCGGTGTCACGGCGTCGCGCACGGCCCGGGTGAGCTCGCCGGATCGGCACTCGGCGGCGGCGGTCGCCATGGCGGCCGTGACGGTCGCGGGATCCCCGTGGGGGTCGTACGCGAACATCGCCGCGATCCCCTCCGGCACCGACGTCGAGGGGACCACGTGGACGCGCTTGGTGCTCAGGGCGTCGAGCTGTTGGGCGACGGGCACGATGTTCTCGTTGTTCGGGAGGACCACGACCTCTGTGGCCGCCACGCCGTCGACCACCGCGAGGAGGTCGCGGACCGAGGGGTTCGCCGTCTGGCCGCCCCGGGCGAGCCCCTGCACGCCGGCGTCGCGGAACACCGCCGCCAGGCCGTCGCCGATCGCGACGGCCACCACGCCGAGGGGTGCGTCGGCGAAGGCCGCGAGGGGCGCGAACCCGCTGCGGTGCACCGCCTCGTCGGCGGCCTGGTCGAGGAGATCGGTGACCTTGATCCGCGAAGGGGTCCCGAAGGCGATCCCGGCCTCGATCGTCGGCCCGATGGCGTCGGTGTGGACGTGGCAGTTCCACGTGCCCTGCCCGCCGACGACCACGATCGAGTCGCCGACCGCCGCCCACGCGTCCCGCAGCCGGTCCCCGGCCCCCGGATCCTCCGACGCCAGCAGGAACATCACCTCGTACCGGAGGTCCGCCACGTCGGGTGTCGCATCGCCCTCGATCGCGACGGTCGCGTCGACCGCCGCCGCCAGCACCTCGGGGGCGATCACCTCTTCGCCGGTGACGACCTCGAGGAAGGCGCCGAGCAGGAGCAGGAACCCCGCGCCGCCGGCGTCGACGACCCCTGCCTCCCGCAGCACCGGCAGCAGCTCCGGTGTCCGCCGGAGCGTCGCCTCGGCGCGGTCGTAGACACGGCGGAGGAAGTCGGCGAGGCCGACCCCCTCGGGCGACCCGGTGGCCCGGGCGGCCTCGGCGGCCTCCCGCAGCACCGTGAGGATCGTGCCCTCGACGGGCGTGCCCACCGCCCGGTAGGCGGCGGCCGAGGCGCCCTCCAGGGCTTCCACGAGCTGGGTGACCCCGATGGACGAATGGCCCCCGAAGGCGTCCGCGAGGCCACGGAGGATCTGGGAGAGGATGATGCCGCTGTTGCCCTGTGCCCCCATGAGCGACCCGTGCGCCAACCCGGCGGCGAACTCGGCCATCGTGGCGGCGTCCTCGACCTCGTCGACGACGGCCTCGACGGTCAGGGTCATGTTCGTGCCGGTGTCGCCGTCGGGGACCGGGTAGACGTTCAAGCGGTCGAGGGCGTCGCGATGCTCACGCAGGCGCTGGAGGTAGCGCTGCAGGATCTCCTTCAGCTGGTCGGGCTGGAGCAGCCCCGGGCTCGTCACGACGGCGCGGAGTATACGGAGGGGGTCTGGCATGGCGCCGCAGCGCTGGTAACCTCCGGCCGTTCCCGAGGAGGCCCCTCCGTGTCCTACGTCTGTGAAGTCTGTGGTAAGCGTCCGTGGGTGGGGAAGCAGGTGAGCTTCTCCCACAAGCGGTCGAGCCGGCGCTGGCTGCCGAACATCCAGCGCGTGCGCGTCAAGCACGGCTCGAACTCCCGGCGGATGCGCGTCTGCACGTCCTGCCTGAAGGCCGGCAAGGTCGAGAAGGTCTGACGACCTACACTCACCGCCACCCGAGGCTGGAGGAGCGTCCGTGCAGGGAGTCGTGAAGGTCTACGACCCGGAGACCGGGTTCGGCGAGATCGTCCGGGACGACGACCACTCGTCCGTGTACCTGCGCCCCGGGTCGCTGCGCGGCTCCATCTTCCGCACGCTCCGTCAGGGCCAGCGGATCGTCTTCCAGACCGACGCCCAGGACGATCGCCTCTTCGCCCACACGATCCGCATCGGCTCCGACGGCTACTAGCCGCCCGTCCCGACGCCGCCGTCACCCGCCTCCGACTCCGCCAGGTGTTCCGCCCACACGGCCTGGAGGACCGTCGCTGCGGCCTCCGCCACGAGGATCCCCCGGACGGACTCGAACGTATCGAAGCCGTGGTTGGCCCACGGGACCTCGGCGTAGCCGACCGGCGGACCGCCGGCCCCTCGGAGGACCTCCACGAGATGTCGTGAGTCCTCGGCGGGAACGAGGGTGTCGTCGCGACCGTGCACCACGAAGAAGGGGGGTCGGTCGGACGTCGGTGCGTCGACCGGCGACGCGGCCGCCCACAGGTCGGGGTCCTCGGTCGGGTGGGACTTCAGGACCGTCGTCGCCAGGTACGGCCATTTGGGTCCCCTGCCCGTCTCGTCGAGCAGGTCGTGGACGCCGTAGAGGGGCACACACGCCTGCACCGACGTGTCCGCCTCCTCGAAGCCCGGCTGCAGCCACGCCTCGTTCTGGGTGAGCGCGGCCAACGCCGCCAGGTGGCCGCCCGCCGACCCGCCGGTGATCCCGACGAACGAGGGATCGACGCCGAGCTCGACCGCCTCCCGCCGGATCCAGGCGATGGCCCGCTTCACGTCGACGAGATGGTCGGGGAAGGTCGCACCCGGAGATCGCCGGTACGAGGCCTCCACGACCACCCAGCCTGCGGCCGCCATCCGGTGCAACAGCGGCCGCCCCTGGCGACCGAGGCGGCCGCCGGTCCATCCGCCGCCGTGGACCTGCAGCAGGGCGGGCGCAGGACCGGCCCCACCGGGGCCGGCGATCACCTCGACGAGGTGGTCGGGGTCGGGTCCGTAGCGGACGGGAGCCTGCCGGCGGACACCCAGCGGCGGCCGGGGGCGGGGATCGATCAGCCGAAGGGTCGGGACGGGCGGCAGCACGACGTCGCCGTCCAGCAGCTGTGCCACTCCCTCCGCCATCGCCGGCCGGGCCTCGGCGGTTCGGGCCTGGATCACACCGAGCCCGGCGGCGGAGGCGCCGAGGAGGGCGAGCCCCACGGAACCGAGCCATCCGGCGTGCCATCCCAGGACGACGTACACGACGGCGACGATCCCGTGCGCGGCGAGGAGCGGCACCGTGAGCTCGGTGGCCACCAGGGAGGGGACCCAGGGCACCGGACGCGGTTCGCGAGGCGCCACACCGGTGACGGTCAGGGCGAGCGCGCACACGCCGACGAGCAGGAGGATCACGGACACGGGCCGTCAGTATGGCCGACGTCGGATTCCTACCCGACACACGGCGGTATCGTCACGCACCGACCGCCCATCGGAGGCTGCGCTGACCGTCCTCGCCTCGATTCCCTCGCCCCCCGCGAACACGTTCGAGCTCGGCCCGCTCGAGATCCACTGGTACGGCGTCCTCATCGGTCTCGGCGTGGTGGCGGCCGCCGTGATCACCGTGAAGCGGTACGAGCGATTCGGCGGCGATCCCACCGGGCTCGACGCTGTCCTCACGTGGGTGGTGCTCCTCGGGTTCGCCGGCGCCCGGCTGGCCTACGTCAGCACCCACCTCGACCGGTACGAGGGCCGTCCGTGGGCCGTGCTGTTCGTGTGGGAGGGCGGGCTCGCCCTCTTCGGCGGGATCACGGCCGGCGCCCTCACCGCGGTGGTCCTGCTGCGCAGACGCGGCTACGACGTGTGGCGCTTCGCCGACGCCGTCGCCGTCGGACTCCCCGTCGCCCAGGCGATCGGCCGCTGGGGCAACTACGTCAACCAGGAGCTGTTCGGCACGCCGAGCGACCTGCCCTGGGCCGTGGAGATCGACCCGGCGAACCGGCCCGCGGCCTTCGCGGACGCAGCGACCTTCCACCCGACGTTCCTCTACGAGTCGCTGTGGAACCTGCTCGTCGTCGTGCCCGCCATCCTCGTCCTCGAACGCCGGGGCCTCCTCCCGAAGGGGGCGGCGATCGGCGTGTACCTCGTGCTCTACGGGGTGATCCGGTTCCTGACCGAGCTGCTCCGCACCGACACCACGTTCCGGCTGCTCGGGCTGAGCCGGAACGGCTGGGTGTCGCTGCTGGCCATCGGGGTGGGCATCGGCGTCGTGGTCTGGCGCCGGAGGACCGTGTCGGCCGCTACAGCGAGATGACCTGGTCGGGGGGGCTCCCCGCGAGGGCGGTATAGAGGTCGGGGAAGCAGCCGACCGTCACGCCGTCGACGACGTCGGTGACGCGGCACTCCCCCGGTTCGGTCCTGCCCGCGCCGGTCGCCGGATCGCACCACCGCGGCTCGCCCTCGGCGAGGTTGCGCTCCAGGGCGCACATGTCGCACATCATGAGCAGCATGCCGGTGTCGGCGGCGACCCGGGCGAGCCGCTCCCCGATCGGATCCCCCTGGCGGAGCACGAACGTGTTGTCGTCGAAGAAGAACATCCCGACGACCTCCACCCCGTGCGTGCCGGCCTCCAGCTGTGGGAGGATCATCTGGCCGAGCTTGTAGCTCGCCGCCCGCGGGTTCGTGAACACGTACGCGACCTTCATGTCGTCCTTCCGGGATGGTGGGGGGCGAGTGTGCCACCTCCGGGACGTCACGCCGCTTCGACGGGGGTCTCCGGCGGCCGCTCCGACAGGGCGATGCCCGCCACGACGAGGGTGATCCCGGCCAGCTCGAGGCCGCCGGGCGTCTGACGAAGGGCGACGAGCCCCGTGACCGTCGCCGTCACCGGCAGGAGGGCCAGGAGCAGGGCGAACCGGTCCCTCGGGATGCGCTGGAGGACCACCTGGTCGATGCCGTAGGGCACGACGTTGGAGGCCAGGGCGGTGACGGCCGCCAGCAGCAGCACCCATGGGGCGTCACCGAGCTGGAGCGCCGGGGGCAGGCCGACGGGGGCGATCACGAGGGCCCCGGCGAGCATCCCGATCCCCAGCCCGTCGACGGCCCGGGCGCCGGTCGCCACACGGGCGCCCAGCACGACGTACCCCGCCCACAAGACGGCGGCCACGAGGGCGAACACCACACCGGTGACGCTCACGTCGAGCGACACGTCGGCGAGCACGACCACGCCCGCTGCGGTGAGGGCCAGGGCGGCGATCGAGCGACGCGTCCGCGCCCCGAGGGCCGCCACCGCCACCGGACCGGCGAACTCGATGGCCACCGTGGTCCCGAGCGGCAGGCGGTCGATGGCGAAGTAGAAGTTGAGGTTCATCGCCGCCAGCACCGATCCGAACGCCACCGCCAGCAGCACCTGTCGACGCGTCCAGGTCCCGCGCCAGGACCGCCGGACGACGGTGAGGACGAGGCCGGCGAACAGCACCCGCCACCAGGCGACGCCCGGAGCGTCGAGGTACTCGAACGCCGTGACGGCCACCGCTGCGCCTGCGTACATCGAGACACCCGCCACCACGAACAGGGCCTCGGGCGGGACGCGGCGGAGCGTGGTCGTCGTCACCGTGGCGACGGTAGGCGGCCCGACCGGCGCCCGGGACGCCTTGCCACGTTCAGTGGTCACTCCATCCACTCTTCGTGATGTCCCGTATCGTCGCCGCCGTGGCCCTCCTCGCCCTCACCGGGGCGGCCTGCGCCGGTGAGGGCGTCCGCCCCGCGTCCGGTGTCGTGACCCCGGCGCCCACCGTCGCCCCGGCCGCCGCCCCGACGACGACCGCGACGACCGCCTCCACCACGACCACCACCACGGCGCCGGTCCGCGTGACGCTCGCCTTCTCGGGCGATCTGCTGAGTCACAGCCCGGTGTTCTCGCAGGCACGGCGCAACGGCGGCGGGGACCTCACCCACGACTACCGCCCGATGTTCCGCCTGGTGCGGGACACGCTCTCGGCCGCCGACCTGGCGATCTGCCATCTCGAGACGCCGCTGTCGGTGGACGACACCGACCTGAGCGGCTATCCGACCTTCGCCGCCCCGCGTGAGCTGGCCGTCGCCATCGCCGACGCGGGCTACGACGGCTGCTCCACCGCCTCCAACCACTCCTACGACCGCGGCCCGGCCGGCGTGACGAGCACGCTCGACCTCCTGGACGCCGCCGGACTCGGTCATGCCGGCATGGCCCGATCGGCCGACGAGGCGGCAACGCCGACCCTCTACGACCTCGATGGCATCACGATCGGCCACCTGTCGTGGACGTACGGGCTCAACGGCTTCGTGCTCCCCGACGACCGCCCCTGGCTCGTCGACGTGACGGACCCCGACGCCATCCTGGCCGAGGCGGCGGCCGCGCGGGCCGCCGGAGCGGACTTCGTCGTGCTCAGCATCCAGTGGGGAGCCGAGTACCGAACCGACCCCACCCCGGACCAGGAGGCCCTGGCCCGCACCCTGCTCGGATCGCCGGACCTCGACCTGATCGTCGGATCCCACGCCCACGTCGTCCAGCCCCTCGAAGAGATCGACGGCGAGTACGTGCTCTACGGCCTCGGGAACTTCCTGTCGAACCAGTCGGCCAACTGCTGCCCCGCTCGCACCCAGAACGGGGTGGTCGTCCGGTTCACCGTCGAGGGCACGGAGGACGCCGGATTCGCGGTCACCGGCATCGAGGCCGTGCCCA
This sequence comes from Acidimicrobiia bacterium, assembly GCA_033722675.1. Taxonomy (GTDB): domain Bacteria; phylum Actinomycetota; class Acidimicrobiia; order Spongiisociales; family UBA11373; genus DATHYU01. The sequence continues at coordinate 26,512 of JAWVYO010000002.1, read as the reverse complement.
CCCGGGTGGACCGGTCCGACTACACGATCCTGCCGCTCCCCCGCCTCCTCGTCACCGACCTCGACCCGGCCGTTCGCGAGGTGTATCGCGCCGCGCTGGAGGACACCCGGGAGATCCTGACGCGACGCGGCGTCGACGTCGGTCTCTGACCCGCCCGGGCCGGCGCGTCGACCGGTCGCTAGCATCGATGGCGGTAGCCCCCACAGAAGGAGTGGAAGTGGTCGAGGCCTACGTGCTCATCCAGACGGAGGTCGGCAAGGCGGCCGCCGTCGCCGACGAGGTCGAGAAGATCCCCGGTGTCGCAGCCGCCCAGGCGGTGACGGGACCGTACGACGCCATCGTCCACGCAACCGCCGACGACGTCGACTCGCTCGGCAAGCTCGTCGTGGCCCGCATCCAGTCGGTGGAGGGCATCACGCGGACCCTCACCTGCCCCGTCGTCAAGCTCTGAGCCGGCCCGACCCGTTCGTCGGTCTCGTCAGGATCCCAGCGCCAGGGCGACGAGTTCGTCGCAGAGATCCGCGTACGGCATGCCGGTGGCGGCCCACAGCATCGGAAACATCGACACGGGGGTGAACCCGGGCATCGTGTTCAGCTCGTTGAGCAGGAACCCCCGCCCCCCCTCCTCGTAGAAGAAGTCGACCCGGGCCAACCCGCGTCCTTCCAGTGCCTCGAAGGCTCGACGCGCCAGTGACCGGACCGTCTCCGCCGCCGACTCCGACAGCGGCGCCGGAACGAGGAGCTCGGTGGCGTCGTCCCGGTACTTCGCGTCGTAGTCGTACCAGCCGCCGTGGACGACGATCTCGCCGGGGACCGAGGCCCTCGGGCCCTCCAGGACCGCCACCTCGATCTCACGGCCCGCCACCGCCGCCTCGACGACCGCCTTCGGGCCGTGGCGAAGCGCCTCGTCCAGGGCGTCCTTCAGCCCGCCGTCGTCGTCGGCCCGGGAGATCCCCACCGACGACCCCAGGGCGGCGGGCTTCACGAACACCGGATACCCGAGACCCTCCGCGACGGCCTCGACGACCGGTGCGCCGTCGTCGGCCCACTCGGCGGCCCGCACCGTGACGAAGTCGCCGATCGGCAGACCGGCGTCGCGGCACAGGCGCTTGGCGACGTCCTTGTCCATCCCGGCCGCCGACCCCAGCACGCCGGCACCCACGTAGGGCAGATCGACCATCTCGAAGAGGCCCTGGATGGTCCCGTCCTCGCCGTAGGGGCCATGGAGGACCGGGAAGGCCACGTCGACCTCGATCCGACGCCCGCCGGCCGCGATCACACCACCCGGGACCTCGAAGGAGGCATCGGGACCCTCGGCGGCGAGCGGACGCCGGTCGGGGTCGACGAGGTGCCACCCACCGGACCGGTCGATGCCGACGAGCACGACCTCGTGCCCCTTGCCGGCGAGAGCCTCGAGTGCGGCCACCGCGGACACACAGGACACCTCATGTTCCTCCGAACGTCCGCCGAAGAGGAGAAGGACCGTCGCCATGGAGCCCGAGACTACCAAATGACGCTGTTCGACCACGCTGAGTCACCTCGGCTCCGACCGGAGGGTGCTGCCCGGCGATACGCCGTCCTCGCCTCGCTCGCGGCCGGGCGGGACGGGCGGGCCATGCTCGCCGCCCTCATGACCGCCGTCGGATCGGCGCTGGCCGCCCCCACCGTGGGGCTGCTGCGCGCCAACCCCGAGTCAGGTCGCCTGGAGATCGCCCCGCCGCTCTTCGGCTCCGGACGAATCGAGGACGTGGTCCCCGCCGTCTCCCTGGCCCCGGGCGACGACACCCTCCCCCAGCGGGCGCTGCGCGGCCGATCGGTCCTCGTCGAGCGCGGTCCCCGCACGGCCGGCGACTGGGCGCACCTCTGCTCGGACCTGGGCATCGGGACCGCCATGGCCGTCTCCGTCGGGACCTCGGCGGTCCCGGGTGTGCTCCTCGTCGGCGACCCCGGTGACCCACAGGCAGCCGCCACCCTCGGCGCGTTGCGGACCGACGTGTCGACGGCGGTGACGATCGTCGACCGCCTTCGCGAGGCCGACCGGCGATCGGAACGGGCCGCGGAAGCCGCCTCGCTGAGTGCAGACCTCGTCGCCATCGTCAGTCACGAACTGCGGACCCCGCTCACCTCGATCATCGGGGCACTCCAGACCTTGCAGCGTCCCGAGTTCGCCCACGACGACCCGGCCGCCGCCGACCTGGTGCAGGCGGCGCTCAACCAGACCGACCGCCTGAAGGTGCTCGTCGACGACCTGCTGGTGGCCTCACGCCTGGACCGCCACGTGCTCCCCGTCCGCATGCGGCCCGTGGACGTGGCCCGATTGGCCCACGAGGCCGTGGCGGGGGTCCCGGGTGCGGCAGAGGTCTTCGTCGTGTTGTCGCGGGGCGATGCCGCCGCCGTGCTCGACGGCGATCACCTCGGCCGGATCCTCCGCAACCTCATCGAGAACGTCCTGCGCCATGCCCCAGGGAGCCACGCCCAGATCAGGGCGGAGACCCGGCCCGACGTCGTCGAGATCGTCGTCTCGGACACCGGTCCGGGGATCGACGAGAGCGTGCTGCCTCGCCTCTTCGAGCGCAGCGCCCCACCGGCGGGGACCGACGGCGGGCTGGGCCTGGGCCTTGCGATCGCCCGCGGTCTCGCCGAGGCGATGGAGGGGACCATCGACCACGCCGAGACACCGGGTGGCGGAGCGACGTTCCGCGTCGAACTGCCGAACCGGGCGCCCTAGGGCGCTCCCCTCAGTCGCCCGGCCCCGACGACGCCGCGATGGCGTGGAATCCGCCGTCGACGTGGACGATCTCGCCGGTCGTCGCCGGCGCCCAATCGGACAGCAGCAGGGCCGCCATCTTCGCCACCGGCGACGGGTCGGTGAGGTCCCATCCCAGCGGCGCGCGCGTGCCCCAGACCTCCTCGAAGCGTTTGAACCCGGGGATCGACTTCGCCGCCACCGTCCCGAGCGGGCCCGCCGAGACCGCGTTCGCCCGGACGCCGTGGGGTCCGAGGTCCCGGGCCAGGTAGCGGGTGACGGACTGCAGGGCCGCCTTCGCCACCCCCATCCAGTCGTAGGCGGGCCATGCCTGCGTGTTGTCGAAGTCCAGGGTCACGAGCGACCCGCCACCGGCCTTCTGCATGAGCGGCAGGAGGCCGACCGCCAGGGTCTTGTAGGAGAAGGCCGAGACCGTGAACGCCGTCTGGGCCGATTCGACCGGCGTCTCGAGGAATCGTCCGCCCAGGGCGTCCTCGGGAGCGAAGGCGATGGCGTGGAGTGCCCCGTCGACACCGCCCCAGCGCTCGTCGAGCGCGGCCACGAGGGCCTCCATGTGGCTCGGGTCGGTGATGTCGAGCTCGTGGACGTCGGGCTCCCGGGGGAGTCGCTTGCCGGCGCGTTCGGTGAGCCGGAGCCCGCGCCCGAAGCCGGTGAGCACGATCTCCGCGCCCTGTTCCTGGGCGACCCTCGCCGTGTGCCAGGCGATCGAGTCGTCCGTCAGGACCCCCGTGATGACCAGCCGTTTGCCTTCGAGCAGCACCGAATCCTCCTCCGCGGGAGGGTCATGCTAGGCCCGACCGTCAGCCGACGTTGGCCCACGCCCGCAGCCCCAGACCCATCACGAACAGCAGCATGAGGCCGTAGGAGAGCGCCGGGCGCTTCGCCATCTGCGCCTTGTAGATGTAGGCGAAGGAGAAGGTGAAGAGGATCACGAAGCCGTAGAAGACGTGGAACTCGTCGTTCGGCTCGCCCTCCGCCGCCAGGGTGCCGAACCCGAGGCCGATCTGGACGAGCATCACCCCGATGGCGACGTACGAGGCGATCCGGAAGGTGCGATCGGGCGACCGCCTGAGGAGGGCCAGGGTCACGCCCCAGACACCGACGAGGCCCGTGGTCGCGACGGCCACGTAGAACCAGGTGGCGTGGAGCGCCCGCATGCGCCGGACGCTAGCGGGGTCGCGCGACCCTCAGGCCGTGGCGCAGACGCTGCCCGACTCGGCCGCCACCACCGAGGCGACGGCGGCGACGAGCGAGCCGACCACCGGGTCGCGCCGGGCGCCACGACTCAGCTCCAGCTGCACGCCCTGGGACTCCGGCAGGTTGACCGGGTTGGCGGGATGCATGCCCCGCAGCCCCCTCGGCATGGCCGCCGGCTCGTCGATGACGTCGAGGTCGGTGTGCCGCCTGATGGCCGAGGCGATGTGGCGGGCGACACGCCGGTTCCGGCCGCCGACGAGCACCGTGTCCGGGAGATGACGCCGCCCGAATCCGTGGATCGACACGGCGAGCCGCACGTGCTCGAGGAACCGTGTCAGCCGCTCGCTGTCCCGGGGGTCGTGCCGGGCGCTGGGGACGTGCCACCGGTGGTCGTCCGGCTGGACGATGGCATACAAACTCGACCCGGTGGCCTCGGCGACGGCTCCGGCGACCCGGTGGGTGCCCGCCTCGAGACCCCCGTGGAGCGCCATGAGCCCGATCGGTCCTCCGAGGACGAGGCGCTCCTCGACGCCGTCGGTCGCGATGAGATCGGCCAGCATGGGGGCGAACGTACCGTGGAGGGTGCTCCTACCCGGCCTTGGTCACGTCGGCGACGTCGGCGCCGGTCACGGCCACCAGATCGTCCGCGGCGAGGTGGATGGCCACCCCGTGGGCACCCCCGCCGATGGAGACGGCCCGGCCGGCGAGCGCCTCGTCCACGACGACCGGGAGCGTCCGCTTCGACCCGAAGACCGTGATCGTGCCGCGGGCATAGCCGGTGATCCGCAGCGCGTCGTCGGCGTCGGGCATCGACAGCCGGGACTCGCCGAGATGGTCGCGGAGCTTCGGCCAGTCGATGATCCGCCCACCGCCCACCAAGACGAAGACGTAGTCGTCGTCGGAGCGGCGCACGACGAGGGTCTTCACCTTGGACGCCGGCTCGACACCCTCGCGTTCGGCCGCCTCCTCGAGGGAACGGGGCGGCGGATCGAGCACGGTCACCTCGAAGGCCACGTCGGTGGCCGCGATGGCCTTCATGGCGGGAGTGTCTGGCGCGGGCATCGCTGCGGAGGGTACCGAAGCGGTCCCTGCACCGACGGCGGTCGGCGGGGCCCCTCGGCGTCGCGGAGCAGGCCACGTCCGGCGGACGGATGCAGCCGGCGACCGGTCGGCGTCCACCGGGCCGAACGGCGTGGAGCCGCGGTGCGTCAGGAGCATGAGGCGCTGCCGCCGCCAACCGCCCGACTGCGGTGACATCGGGACGAAGGACCCCATCGACGTCGGATCAGGGTCGAACTCCCCTGGTGCGACGGCCCGAAGGTCTGAAACCGTGGTTCGTCACGTCGACGACGGGAAGGGAGCACGGTCGTGGCCCAGGAACTCAGGTTCGTCATGGACGTCGACGGATACGAAGAGCCCATCGCCGGCCGGTTCATGCTCGAGGACTTCGAAGACCCCATCATCGCCCTCGAGAAACTCGGGATGTTCGAGGATCCGTTCTTCTGCAAGATCCGCTTCAAGGGTGTCGACGGCGGGGTCAGGGTGAAGACCGAACCGCTCGACATGCGCTGAGCCCCCACCGGGCCGGGCCGGTCGGGAACGCCGGCAGCACGGTCGTCTCCCCGGGAGCCGAGGCGGTCCGCCCCGGTCCCTAGGGTGACGTCATGGAGATCGGCGTCGCCACCTACAACACGGGGCTCCTCGACGGGTTCATCCCCCATGCCGCCGGTCGACGGGGTGCCATCGCCGAGCGTCTGGAGCGCCTCGACGCCGACCTCGTCGCCCTCCAGGAGGTCTGGTCCGCGCCCGACCGCGACGTGCTCACCGACGCCTCCCCCCTCCGCCACGGCACTGCGGCCGACGACCACCTCGATCCCGAGCCCGGCTACGCCCTCGACGGGTCGACCGGTCTCCTCCTGCGCTCCCGCTGGCCCCTCCTCACCACGAGCGTGGTGACGCTGCCGAGCTACTTCACCCGCCGGGCCGTCGTGGTCGCCGAGGTGGACGGACCCGTCGGCCCCTTCACGGTGCTCGCCACCCATCTCGCCGCCGACATCCGCAACGTCGAGCATCCCGGGGCCGAGGGATGGGCGGGTGAACACCGGGCCCACGTGCAGACGGTCCTCCGGCTCGCCGCCGAGGCCGCCGGTCCGGTGATCCTCGTCGGCGACCTCAACTGCGGGCCGGAACGGGCCGGGCGCGATCCCGAGTTCCCGGAGAACTACGACCTCCTGCGGTCGGGTTTCGAGAGCAGCGCCTACGCCGACGACCCGGAGGCGCCCTGCACCTGGTGCCCCGACAACCCCCTCGTGCACTTCGAGCGGGCCACGGTGCTCGATCACGTCATGGAGAGCGGGTTCCACCCCGTCTCGTGGCGGAGGATCTTCGACCGGCCGGTCACCGTCGAGGGCGACGAGGGCGCGACCCTCACGACGCTGTCGGACCACTACGGCGTGCTCGTACGGCTCCGATCGGACTGAGCCGGGCTCACTCGCCCAACAGGAGATCCGAGTACTGGTCCCGCACGACCTTCTTGTCGAACTTGCCGGTCCCCGTCTTGGGGAGCTCGTCGACGAAGTCGATGCGGTCGGGGAGCCACCACTTCACCACCCGGTGCCCCAGATGCTCGAGGAGTTCCTCGGAGGTGACATCGGCGCCCGGCCGTCGCACCACGACGGCGACCGGACGCTCCTGCCACTTCACGTGCTTCACCCCGACCACCGCCGCCTCCGCGACGCCGGGATGGGCCATCAGCTCCCGCTCCAGGTCGAGCGACGAGATCCACTCGCCCCCCGACTTGATGACGTCCTTCGCCCGGTCGGTGATGACGATGTAGCCCTCGGGCGTGATCCGGCAGACGTCGCCGGTCCGGAGCCAGCCGTCGTCGAAGGACTGGGGCGAGCGGGGGTCCCGGTAGTACTCGGCCGCGATCCAGGGACCGCGGATCAGCAGTTCGCCGAACGCCTCGCCGTCCCAGGGCAGGTCCTCCCCCTCGTCGTCGACGATCTTCACCTGGAGGCCGGGCATCACGAGACCGGCGGTCTCGAGTCGGTCGAGGCGCTCGTCGAGGTCCATCGACTCGTGCTCGGGCTTGAGGTAGGACACCGAGGCGACGGGGTTCGTCTCGGTCATCCCCCACCCCTGGAGCAGTTCGATCCCTCGCTCCCGCTCGAACCACTCGATCATGGCACGCGGCACCGCCGAGCCGCCGCACAGGAACATGTCGATGGACGACGTGTCCGCATCGGGATGATCCATGAGGTGCTGCTGGATCCCGAGCCACACCGTGGGCACGCCGGCCGAGACGGTCACCGACTCGGACTCGATCAGTCCCACCAGGCCCTCCGGCGTCAGGTCCGGGCCCGGATACACGAGGGTCGCCCCCACGGTCGTGGCCATGAACGGGTAGCCCCAGGCCGACGCGTGGAACATCGGAACGACCGGAAGGACCACGGACGACGAGTCGATCTCGGCCGTGGCGAGCACCGAGATCGTGTGGAGATACGTGGAGCGTTGGGTGTAGGCCACGCCCTTGGGGTTCCCCGTCGTGCCCGAGGTGTAGCAGAGCATCATCGGTGAACGCTCGTCCAGGTGAGGCCACGGTCCGTGGGGTTCGACCCCGTCGATGAGTTCCTCGTAGGCGATCGCCGACGGCAGCGAGGAGCCGGGGACCTCGTCGCCCATGACCACGAAGTGGCGAACGGTCTCGAGACGGTCCGCGAACCGCTCGACGAGCGGGACGAGATCCGGGTCGACGAAGACCACCTCGTCCTCGGCGTGGTTCACGATGTAGGCGAGCTGGTCGGGGAACAACCGGATGTTCAGCGTGTGGCAGATCCGGCCCGTGTTCGCCGTCGCCCAGTAGAGCTCGTGGTGACGGCGGTTGTTCCAGGCGAAGGTACCGACCGCGGCACCGACGCCCACGCCGAGTCGATCGTCGAGCGCCCGGGCGAGACGCCGAACCCGGTCATCGGTCTCTGCGTAGGTCTGACGGACCACCGAACGATCGTGCTCGACGGACACGATCTCGGTGTCGGGGAAGAGACGGACCGCCCGGTCGTAGAGGGTCGACAGCAGCAGCGGGAAGTCGTCCATCATGTGTGGCACGGCGCTCCTCGGGTCGGGGATCCGAGGCTACCGACGCGCCGGACGCGCCGCTCAGAGTTCGTCGAGCAACCGGGCCTTCGCCCGGTCGTACTCCTCCTGGCTGATCATCCCGTCCTTCAGGAGCTTCGCGAGACGCTCGAGCTTCTCGGTCCCGTCGGGTTCCACGGCCCGGCCGCCGCCGCTGAGCTGCATGGAACGCTCCTCCCGCACCCGGTAGATGAGGCTCTGGAACTCCTCGGGCTCGGGGATGTCGCCGAACCGGCTCTGGCCCCGCTCGCCCGCCGACTCGATGAGCAGGTCCCCCGAATGCAGCATCCGCTCGATGATGTTCTGCGAGAACTGGACGTCGTTGATGTTCTCGAGGGGGATCTCGATACCGCGGCGGGCCAGGATCCCCTTCCGGAGGACCAGCCGTTCGTTCGTGAGGATGTACTCGGTGAAGAACCACGAGACGAACGGATAGACCGCCAGCCGGAGCACCGCGACGACCACGACGCCCGTCACGATCCAGTCGACGACGGGGACCTCCGGCCAGAACATCCATGTCGCCACGACGATCGCGATACCCAGCAGCGTCCAGAGCGCCGGGATGAACAGCAGACGCCAGTGGGGTCGGAACGCCCGGACGACCTCCTCGTCGTCGGTCAGCAGGTGTTCGGGGTAACGCATGTCGTCGATCCTACCCATCGGCCCGTCTGCGATCGCGTGCTCCCGGGTAATGACACGACGATCCCCTTCGAAGGAGACCGATGAGACGCCTGTTCGCCCTGCTCGCCGTCCTGGCCCTCGTGGCCGCCGCCTGCGGCGACGACGACGCCGCCACGACCACCACCGCCGACGACGGCGACGCCGTCGTCATGTCGCCGGCCGAGGTCGTGTTCGAGGAACAGACCTCCGACGGGACGACGATCGTCGTCGACACGATCACCCTGCCCTCCCCCGGCTTCATCGCCGTGCACGGCAACGCCGATGGGAGCCCCGGTCCGGTCATCGGCCACTCCCAGCTCCTCGACGCCGGCACCCAGTCCAACGTCGCCGTGACCCTCGACCAGCCGCTCGAGTCGTCCGACCTCGTGTTCCCCATGGCCCACATCGACGTGAACGGCAACGGCGAGTACGAGTTCTTCCCGCCGGACACCACCATCGACGGCCCGGCCATGACGGCCGACGGTGAGGTCGCCGTCACCGGCGCCCGCGTCGAGGTCCAGGGCTGACCCGGACGCGAGAGAACCCCGAGGGAGTCTCGGCCGAAGCCTCCACCCTCTCGGGGTTCCTCTGCTCGCCGGTCCGTACCCTCTCGGGCCGGGCTCCCGCCGAGCCTCGAAGCGACCTTGCGATCACTCCGATCCCTGACGCTGGACCGAAGTCCATCGCCTGGGTGACCCGACTCGCCGCCGGAGCCCGAAGACTCCTTTGGTCGGCCCCGTTGCCGGGGCTTCAGACCACCCGGTCTCCCGGATGGCCCGACGTCCCTCTCGGGCCGTCTGCCGGGCCGCCTCCAGAGCCGTCTCCGGCTCCGAGGCCGCCGCCTCGGTTTCCCGGGCGACTGAGACCAATGTATGGGCAGCACCCCGAGGTCGCAAGCGAAAACGCTGGTCGGTTTTCGCGACCGCCGAAGAATTTTCGCGCTCTGCGCTCACACCCCTGCGCCGAGGCTCTGCTTCCCGCTCCGCTCGGGCCGTTCCGGGCCACGGAGGCCGAGTCACTCAGGTCCGACGCGCGGGTCTGGTGTGTCGGGTGCTGCCGCCGGGTGCTGCGATTCTCACCCCGCTCCGCTCGGGGGCCCACCCAGGCCGAGTCACGTCGGTCTGGCGCGAAATGCGTGGGCTGCGGGGTGCTGCCGCCGAGCGTTGAGGCAGGTGGAACGACCCGTGGTCGGTCGGTACCCGACGCCCACCTCCTCGAGACGTGAGAAACCCCCGAGAAAGCTTTGGCCGAAGCCTCCGCCCTCTCGGGGGTCCTCTTCCCGACCGTCGGTCGCCCCGAAGGACGCCCGCCGGCGGGCCGATCGAACCGGTCGTGAGATCGGTCCGATCTCCCCGTCGATCGGGCCGAAGCCCGTTCGCCGGGTGTGGCCCCGCCGTCAGTCGTCCGAGCCCGGGGGCCCGTCCGACCTGCTCCCGAAGGAGCGCCGCCGGGGCCGCCTCTCCGGATCCTTGCGGCTCCGAGGAGGCAGTGGTCACAACGTAGGGGGGCCCCGACCGAGGCGTCAAGCGAGACCGCTGTCGGGTTTTCGCGACCGGCTGATTGCTTTTCGCGACCCCTAGGCTGACCCGGTGCGACGCCTCTTCACGGGCCCCTTCCTGCTCGTCTTCTTCGCCAATCTCTTCATGGGGATGGCGTTCTTCCTCTTCGTGCACTTCCCCGGATTCCTCGATCGACTCGGGGCCTCGGAGTTCGAGATCGGGGTCATCTTCGGGTCGACGGCGATCGCCTCGGTGGCGGCCCGGCCGAAGATCGGCTCGATCATGGACCGGCGGGGACGGCGACCGGTGGTCCTGGCCGGCAACGCCCTCAACGTCGCGATCGTCGCCTCCTACCTGGCCATCGGTTCGATCGGGCCCCTCGTCTACGGCATTCGGATCGTCCACGGCCTCGCCGTGGCCATGCTGTTCACCTCGCTCACGACGCTGGCCGCCGACTACGTACCCCCCGATCGGCGCACACAGGGGCTCGCCCTCTTCGGCGTCTCCGGACTGCTCCCGATCGCCCTCGGCGGTGTGATCGGGGACACCGTCGTCGCCCGCTGGGGCTACGACGAGCTCTTCCTCACCGCCACCCTGTTCGCCACCGTGTCGCTCCTGCTCTCGCTCCCGGTCCGGGACGTGGCGGTCGACATCGTCGACGACGGCGAGGGGTCCCCCTCCTTCTTCTCCGCCCTCCGGCGGCGATCGCTGCGGCCGCTGTGGTGGATCACGCTCGTCTTCTCGGTGGCGCTGACCGGCTATTTCGCCTTCCTTCGCACGTACGTCGACCAGACCGGCGTCGGCTCGGTCGGCGGGTTCTTCGCCGCCTACGCGGCGACCGCCATCGGGCTGCGGGTCACGGCGGGCTGGCTGCCCGACCGCTACGGACAGAAGACGATCCTCTACCCGGCCCTCGTCGTGTTCGCCGCCGGCTTCCTGGCCCTGGGGACGGCCTCGTCGATGACCGCGGTGGCGGTCGCAGGCGTGCTCTGCGGGGCCGGCCACGCCTTCCTGTTCCCCATCGCGTACGCCCTCATCGTCGAACGCTCCCGGCCGTCGGAACTCGGCTCGGCGGTGTCGATCTTCACGGGCCTGTTCGACGTCGGCACGCTGATCGGCAGTCCCCTCCTCGGATTGATCATCGGCCTCGGCGGGTACACGGCCATGTTCGTGGCGGCTGCGGGATGGGTGGTCGTGGGCTCGGTGCTCTTCGCCGTCGCGGAGCGGGACCTGTGGCGCCGCGTGCCCGCCGCGACGACCTGACTTCCACGCGTGTCATTCCCCCGGTGTATGGTCTCCACATGGATCAGAACGCCGCTGCCGACTCCGGAACCGCTGCCGACACACCCGTGCTCGAACGCCTCTCCCCGAGCCGGGCGAGCGACTTCAAGCAGTGCCCGCAGCTCTTCAAGTTCCGGGCGATCGACCGGCTCCCCGAGCCCACCACCGTCTACCAGGCCCGGGGCACGACGGCGCACCTCGCCCTGCAGCGCCTCTTCGATCTGCCGGCCGAGCGCCGAACGCCCGAGACGCTGTACGACCTCTTCCGTGAGGCATGGTCCGAGGTCCGGCTCGAGGAGTACGAGGACCTCTTCGACGACGTCGAGGAGGAGCGGGCGTGGGGGCTGGAGAGCCTCGAGCTGCTGGCCAACTACTTCACGATCGAGGACCCGCGCGCCTTCGACCCCCTCGACCGGGAGCTCGACATGCTCGAGGACCTCGACGGCATCGTCGTCCGCGGGATCCTCGATCGCATGGAGGAGACGGACGACGGGCGCCTCGTCATCACCGACTACAAGACGGGGAAGGCGCCGCCGGAACGGTTCGCCCTGCCGGCCTTCTTCGCCCTGAAGATCTACGCCCTGCTCATCCGCCGGCGTCTCGGCAGGACGCCCGACGAGGTGCAGCTGATCTACCTCAACGGTCCGACCGTCTACCGGATCCCGGTGACGGACGGTCAGCTCGACGCCATGGACCGCCAGCTGCGGGCCCTGTGGCGCGCCATCGAACGGGCCATCGAGGAGGACCGCTTCCCGCCCCGGACGGGCCCCCTCTGCGACTGGTGCTCCTTCCAGGACATCTGCCCGGCGTTCGCGGCGTCCGGCGAGGAGCGCCTGGCCGCCGCCAGCGCCTAGGGGAAGATCCCCCGGACGAGCTTCGCCTCCGACACCCGCGTGATGCCCTTGATGAGCGCCGCGGTGCGGAGGCTCGTGCCCTCCTCCTTCGCCACGGCGAGCACGTCCGTGAAGGCGCGGCTCATGATCTCCCGGAGCCGGCCGACGATCTCCGCCTCGCTCCAGAAGTAGTTCTGGAGGTCCTGCACCCACTCGAAGTACGAGACGGTCACGCCGCCGGCGTTGCCGAGGATGTCGGGGACGACGAGCACGCCGTTGCCGTCGAGGATGTCGTCGGCGGCCGCCGTGGTGGGTCCGTTGGCGCCCTCGAGGACGAGCTTCGCCCGCACGTCGTCGGCGTTGTCCTCGGTGATCACCCCGCCGATCGCCGCGGGGACGAGCACGTCGACGTCGAGGCCGAACAACTCGTCCCCGTCGAGGCGCTCCCCGCCCTCGTATCCCTCCAGCGAGCCGTGCTGCTCGACGTGGGCCATCGCCTCCTTGACGTCCACGCCGCCGCCCGCGAAGACGACGCCGGAGATGTCGGAGATCGCCTGGACGACCGCTCCCTGCTCGGCGGCGGCGAGGGCCGCGTACTGGCCGACGTTCCCGAAGCCGTGCACCGCCACGGTGGCGCCCTCCACGTCGAGGCCGACCTCCTGGCAGGCGGGTCCGAGCAGCGTCATGAGGCCCCGCCCGGTCGCCTCGCGCCGGGCCACCGAGCCGCCGAGCTCGGGGGGCTTGCCGGTGACCACGGCGGGCTCGGAGTGCCCGACCTGCTGGCTGTACGTGTCCATGATCCACGCCATCGTCTGGGCGTCGGTCCCCATGTCGGGGGCGGGGATGTCGGTGTCGGGACCGATGAAGTTGATGATCTCCGACGTGAAGCGGCGCGTCACCCGCTGTTTCTCGGCCCGCGAGAGGCGGGTCGGGTCGATACGGACGCCGCCCTTGGCGCCGCCGAAGGGGAGGCCGACGATCGCGCACTTCCACGTCATGAGCATGGCGAGCGCCGCCACCTCGCCGAGGTTCACGTCGCCGGCGTATCGGATCCCGCCCTTCGTCGGCCCCATGGTGAGCACGTGCTGCACCCGGTACCCGAACACGCTCTCGACCTCGGAGTACTCGTCGTGGCGGAACGGGAAGGTGACGACGATCGCCCGCTGCGGCACCCGCAGCCGCTCGGCCACGTTGTCGTCGAGGCCGATCCGCTCGGCCACCCGGTCGAATTGCCGGAGGGCTTCCCGATAGAGGGGCGACTCCCACTCGCGCAGGCCGTCGCCCAGGATCTCGTGGTCGTTCGACATGTCTTCCCCTCGCCCCGTCTCGCTCCGCCAGGAGGCTACCCACCGGCGCACCGACCTGCCCGGAACCGTGTCGGTGCCGGCCGATAGGTTGTTCCCGTGCCCACCACCACACCTCCAGTGCCCGAGATCCGGGTGGATCCACCCGATTGGAAGCCGGTCCTCGCCGACGTCGACGGACCCCAGCTCGTCGTGGCCGGGCCGGGTGCGGGCAAGACCGAGTTCCTCGTTCGCCGCGCCGCCCACATCGTCGAATCCGGCGCCGCCGAACCCGATGAGCTCCTCCTGGTCTCCTTCTCCCGCCGCACCGTCGCCGACCTGCGCACGCGCCTGTCGCACCGGCTGGACCGCACCACCTCCGGCATCCCGGCCCTGACGTTCCATTCCCTGGCGATGCGGATCGTGGAGGCCCGCGCCGATCGGCTCCCGGGCGCCTCACCCGCCCGCCCCCCGACGCTGCTCACCGGTCCGGAACAGGTGGCGCTCGTCGGGGACCTGCTGGCCACCGAGCAGCCCGACCGCTGGCCGCTCGCCTTCCGAGGCCTGCTCGGGTCCCCCGCCTTCGCGGACGAGGTCGCCGACTTCCTCCTCCGATGCCGCGAGCACCTCGTCGATCCCGACGAACTGGAACGTCGCGCCGCCGCCCGCGACGACTGGGATGGCCTCGCGGCCTTCCTCGAGCGCTATGAGGCCGAACTGCGAACGCGCAACCGCATCGACTACGGGACGCTCCAGTCCACCGCGGTGATGCTCCTCGACGAGCCCGGCGCCGCGGGATCGGTGACCGATCGGTTCCGGTACGTGCTCGTGGACGAGTTCCAGGACACGACGGTCGCGCAGGCCGCCCTGTTGGACCGGCTCACGGCCGGGCACCGCAATCTGACGGCCGCCGGAGATCCCTACCAGTCCATCTTCAGCTTCCGGGGTGCGGCGCTCGACAACGTCGCCCGCTTCCCCCACCAGTTCGCGGCTCCCGACGGCACCCCGGGGCGTCGCATCGTGCTCACCACGTCCTTCCGGGTGCCCGCCGCCATCCTCGACGCCGCGGTGCGGGTCACCGCCGGTGGCGACCTTCCGGGGGCGGCGGGCCCGGTGGTGCCGGCGCCGGGGTCCGCGGCGGTCGAGACCTACCGCTTCGACCAGCAGAGCCACGAGGCCGAATGGATCGCCGGCGAGCTCGAGCGGATCCACCGCCGCGACCGCATCCCCTACGCACGGATGGCGGTGCTCGTCCGCTCGAAGCGACGGCTGCTCCCCGAGCTGTCCCGGGCGCTCGACCGGCGGCGGATCGCCCACGACCAGCCCGACCGACGCCTCGTCGACCATCCGGCCGCCCGGATCCTCTTCGACCTCGTCCGGGCCGCCTCCCTCGCAGGGCCGGAGGCGGAGCGGGCGATCCGTCGGCTGCTGCTCGGACCCCTCGTGGGGCTGGCCCTCGGGTCGGTCCGGGACCTCGAACGTGCCCGGGCGGCGGGCGCTGCGTGGGCCGAGATCCTCGAATCGGCCGGTCATCCCGAGCTGGCGGCGATCGTCGCCGACGGCGGCTGGGCCACCGGCCGTCCCGCCGCGGACGGCTTCTGGCACGTCTGGTCGACGCTCCCCGAGATCGTCCCCGCCGCCCGCAGGGACGCCGACATGCGCCGTGCCTGGGCATCGCTGTCGCAGGTGCTCGGCCGGCTCCGGGAACGGGACCCTTCGACCACGCTCGCGGACTACCTCCGCTGGTCGGAGGAGGACGACTTCGAGGCCACGCCGTTGCTCGAGTTCCGCGCCCCCGACGAGGACCGGCTCACCCTCACGAGCCTCCACCAGGCCAAGGGCCGGGAGTTCGACGTGGTCGTGATCGCCGACGCGGTCGACGGGGTGTTCCCCGACCTGCGACGTCGCGAAACGCTCCTGCAGGTCCGTCAGCTCGGGTCCGACCGGCCCGCGGATCCCGCCGCCTGGGCGTCCTTCCGACTCCAGGAGGAGATGCGCCTCGCCTACACCGCCATGTGTCGCGCCCGGAGCCGGGTCGTGTGGACCTGCACCTCCACGGCGAACGAGACCGGCGCCGGGACGCCGAGTCGCTTCCTCTCGATGCTCGACCCCGACGGCGACCTCGGCGCGCCGGCGGTCGATCGAGAGCCGGTCACACCGCGCGAGGCCGAGGCCTGGCTGCTCGCCATCGCCCGAGACCCCGGTGAGCCGGTCGCCCGACGGCTCGCCGCCATCGCCGTCCTCGGCTCCGACGAGCCCTGGCGCCCGCGGCCGCCGTGGGCCGTGGCCGGCGTGCTGCCCCGGGGCGCCGACGACGGACTGGTGCCCGGCATCCTGGAGCTCTCCCCCAGCCAGGCGGAGGCCTACGCGACGTGCCCCCGCCGCTATGCCCTCGAGCGTCGGCTCCTCGTCGACGACGGCGCCGGGCCCCATGCCGCGCTCGGGTCCCTCGTCCACGAGGTGCTCGAGACGGTGGAGGGCGAGGCGATCGCCGCCGGTCGCGACCACGGTCGCCTCGAGGACGCACTCGCCCTGTTGGACGAACGGTTCGAGCCGGGGACCTTCGGAGGTGGCGCGTGGGCGGCGGCCTGGCACGAGCGCGCCGCGGGCATCCTCACGAACCTCTACGAGCATTGGCCGGGGTCCGGCCCCGGACTGACCGTCGAGCTTCCCGTGGAGCTCGAACGGAATGGGGTCCGGTGGCGGGGGCGGGTGGACCGCATCGAGGAGGCCGACGGCGGGGTCGGCGTCGTCGACTACAAGACGAGCCGGAGTCCGGCGACCCTCGCCGACGCCGCCGGTTCGCTCCAGCTCGGCTTCTACGCGCTCGCCGCCGCGAACCACACCGGACGACCGGTCACGGCGGCGTCCTTCTGGTACCCGGCGAAGCTGCTCAAGTCCGGCGTCGCCACGAGGGAGTTCGACCTGGATCGTCTCGACGACGTCCTGGCGTCCCTCGACGCCGCCGCCGCTGGCATCGCCGCCGAACGGTGGCCCGCCACGCCCTCGGCGGCGTGCGATCGATGCTCCGTGAAACTGGTCTGCCCGGCATGGCCGGCGGGGCGGGAGGCGTACGACCGATGAGCTTTCCGAGCACCGAACAGGCGGCGGTCGTCGACCACGCGGCCGACGAGCCCCTGCGGGTCGTCGCCGGCGCCGGCACCGGCAAGACCACCACGATGGCCGCTCGTCTCGAACGGCTCGTTCGCGACGGTGTCGAGCCGGAGCAGGCGCTGGGCATCACCTTCACCAACAAGGCGGCCGAGGAACTGGCAGACCGCCTCCGGGACCGCCTCCCCGACCTCGCCGAAGCGGGACGCCAGGTCGAGGTCCTCACGTATCACGGCTTCGCCCACGCGATCCTCCGCGAGTACGGCGCCCTCGTCGGCGTTCGACGCGACACCCCGGTCGTCTCCACCGGCTCCGCCCGTCAGCTGCTCTCGGAGGCGCTGGGAGCGGAGCCGCGCGTCCACCTCGACCTGACCGCCCGCCCCCAACGCATCGGCGACCTCGCAGCCCTCTCCACCCGCCTGGCCGACCACCTGCTCGACGCCTCGGCCCTCCTCGACCACGACGACACCGCAGGCGCCGCCCCCGCCCGACGCGAGCTGGCGACGGCGCTCGCTGCCTACGAGCGCCGCAAGCGGGAACTCGGACTCGTCGACTACGGCGACCTCGTGCTCCTCGCCCACCGCCTCCTCGTCGAGCATCCGCCGATCGCTCGCCGGATCGCCGGCCGCTACCGCGTCGTCCTCCTCGACGAGTACCAGGACACCAATCCGGCACAGCGCGAGCTCCTGCGCGTCCTCTTCGGCTCGGGCTCCTCCGTGACGGCGGTGGGCGACCCCGATCAGACCATCTACGAGTGGCGGGGGGCATCGCTCGCCAACTTCGCACGCTTCGGCGAGCACTTCCCGAAGCGCGACGGCACGCCGGCCGGCGACCGGGCGCTGTCGGTGAACCGCCGGTCGGGCTCGGCCATCGTCGCCTACGCCGAGGCGGTGCGGTCCCGGATCGGCGCGGGGGGTGTCGACCAGCTGCGTCCCGACCCCGCCGCGCCGCCGGGCAGGATCGAGGTCGCCCGGCTCCGTACGGACCTCGACGAGGCGGAGTGGATCGCCGAACGGATCGTGCGGCTCCACGACGAGGAGGACGTCGCATGGCGCGACATCGGGATCCTCTTCCGCCGCCACGGCCAGATCGCCACGGTCCGCGAGGCGCTGGAGCGCCGCGACGTGCCCGTCGAGGTCGCCGCCCTCGGAGGGCTTCTCCAGATCCCAGAGGTCGCCGACCTCCACGCCTGGCTCCGCGTGCTCGGCCGGCCCGACGACGCCCCCGCCTTCGCCCGGCTCGCCCTCGGCTCCACCTACCGGCTCGGTCTCGGCGACCTCGTCCCCGTCTCCGCGTGGGTGCGGCGTCACCGTCGGGCGTCACGGGACGACACCGAGGGCGTGGGGGCGGCGATCCTCGAGGCGGTGGACCGCCTGGAGGACCTGCCCGAGCTCGAGCCGGAGGCCCGGCGACGCCTCGAGCGGTTCCGCGACCGGTACCGGCGACTCCTGACGGCCGCCCACAGCATGGGGCTGGCCGAGCTCTGCCGCACGATCCTCGACGAGACCGATGCGTGGCTGGAGGTCGAGGCCCTCGCCGACGCCCACCGGCTCTCGACCCGTCTCAACCTGTACCGGTTCCTCGATCTGGCCGAGGCGTGGAGCCCCCTCACCGGGACCCCGACCCTCGAGGCGTTCCTCGACCACCTGGAGGTCCTCGAGGACGACGACGCCGCCAACGAGCTCGACACGGCGTCGGTGGGTGGCGAGGACGCCGTCGGACTCCTCACCGTGCACCGGGCGAAGGGCCTGGAATGGCCCGTCGTCGTGCTCCCCGCCCTGGCCCGCGGGATCTTTCCCTCCACCACCGGTGCCCTGCCCGACCCCGACCGCCGCGCCGATCACGTGCCCCACGAGCTCCGGCTCGACGCCCGGTGGATCGAGGCGCCACCGGCCGAGGCCGGCTCGGCACGCACCGACCACTACCGCCGCGCCCGCGACGCCCAGGAGTGGCGCACCGCCTACGTCGCCGTGACCCGCGCCAAGTCGCTCCTCGTCGCCACCTCGGCGCACTGGTACTCCGAGAAACAGCCGAAACCGCCGAGCGACCTCCACCTCGTGGGTCGCGACCAGCCGGCCGCCTCCGTCGAAGTCTGGGTCGAGGATGCCGGCGATCCGCCATCCCGGCCGGGCATCGTCGCCGGCGACGTGCCCTCACCCGACCCGATACCCGGGGGCTGGCGCCGCGTGCTCGGCGCGACCCTCGAACGGCCCGACGAGCCCCGCCGTCTCGCCGGAGAGCTCGACGTCACCGACGCATACGATGCGCGCATGGACCAGCTCCGCATGACGCTCGACGATCTCCCGACGGTCCCCACCGTCGACGACGGAGACGACGGCTTCCGGACCTCGGTCACCGGCCTCGTCACCTACGCGACCTGTCCGCGGCGGTTCTTCTGGAGCGAGGTCGACCGACTCCCGCGGCGGCCGTCCCCGGCGATGCGCAGGGGCATCGAACTCCACCGGCGCATCGAGCTCCACAACCGCGGCTCGATGGCCCTCGACGAGGCCACCGAGGACTTCTACGACGTCCCGGATCGGCCGACCACCGGCGAGGGGGTGTCGGCGTTCGCGTCCTTCTCCGCATCGCGGTTCGCCGAGGACCGCCCGATCCTCGTGGAGGCACCCTTCGAACTGGCGGTGGCCGACGCCCGGGTGAGCGGACGGATCGACGCGGTCTACGAGCCGTCGCCCGGCCGATGGGAGGTCGTCGACTTCAAGAGCGGCCGGGCCCGCGACGACGGTCCCCAGCGCGTCCAGCTCCAGGCGTACGCGGTGGCGGTCGACGACGCCGCGTTCTCGCCCGAGCCGCCGTCCTCCGTCCGGGTCGCCTTCGTCTACCTGGGCGACGGCCTCACCGAGGTGGGGACCGACGTCGACGAAGCGTGGCTCGCCGCCGCCCGTGACGACCTCGCACGCCTCGTCGCCGCCGCCCGCGACGAGCAGTACGACCCGGAGCCATCGGAGGCGTGCCGCACCTGCGACTTCACCAGGTTCTGCGAGCCCGGAAGCGCCTGGCTGGAGGCGACCGGCCGCTCGCCCCGCTAGCGCACCCGGCCGCCGACGACGTCGAGGACGATCGTGACCGGTCCGTCGTTCACGAGCGACACCTCCATGGCGGCGCCGAACGTCCCGGTGGCGCACGGCACCCCCGCCGCCCGGATCCGCTCCGCCGCCCGGTCGACGAGCGGCTCGGCCACGGCGGGGTCGGCAGCACCGGTGAACGACGGTCGCCGCCCCCTGCGGACGTCGGCGAGGAGCGTGAACTGGCTGACGAGCAGCACGGAGCCGCCGGCATCGGCGACCGACCGGTTCATCCGGCCCTCGTCGTCGGGAAAGACCCGCAGGCCGACGAGCTTGTCCACGAGCACGTCGACGTCGTCGGGACCGTCGCCGTCGGCGACGCCGAGGAGCGCGAGCAGGCCCGTGTCGATCGAGCCCACCCGATCGCCGTCGACCGCCACGGCGGCCCCGGCGACGCGCTGGACGACGACCCGCACGGTCAGCTCCCGGAACGGGGCGGCACCGTGTCCTCCTTCGCCGGCAGGGGCGGCGCGAGGAGCCGAAAGGCGATCGGCGACACGATTGCCGAGACGGCGACGAGCATGATCGCGCCGGCACGCTGGCCGGTGGTGAGGAGGCCCAGGTCGAGGCCGAGATCGGCCAGCGCGATGATCACGCTGAGCTGGCCCGCGAGAATCATCCCCGCGGCGAGGGATTCGCGCAGCGAGAAGCGCTGGAAGACGAGGAGGAGCGACGGAAGCAGCTTCACGACGAAGGCGATGCCGATCAGCGTGACCGCCTCGCCGAGCACCGCCGGGTCCGACAGCTCGTCGAGGGGGAACTCGATCCCGACGTTGATGAAGAAGATCGGGATGAAGAAGCCGAACGAGAAGCCGTTGAGCTGCTCCTCCAGCGGCCCGGGATCACGGAACACGAAGGTGAACATCGCCCCCGCGAGGAACGCCCCGAGGATCGCCTCGATCTCCAGCAGCGCCGAGATCCCCACGAAGATGAACAGCAGCGCCAGCGTCGCCCGGGTACCCATCTCCTGGGGATCGTCGGAGCGGAACCACCGCTCGAACCTCTCGGGATGCCACCACGCCGCACGGCGAAGGAGCGCCAGGAGCACGAGCATCGACGCCACGAGGGCGGGGATCGACAGGAGCCGCCACCCGAAGCCGCCGCTCTCGACGAAGACCGTCTGCACGACGATCCCGACGAGGCTCAACACCTCGGCGAACATCGCCGCGATGAGGATGACCTGGCCGACCGACGTGGCAGAGCGTCTCGTCTCGCGCAGCGCCGGCACCACGATGCCGAGGGCCGCTGCCGACAACAGGAACGCCAGGAACAGACGACCGTCCGCCGAGGTCACTTCGAGGAACTCGGCGCCGATCCAGGCAACCCCGAAGAACGCTGCGAACAGGACGACGCCCGTGGCGAGCCGGGCGGGACCCTGGCGCTCCAGCCTGGTGAAGTCGATCTCGAACCCCGCCAGGAACATGAGCAGGAACAGGCCGAACTCGGCGAGGAAGCCGAGGAGCTCCTCCCCGGGCTCGATGACCTGGAGGACCGGGCCCACCGCGATGCCGAACAGGATCTCGAGGACGATGGCGGGCACGCGGAGCCGCCCGGCGAGGAGCGGCAGGAGGAAGGCCGCACCGGCGATCAGGATGAGCGACACGGGCGTGGCGATGCCGTGCTGCCCCGCACCCCCCTCCGCCGCGGCGAGGATCGCCGTCACTGCTGGACCGGCACGACGAGGGTCGACGTCGACGCTCGGGTGAGGAGCAATCCCACGATGCCGGGACGGAAGAAGCTCGCGCCGCGCTCGGGCATGCCGACGACCACGAGGTCGCCCGAGTCGGCCGCCTCGTCGAGGATGCGGACCGGGTTGCCCTGGCGGAGGCGACGGCGGACCGGGACCCCCTGCACCGCAGCCTCCTCCCGGAGCCGGATGAGGGCGCGGAGCGCGGCATCACGTCCGTCGGCACCCGTGATGAAGACCGGCGGCACCGCCGCCACGCCCGTGAGCTCCGCCTTTCCGAAGGCGGCCAGGTCGATGGCGGCACGGGCGGCCGCCCATCCGGGGTTGGAGTCCCGGGCCGGGGCGACGATCTGCTCGTAGGGGTGGGAGGATCGCGAGAACAGCACCGGTCGCTGGAGCCGCTGGGCGAGGCGCAGCGCCGAGGTGGCGCGGAAGCGGCGGAACAGGCCGCCCGATGGCGCATCGATGACCACGACACCGGTGCTCTCCTCGGCGAGGACGTCGGCGAGGCCCTTCATGGGTGCGCCCGACACCGGTCGGCGTCGGACCTCGACGCCTTCGGCCATCTCGTCGATCTCGACGAGCATCTCCTCGACCTCGGCGGCCTCGCCCTCGTCCCGGATGTCCCCGATGTCGCGGTGCACGATGAGCATCGAGGAGGCCTGGCTGTTGCGGGTGAGGCTGATGGCCTCGGTGATGGGGCCCTCCAGATCGGCGCGCGACGTGAGCACCGCCGTGACGCTCTGCCCCCAGTCGAGGGGGAATCGAGCCTGGCCGGCCGTGAACGTCCGAACGAGCAGGGAGAAGTCGGAGGCGGCCCCGACGACGGTCACGAGGTCGCCGGTCTCGAGGACCGTGTTGCCGTGGGGAACGATGAGGCGATCGTCGCGCAGGATCGCGGCCACGAGCCAGCTCTGCGAGGCGAGGTCCCGCAGACTCTGGCCGCGGACGGGGCTGTCGGGGGCGATCTCGAACTCGATGGCCTCGGCGCGGCCGTGGGCGAACGCGGTCGACGACACACGACGCGGCTCGAGACTCAACTCCAGCTGACGCGCCGCCAGGTTCGCCGGCGCGAAGGCGGGCACGTGGAGCGCCCGATACTCGCCGAGGCGGTCGGGGTCGTACACGACGGCGGCGATGCGCAGCAAGCCGTACTCCTTGCCGAGCTCGCAGACGGCCAGGTTGACGTCGTCGTCGTTCGTCGCGGCCACGAGGGCGTCGGCGTCGGCGATGCCGGCCCGCTCCAGCACCACCCGGCTCGACCCGTCCCCCTGGAGCGTCGCGATGTCCCGGGCCTGCTTGGCGTGGGTGAGCCGATCGGCGTCGATGTCGATGACCGTGGCGTCCCAGATGTCCCCGAGGCGCCGGAGGAGCGCACGTGTGGCGCCGCCCGCGCCCACGACGATCGCCTTCATGGTGGATCCTCTCCCGCGTTCGCTCCCCGGATCACGTCATTATGACCGCCGATCACACGCTGAAGCGGACCACCAGCACGTCACCCTCGGCGACCTCGTAGTCCTTGCCCTCGAGTCGCACGGCCCCCGCCGCCTTTGCGGCATCCCAGCCGCCGGCGTCGAGCACGTCCTCGATCGGCGCCACCTCGGCGCGGATGAAGCCTCGCTCGAGGTCGCTGTGGATCTTGCCGGCCGCCTCCCGGGCGCCTGCCCCGCGGCGAACGGTCCAGGCGTGGGACTCCTTCGGGCCGACGGTGTAGAAGGAGATGAGGCCGAGGGCGTCATACGTCGCCCGGACCATCGTGGCGAGCGCCCCCTCCCCGAGACCCAGCCCCTCGAACAGCTCGGCCCGATCGTCGGGGTCGAGCGCCGCGCCCTCCTCCTCGATCGCCGCGGAGAGCGACACGACCGTGTCGCCCGCCGGCACCACCGCGCCCACGGATGCCGCCAGGGCGGCGGCGTCCGTCTCGTCCTCGGCGACGTTCACCACCCAAACGGCCGGCTTCAGGGTGAGCGGCGCCAGATCGCGGAAGGCGGAGAGCTCCTCCTCGGTCCACGACTCGCTGCGGAGTGCGGTCCCCGCCTCGAGCAGTTCCGTGGCCCGCTCGACGGCGGCGGCCGCCCGCTTCTTCGAGGCATCGGCCGTCGCCTCCTTCACGATCCGATCGCGCTTGCGGGCGAACACCTCGGCGTCGGCGAGCGCCAGTTCCAGCAGGAGCCCCTCCGCCTGATCGACCGGGTCGGTCCCCGACTCGTCGTCGGGGACGGCGTCGTCTGCGAAGGCCCGCAGCACCATCGCCAGGGCGTCCATCTCCCGGAGCCGGCCGAGGAACTGCGCCCCGAAGCCGCCGCCGCCGGGACCGGCGATCGCGGGCAGGTCGAGGAGGTCGAGCGTGGCATGGACGGTCTTCTTCGACGCCTCCACCTCGGCGGCGCGCTCCAGCATCACGTCGGGCACGCGGGCGACACCCACGTTCGGCTCGGCCGTCGAGAAGGGGTGGGCCGCCGTGGGCGCGGTCAGTCCCGTGAGAGCGTTGAAGAGGGTGGTCTTCCCGACGTTGGGGAGCCCGACGATGCCGACACGTGCCACGAGGCGGCGATGGTAGTTCGTCAGCCCGAGACGGCTCGCGTCGCGACCAGCGCCTCGATCTGCTCGTCGGTGTACCCGAGTTCGGCGAGCACCTCCCGCGTGTCCGCGCCTCGGCGCCGGGGCGGCTCCGGATCGGCAGCCGGTGTCCGCTCGAACCGCGGGGCCGGCGCCGGCTGGATCACCCCCTCCACGTCCACCCAGGCATCGCGCGCCGCCATGTGGGCATGCTCCGTCGCCTCGACGAGTCCGAGAACCGGTGCGACACAGGCGTCCGTGCCGGCGAACACCTCCGCCCATTCGTCCCGGGTCCTGGCGAGGAACGCCCCGGCGAGGGCCGAACGCAACGCCGGCCACGCCTCGCGATCGAACTGCGCGGACGGATCCACCTCGATGCCCAGCCCGGCCACCAGGGCGGCGAAGAACTGCGGTTCCAGCGCCCCCACGGCCACGAACCCGCCGTCCGCGCACTCGTACGTGTCGTAGAACGGAGCGCCTCCGTCGAGCAGGTTGGCGCCCCGGCGATCGGTCCACAGTCCGCTGCCGAGCATGCTGAAGGTGAGCAGTTGGAGCATGGCGACGCCGTCGACCATCGCCGCGTCGACCACCTGACCGAGGCCGGAAGAGGCGCGCTCCACGAGCGCGGCGAGCACGCCGGCCACCGCGAACATCGCGCCGCCGCCGAAGTCCGCCAGGTAGTTGACGGGCGGAACCGGTGGCCCACCGGCTCGGCCGATCGAGCCCAGGGCACCGGCGACGGCGAGGTAGTCGATGTCGTGCCCGGCGGTCGACGCCAGCGGACCCTCCTGGCCCCATCCCGTGAGCCGGGCGTAGACGAGACGCCGGTTGCGGTCCCGGCACACGTCGGGCCCGAGACCGAGTCGTTCCACCACACCCGGCCTGAGTCCCTCGAGCAGCACGTCGGCCCGGTCGACGAGACGCAGGACCGCCTCGACGCCGTCGGAATGCTTCAGGTCGACGGCCACCGACCGCCGCCCCCGGTTCATCGGATCACGGTGCGTCGGGATCAGCTCGCCGGGACCGGGAACCGGACGATCGACGCGGACGACCGACGCGCCGAGGTCCGACAGCATGGTCGCCGCCCATGGGACGGGTCCGATCCCGGCGAGCTCCACGACCTCGATGCCGGCGAGTGGTCCCGTCACGCCGCGCCCTCCCCCGGCCGTGCGCCGCCGGTCACGACCGTGTCGCCGGTCGCCGGGTGCTTGTCCAGCACGATCAGATCCTCGATCCGCTCCCGCAGTGCGGGGACGTGACTCACCACGACGACGAGACGGTCGGCGGCGCCGGCGACGAGCCGTTCGATCCCGTCCATGGCGAGGTCCAGGTGCTCGGGATCGAGCGAGCCGAAGCCCTCGTCCAGGAAGAAGGCGTCCAGCCGGCCGCCGTCGCGTCCCACGAGTTCGGCGAGGGCGAGGGCGAGCGCCAGAGACGCGAGGAACGTCTCGCCGCCCGACAGCGACGACGCGGGCCGCGTGTGCTCCGCTGCCATCAGGTCCACGACGTCGAAGCTGCCGTCGTCGGAGAACCGGTAGCGACCGGCGGAGAGCTCCTCCAGCCGCTCCGATCCGATCGCCGCCAGGACCCGCCGTTTCTCGTCGAGCACGAAACGCAGGAAGCGCGACGGCGCCAGGTCGGCGACGAGCCGCTCGAGGCGGTCACGGGCGCCGATCGTGTCGGCCTCTCGCTCCTCGAGATCCTCGAGCTCCGCCAGCCGGCTGCGAAGCGTCGCCGCCTGCTGCTCCAGCTCCTCGAGGGAGGCCGCCGCAGCGCTCCGAGCGGCCGCCAGGTCGAGATCCGGTTCGAGGCCGGCGTCGGTGAGCACCCGTGCGCGCGCCTTCTCCGCCCGCTCCCGGGCCGCGGTGGCCTCGGTCAGGGCGTCGTCCGCAGCCCGCTTCCCGGCGATCCAGGCCTCCCGGATCCGGCCGAGCCCCTCGCGCAGGGCAGGAGCGTCCGTGCCGAACCCGCCGTCGACGCCGAGCCGCTCGGCGAGGCGGTTCAGCGAGTCCCGCACCTCCTCCAGTGCACCGGTGGCTTCCACCGTCCGGGCGCGTTCCCGCTCCTCGGCCTCGAGGGCATCGGCCACCAGCCGCTCCGCCTCGGCGACGGCGGCATCCGCCTCGCCCACCGCAGCCCGGTGGCCGGCCAGCGCCTCGGCGGGATCCCCGCTCCCCAGGGCCGCCTCGACGGCCTCGAGGGCGAGGCGGCGCGACCCCTCGGCCTCCTCCACCGCGTCCTTCGCCTCGCGGACCGCGGCCGTCGCCGTGTCGACGGCGGACCGTGCCGCATCCCCGGCCTCCTCCGCACGGGCGAGCGCCGTCGAGGTGCGCATCGCCTCCTCCGCGGCGTCGGCGGCCGCGGCCCGCGCCGCCGTCAGCGCGGCCTCGGCGTCCTCGAGCTCGGGGGCCGCCCCGG
>JAWVYO010000001.1:0-119945 GCA_033722675.1 Acidimicrobiia bacterium | reverse complement strand
GACTCGGCCTGCGTGGACGTACGGCCGGAGCGGGGTTGGGGCCCCGCTTCCGGAGGAGGGCCGACCGGCGTCTGTTCGGCGGCGGAGCCGCCGAAGTCGGCCCGGGGAAGGAGCAGGGAACGCCCCGAGCGGAGCGGGACGAAATACCATTCGATGCATGGACGACAGGACGAAGGCGGTCGGTGGGATCGTGGCCGGTGTGGGGTCGGTGGCCGCGGCGGCGGTCGTCGCGGGGCGGCGGCGTCGCCGGGGCGCGGGCGAGGAGGCGTCGGACGGGGCTGCGTTCCTCGAGCACCTCGCCGAGGCGGTTCGCATCCGCACGGTCAGTTACGAGGACCGCTCCAGGATCGAGACCGACGAGTTCGACCGCTTCGCCGCCTTCCTCCAGGCCACCTATCCCCTGGTGCACGAGCGACTGCGGCGGGAGGTCGTGGCCGGTCATGCGCTGCTGTACACCTGGGTGGGTGCGGATCCGACGGCGCCCGCCGTCGTCCTCATGGCCCACCAGGACGTCGTTCCCGTCGAGGCGGGGACATCGGAAGCCTGGGAGCGGGCGCCGTTCTCGGGGGAGATCGCCGACGGCTACCTCTGGGGGAGGGGTGCGGCGGACGACAAGGGCGCCCTCATCGGGATCCTGGAGTCGGTCGAGTCGCTGCTGGCCGAGGGGTTCGAACCGCAGGTGACGCTGCTGCTCGTCTTCGGCGACGACGAGGAGATCGGCGGGTCGGAGGGCGCCGCCGCGATCGCCGGCCTGCTCGAGGAGCGTGCCGTACCCATCGACTTCGTCCTCGACGAGGGCGGTGCGGTCGGCGAGGACCTGCTGCCCGGTGCGAAGGCTCCCGTGGCGCTCGTGGGCGTCGGGGAGAAGGGGTACGTGAACCTCTCGCTCACGGCGACCGGCGACGGCGGGCACTCCTCCGCGCCGCCGTCGTCGACCGCCATCGGCCGGGTCGCCGAGGCGATCCGGCGCATCGAGGCGTCCCCGATGCCGGCGCACCTCGGCGTCCAGCGCCCCCTGCTGCGGGCCCTGGGCCGGGTCATGCCCCTGGCGCAGCGCCTCGTCCTCCGGCGGCCGGGGTGGTTCTCGGCACTGCTCGAGCGGCGGCTGTCGGAGCGGCCGACCTCCAACGCCCTCATCCGGACGACGATGGCGCCGACGATGGTGCGGGGTGGGGTGAAGGTGAACGTGCTGCCGCAGGAGGCCACGGCCGTCGTCAACGTTCGCATCATGCCCGGGGACACGATCGAGGACGTGGTCGCCCACGCCGCCGCGGCGGTGGGCGAGGTCGCCGAGGTGGGGGTCCTGGACGAGGGTTTCCGGTCGGATCCGCCGCCGCTGTCGCCTGCGGACTCCGTGGGGTATCGGATGATCGCCGAGACCGCGGCGGAGGTGTTCGGCGTGGCCGACGCACCGTGGATCCTCACCGGTGCCACGGACTCCCGGCATTTCGTCCGGCTGGCCGAGGGCGGGGTGTACCGGTTCAGCCCGTTCACCTTCACCCCCGACGACCTGGGGCGGATCCACGGCACCGGGGAGCGGATCCGGGTCGCCGACGCACCGCGCGCCCTGGCCTTCTACGAGGGGCTCATCCGCCGGGCCTGCGGGGTCTGAGGGCGGTCAGTCGAGGAGCCCCGCCGCGCGCTTGCGGACGTCGAGGCTGGGGTCGAGGAAGGTGGCCACCGCCAGTCCGTCGAGGGTGGCGAGGAGCATCACGGCCCTGCGTTCGGCCTCGCTGCGGTCCGTGAGGCCCTCGGCGCGTGCGATGGCGTCGGTGAATCGTTCCACGCGGCGTTCCCGGTGCCGACGGATGCGTCCGAGCACGTGCCCGTCGGCGACGGCACCCGTGAGCGCGATCTGGAGGTAGACGCGGGCGAGCAGGGGCTGGTGTTCCAGGAATGTCACGTAGGCCTCGACGAGCTCGTCGGGGGTGTCGACGCCGACGCCGTCCGGGTGGGGGTCGACCGCTTCGATGGCCTCGCGGACCACCGTCAGGATCGCCTCTTCCTTCGAGGGGAACAGGTTGTAGAACGAACCGGGCTGCACCCCGGCCCGATCGCAGATCACCTTCAGCGTGGTCCCGTCGGGGCCGTGCTCGGCCAGGGCGTCGCGGGTCGCCGCCAGGATGCGCCGTCGGGTCTCGAGACCGGCCTTGTATCGGGCCATCGGCTCCCTCCCCTCGAGGTCGAACGGTAGTCGGCCCCGTCGGGCCCCGGCCGAAAATCGGAATGGTTGCTCAAATTTGAGTGTATTCTCAAATGAGACGCCGAAGCAGGAGCCACGCCATGAGCCACTACCGGAGCAATCTCCGGGATGTCGAGTTCAACCTCTTCGAGGTGTATCGCATCCAGGATCGGTTCACCGGGCCGTTCTCGGAGATGGACGAGCCGACGGCCCGCGCCATCCTCGCCGAGATCGAGCGCCTGGCCCGTGAGGACTTCGCCGCGTCGTTCGTCGACGCCGACCGCATGCATCTCGAGGTCGAGGACGGCGACATCCACCTCCCCGAGTCGGTGAAGGAGAGCCTCGCCGCCTTCTACGACGGCGGCTGGTCGACCCTCGGCATGCCCGAGCACCTCGGCGGGTTCGGCGCGCCCCCGTCGCTCTACTGGGGTGCCACCGAGTTCCTCGTCGGCGCCAATCCGGCGATCTTCTTCTACGTCTCCGGTGGGCTCATGGCCGGTGTCATCGACCGGGTGGGCACCCCCGAACAGCGGGAGACGTGGGCCCGGTGGATGGTCGAGAAGCAGTGGGGCGGCACGATGGTGCTCACCGAGCCCGATGCCGGCTCCGATGTCGGCGCCGGGACCACGAAGGCCTACGAGGTCGGCGACGGCGTGTACCACCTCGAGGGGGTGAAGCGGTTCATCACGAGCGGCGACTCCGACTTCCACGACAACATCGTCCACCTCGTGCTCGCCCGCACCGAGGGCGCCGGCCCCGGGACCAAGGGGCTGTCGATGTTCATCGTCCCGAAGTACCTGGTCGACGAGGACGGGTCGCTCGGCGAGCGCAACGGCGCGGTCGTCACGGCCGTCGAGGACAAGATGGGCATCAGGGGTTCGTCCACCTGTGAAGTCACCTTCGGTGCCGACCGGCCGGCGGTCGGCTACCTGGTGGGCGGCGTCCACGACGGGATCCGCCAGATGTTCCAGGGCATCGAGCACGCCCGGCTGCTCATCGGGACCAAGTCCATGGCGACGCTGTCGACCGGGTACCTCAACGCCCTCGACTACGCGAGGGAGCGGATCCAGGGGCCCGACCTGACCGACGGACGGGATCCGGAGGCCCCCCGGGTGCCCATCATCCGCCACCCGAACGTGCGCCGGCTCCTCATGGACCAGAAGGCGCACGCCGAGGGCATGCGGGCGCTCGTCCTCCACACGGCGGTGATGGCCGACCGCATGGAGCTCGAACCCGAGGAGCCCGCTTGGAGCAAGCTCGAGGACCTGTTGCTCCCGCTGGCGAAGGGCTACTCGTCGGAGAAGGCCTATGAGCTGCTCGCACAGTCCCTCCAGGTGTTCGGTGGGTCCGGCTACACCCGCGACTATCCGATCGAGCAATACATCCGCGACGTGAAGATCGACACCCTGTACGAGGGCACCACCGGCATCCAGTCGCTCGACCTCTTCTTCCGGAAGATCGCTCGGGACCGGGGCGAGACGCTCATGCGCCTCGCTGCCGACATCACCGAGACGGTCAAGGGTGGCGGGCCGGACGACGCGCTGGCCGCCGAGCGGGAACTGCTCGGCGCCGCCGGCGAGGACGTCCAGGCCCACGTCGGCGCCCTGGTCGGCTACCTCATGGCCGCCCAGTCCGAGCCCGAGTCCGTCTACAAGACGGGGCTCCACGCCAACGGGCTCCTCGAGAGCCTGTCGGAGCTCGTCATCGGATGGCTGCTCATCCGTCACGCCGAGGTGGCTCTCGAGGCGCTGGCCGACGATCCGGGTTCCGACCGTGCCTTCTACGAGGGCAAGGTCGCCTCCGCTCGCTGGTTCGCCGCGACGGTCCTCCCCAAGGCCTCCCGGCGGCGCCGGCTCGCCGAGGCGGAGGACGGCTGGATCATGGAGCTCGACCCCGCCGCCTTCTGAATCGCGTCACACCCCGGCGGTAGCGTGGCCGGCGGAGGTTCGATGAGCCCAGCCAGCGCCATGTCCGTCGGGGCGACCCGCCCATGACGCCGACCCACCCGGCCGACGTCGCCGCGCCCGCCCGGCCGCGCCGGACCGTCGTCGCCCTGCTGGGATTCCTCGGTGGCGTCGCCGGGATCGCGACCGTCACCGCGTCCTTCGGCCGGGCCTGGTGGGTCTTCGACCTCACCACCAACTTCCGGCCCCTCTACGCCGTGGTGCTCGTCGTGGCCGGCGCCGGGCTCCTCGCCGTCGGCCGCCGCCGGATGGCCGCTGCGGCCCTCCTCGCCGCAGGCCTGAACGCCGTGCTCGTGGCGCCCTATCTCGCGGGCCGTCCTCCGGTGCCGCCGCCCGATGCACCGCTCCTCGAAGTGGTCTCCTTCAACGTCGGCATCTCGACCTCGCCGCGGGGGGAGGTCATGGCCTGGATCGACGTCGAGGACCCCGATGTCGTCTTTCTCTTCGAGTCGTCCTTCGAATGGGAGGACGCCGCCGTCGCCGCCGGCCTCCCCCTCGACTTCGTGTCCACCGTCCCGGCCGGCCGGATCGCCGGGGTCACGGTGCTGGCCCGACCCTCGCTGGCCGCCCGCCCGGTCGACCCGGGCCTCGACCCCTCGGAGGCCGTCGCCGTCGACCTCGAGCACGCCGGCGGGTCGCTCACGATCCTCGGTCTGCACCCGCCGTCGCCGACCGACGCGGGCCGGGCGGCGCGCCGGGACACGATCCTCGGCGCGGCCGGCGACTGGGTCCGGGAGCGCACCGGCCCGGTGCTCGTCGTGGGAGACCTCAACGCCACCCCCTGGTCGGTGGGATTCCGGGAACTCGAGCGACGCGGGGGGCTCACGGACTCGCTGCGCGGCCGCGGGCTGCAGCCGACCTGGCCGGCCGGGTTCGGGCCCCTCATGATCCCCATCGACCACGCCCTCCACACGGGCGGGTTGGCCGTGGCCGACCGGCGCACCGGACCCTCCGCAGGGTCCGCCCACCGGCCGCTCGTGGTGTCCGTGGGCGCCGCGGGTTGAACTCGGCGGCCCCGAGGGCCGATCATGGGCCCTCCGCGGAGGTTCCGTGGCCGAGAGCCTCGAACAGATCATCACCTTCCTGGAGCAGCGGCAGCGTCCCCAGCTGCGTGTGGCTCCGCCGCATCGCGCCGCGATGCTCCTCCACGCCGAGGAGATGACCGCAGGGTTCTACCGCTACCTCTACCGGGCGGTCGGGGCGTCGTGGCGATGGTGGGAGCGCGCCGTGCTGGACGACGAGGAGCTCCTCGACATCGTCACCGACCCGCTCGTGGAGATCGCGGTGCTCTACGTGGGTGGCATCCCGGCGGGGTATTTCGAGCTCGACCGCCGGGTCGAGGGCGAGGTGGAGATCGCCTATCTGGGTCTGGTCCCCGAGTTCATCGGGCGCGGACTGGGGACCTGGCTGGTGGCGTTGGCGGTGGACGCGGCCTGGTCGCACGAGCCCGAACGGGTGTGGGTCCACACCTGCGACTGGGATCATCCCCGCGCCCTGCTCACCTACCAGCGGGCGGGCTTCCGGCCGTACGACACGAAGCGCGTGACCGTCGATCCCGCGAGGCTCGAGGAAGCCGGGCTCTAGTCGTCGTCGCCGTTGCCCGGCGGCGGCCACTCGACGGCGAGGCGCGGGCAGGCGATCGCCGCGTCGCTGTGGTCCCAGCCGGCGGGGCCGAACACGACGGGCGTGCCGCAGGTCTTGCAGATCATCACGCAGGTCCCATCGGCGGACCGGAGGTGCGGGTTGAGCGCTACGCGGCCCGGGCGCAGACCGTCGAGAGGTGCTCGGCCAGCACCTCGCCGACGGCTGCTGCGTCGACCAGGAACCCGTCGTGGCCGTGCGGGATGTCGAGTTCCACGTAGCGGGCTCCCGGCACGAGGTCGACGAGGTCCCGCTGCTCGGCCACGGGGTAGAGCACGTCGGACGTGATGCCGACCACGGTCGTCGGTGCGGCGATGCCGCCGAGCGCGGCGGCGACGCCCCCGCGGTCCCTCCCGACGTCGTGGGAGTCCATGGACCTCGTGAGCAGCACGTAGGTGTTGGCGTCGAAGCGGGCCACCAGCTTGCGTCCCTGGTGCCGGAGGTAGGACTCGACCTCGAAGCCCGAGCCGTTCGTGTCGCGCCCGAACCGCTCGCCGAACGATTCGGGGCTGCGGTAGGACACCATCGCGATCTGTCGGGCGACCGCCAGGCCCGCGGCCGGCGGGCGACGCGGGTCGTACCGACCGTCCTCCCACGCAGGATCGGCCTGGATCGCCTGGCGCTGCGCCTCGCTGATGCCGATGCACCAGGCCGAGTGGGTGGCGCCGACCGCGATCGGCGCCACCGAACCGACGACGTCGGGGTGTTCGATCGCCCATTCGAGCGCCTGCATCGCCCCCATCGAGCCGCCGACCACGAGCGCGAGGCGCCGGATGCCGAGGTGGTCGACCAGGGAATGCTGCACGGCCACCATGTCGCGGATGGTGACGGCGGGGAAGTCCGGGCCCCACGGGATGCCCGTGGAGGGATGGGGGCTCGTCGGACCCGTCGATCCGTAGCAACCGCCGATCACGTTCGACGCCACCACGAAGTAGCGGTCGGTGTCGAGGGCGCGCCCGGGCCCGATCACCGGTCCCCACCATCGATCGACGTTGGCGTCGCCGGTGAGGGCATGGCACACGAGGATGGCGTTGTCCGCCGACGGCGACAGCCGCCCCCAGGTGCGGTAGGCGATCCGCACCCCGGGGACGACCGCACCGGACTCGAGCGCGACCGACCCGGCGTCGAACCACCGCGTCCTCGCGTCGGGCCCGTACTCCGCCATCAGGCCGGCACCGCCACCGTGGCCTCCAGCGCGGCGGCGAAGTCGTCGAGGATGTCGTCGATGTGCTCGATGCCCACCGACACCCTGACGAGGTCGGGCGTCACGCCCGACGACCGCTGCTCGTCCTCCGACAACTGCTGGTGGGTCGTCGAGGACGGGTGGATCACGAGGGTCTTGGCGTCGCCAACGTTCGCGAGGTGGCTGGCGAGCTGCACCGAGTCGATGAAGCGCTTGCCCGCCTCGAACCCCCCTTCGACCCCGAAGGAGAGGACGGCGCCGAACCCGTTTCGCAGGTAGCGGGTCGCCGCGGCGTGGGAGGGGTGGCTCTCCAGGCCGGGGTAGTTCACCCAGGCGACCTCCGGCCGGTCGTCGAGCCAGCGCGCCAGTGTGAGTGCGTTGTCGACGTGCCGCTGGACCCGCAGCGACAGTGTCTCCAGCCCCTGGAGGAGCAGGAAGGCGTTGAAGGGGCTGAGGGCGGCCCCGAGGTCCCGCAGGCCCTCCACCCGAGCCCGGATGGAGAAGGCGATGTTGCCGAAGGGCCCGTCGGGCCCGAACACCTCGGCGAAGTTGAGTCCGTGGTACCCGGGCGCCGGCTCCGAGAACAGGGGGAACTTCTCGCTCCTCCAGTCGAAGCTGCCGGCGTCGACGACGACGCCACCGATCGACGTCCCGTGCCCGCCGATCCACTTCGTGGCGGAGGCGACCACGACGTCGGCGCCGTGCTCGATCGGGCGGACCAGGTACCCGGCGGCGCCGAACGTGTTGTCGACGACCAGGGGGATCCCGGCTTCGTGGGCGACGGCGGCCAGGCGCTCGAAGTCCGGGACGTTGTAGCGGGGGTTGCCGATCGACTCGACGTAGATCGCTTTCGTGTCCTCGGTGATCGCGGCGGCGAAGTCGTCGGGATCGTCACCGTCGACGAAGTCGACGTCGATGCCCAGGCGCGGCAGCGTCACCTTGAACTGGTTGTACGTCCCTCCGTACAGGTACGACGTCGAGAGGATCCGGTCCCCGGCCTGGGCCAGCGTCGTGAGGGCCGTGACCTGGGCCGCCTGGCCCGAGGCGGTGGCCACCGCCGCCACGCCGCCCTCGAGGGCGGCGACCCGCTGCTCGAAGACGTCCGTGGTCGGATTCATGATCCGGGTGTAGATGTTGCCGAACTCCTCGAGTCCGAACAGGCGGGCGGCGTGGTCGGTGTCGTCGAACGTGTAGGACGTCGTCTGGTAGATGGGCACGGCCCGGGCGTTCGTGCCCGGCGCCGGCTCCTGGCCGGCATGCAACTGGAGCGTCTCGTATCGGTAGTCGGTCATTCGGTTCCCCTCTCTCGTCGCCGGCGACGGGGCCGAAAAACACTTCGACCGCCGTCACCGGGATTCGGTGAGGCGGTCGGGATGCAGAAAACGGTCTTCGCCTTCCTCATCTCTCTCGCCGGTCGTTCCGGTGAGCAGGACTTGGCACCGTTCCCACGCGGGGATGGTTGCCGAGGTTTCACAGGGCCTGTCCCTCCACCTCTCTGGATGAGTCGTATGTGAGTGATGCGTGCTTCGGGTGTGCTCCCGTCTCGCGTGAGGTGCCTTTGTACGGTGCCGGGCCCCGAGTGTCAAGCCCCGACGTTCGAGGATCCGGACGGGCGGACCGTCAGGGGAACGACGCGGCGGGGACGTCCTGCTCGGCGAGCGAGACGATCTCCGCCCAGATCGGTGCCGCCACCGGCCCCCCGTAGACCATGGCGTACTCCCGGCCGTCGAGGACCGACGGCCCCATCGGCCGGTCCGGGTCGACCGAACCGACCCACACGGCTCCGGCGGTGCGCGCGGTCGCCCCCACGAACCAGGCGTCGGTCCCCTCGATGGGGCTGCCGGTCTTGCCGAACTGGGGCCTGCCGACGTCGGCGAGCGTGCCCGTCCCCCTGGCGACGACCTCCTCGAGCGCGTCGATGACCCCGTCGGCCACCGTCGGGTCGACGGCCCGTTGGACCGCGGTGCTGCGCTCCCACAGGACGCCGCCGGTCGTGGCGACGACCCGGTCGACGAGCCAGGGATCGATGCGGAGGCCGCTGCGGGCGATCGTCGCGAAGGAACCCGCCATCTCGAGCGGGGAGACCTTCTCCGATCCCAGCACCACCGAGGGGATCGACGCGATCGGGCTCTCGACGCCGAGGCGGCCGGCGGCGCGGACGATGCGATCGGGACCGAGGTCGACGGCGAGGCGGCAGAAGACCGTGTTGAGCGACGTCACGATCGCCTCCGTCAACGATGCGGACGCGTCGGGATCGGGCACGGGGTCGAAGCACGTCCACGGCCCCGTGGGCGTGTCCAGGGTCACCGGGGTCCGGGCGTCGCGGGGCGCGTCGGGGTCGATCCCCTGCTCCAGGGCGGCGACGAAGGCGAAGGCCTTGAAGACCGATCCCGGTCGCCGCCGATGGAGGGCGTAGTGGGCGCCCCCGTCGCCGGTGGCCCGCCGTTCGGCGATGGCCAGCACGGCGCCGGAGTCGACGTCGACGACGGCGACCCCGCCCTTCGGCGTGTCGGGATCGGCGTCGAACCATCGTTCGAGGACGCGTTCGGCCTGGACCTGGAGCCGGGGATCGATGCCCGTGACGATCTCGACGCCGCCGCCGGCGAGGACTCCGACGGGGTCGGGTCCGAGGGCTGCGGTGTCGATGGCGGCGGCCATCGCCGACTCGACGACGGCGGGGAGGGGCGAGTCGTCGGTGACGGTGCCGTCGTCCCCGATCCATCCGGCGACCGAGCCGTCGGCGGCGAGGACCCGCGTCGGTTCGCCCGCGCCCGGCTGGACGATCGCCTCGCCGGGCTCGGGATCGGGCAGCGCCGCCCGCAGGTCGCCGATCACGCCCTCGATCGACGCCGTCACGGCGGTCGTCCTGGCCACGGCCGTGCGCCTGAGGCCGCCGTCGTCGGGGGCGTCGAGGCCGAGGGCGGCGTCGGAGGCGGCCACGGCGAGATCGTCGAACAGCGCGAGGAGGTCCTCGACGGCATCGCGGTCCGTCCCCTCCGGCACGGTCGTCGCCGCCAACGCCGCCCCGGCGTCGGCGGCCCGCTCCGACGCCGCGGTGAACCGGGCCCGCGTCGTCGGGAAGTCCGCCTCTCCGCTCTCCCAGACCTCCGACGCGGAGGTCACCTCGTCGGCGATGATCGCAGCCGCCGCCCCGGCGTCGGCGAGGGCGCGATCCCACAGCTCCTCACGGGCGGTGCGGCGTCGGGTGGGCTCGGTGGTGGTCGACGCCGGGGCGCCGCCCGTCGTGGAGACCTCGGCCGGCGAACTGGTATCGGGATCCAGGACGAGGGCCCGGGTCCCCGGGTCGAGCATCGACAGGGCGGTCCAGCCGAGGGCCACGATGAGGCCCGCGGTGAACACGCCGAGCGCCAGGGCCCCCCATGGCGCGGCGGGGCGGCGCGCCGGGTCCCCGGTCGGTTCCTCGATCGAGACGTCGATCCAGGGATCGTCGATCATTCCGTCCTCCGGCCGTCGCGAACGGCCAGCAGTGGGATCGGCGCCTTCGGGTCCGCGCCTGAGCGATCAGCTCGCCGGCCAGGACGGGTCGCAGAACCGTTGGACCTCGACCAGGTGTCCGTCGGGATCCCGGTAGAAGGCGTGGACGATGTCGTACTCGGCCGAATAGCCCGGCTCCCGCTCGCACGTGGCGCCCGCGGCGACGAGACGTTCGTGCGTGCCCTCCACGTCGTCGGTGACGAACGTCACGATGACGCCGTCCGACGCCCGGCCCGGGCGTTCGCACACACCGAGGAAGGCCGACGGCGCCGCTCGGAAGATCCGGCACGACCCCTGGTCCAGCACGAGCTCGAGCCCGACGACGTCGCCGTAGAAGGCGGCGCTGCGGTCGAGATCCTCCACGAGCAGGAAGGTGACCTGCTGGTCGAAGATCACTCCATGCTCCTCACCTCGACGGCGCGGACCCGTCGGCGGGTGGCCGAGACCACCCGGAGCCGGTGCCCCTGCGCCTCGAAGGTGGCTCCGGTGGGGGGCACCCGTCCCGCCAGGGTCAGCACCAGCCCGGCCACGGTGTGGACGTCCTCGGCGTCGAACTCCACCCCGAGGCGACGTTCGAGGTCCCGCAGCGGAGCGGTGCCCAGCACGATCCAGCGGCCCGGGCCGACGGGACGGATCGACGGGGTCGTCGTGCGGTCCTCGTCCGCGATCTCGCCGACCAGTTCCTCGGCGACGTCCTCGATCGTGACGATGCCCGCGATGCCCCCGTGTTCGTCGACCACCGCGGCGAGATGGCGGCCCTCGTCCTGCATGGTCCGCAGGACCCCGATCACCCGCTGGGACTCGGGGACGACGGGGATCGGGCTCGTCAGGTCGTCCACGACCCCCTCGACGCCCTGGGCCACGGCCGATGCCAGGTCGCGGAACGTCACGACACCCCGCAGGTCGTCGACCCCGTCCCCGTACACCGGGAGCCGCCGGTGGCCGCTCTCCAGTGCCACGTCGACGGCCTCGCGCAGCGGGGTGCCGAGGGGGATCGCGACGATCTCGGGACGGGGGACCAGGATCGCCGCCACCCGTTCGTCGCCGACGCGGAAGGCCCGCTCGATCAGGTCGAGATCGGAGCCCTCGATCTCGCCGGCGGCCGCCGCCTCGGCGGCGAGGCGGCGGAGTTCGGCCTCGGTCACCGTGGCGGGCGACGGGATGCCGCGTCCGGGTGCCTGCAGGTCGGCGAAGGCGACCAGGGCGGCCACGATCGGCCGGAACACCCACGTGAGCGCGGCGAGGGGGAGGGCGACGAGGCGGGCGACGGTGATCGGATTGCGCACCGCCATCGTCTTCGGGATCGCCTCGGTGTAGACGAACATCACGAGCGTCAGCACCACCGAGGCGACGGTCACCGCGGTGTTGCCGAAGTGTCGCTCGGCGAGGAATCCCGCCACGGTCGCAGCACCCACCTGGGTGAGCAGGACGGCGAGGAGCACGGTGTTGAGGACGCCGGTCAGGTTGGCGAGCAGTCCCGACAGCCGCTCGGCCCGTCGGTCGCCCCGCTCCGCCAGCACCTCGACGCGCACCCGCGGGACCCGCAGCAGCGATGCCTCGGCCGCGGCGAGGAGCGCGGCGGCGACGACCAGGACGACGAGGAGGGCGATGAGGGGGATGCTGTCGGAGATCGGGGGTCGCATGACTCCGCAAGGTGGGTGCCCGGAGCGTACCGTCGCTCCGCCGGCGGGTCGTACACTCGTGGCATGCACCCGACCGTTGCGATCCTCGGCGCCGGCGCCATGGGCGAGGCCCTGGCCGGCGGGCTCCTCCGAGCGGGATGGCCGGCGTCCTCGCTGACGATGGCCACCCGGCGCGAAGAACGCCGCGCCGAGCTGGAGGACCGCACGGGGATCCCGACGACCCTGGACGCCGCCGCGGCCGTCGAGGGATCCGACGTGGTGGTGGTGGCGGTGAAGCCCTCCGACGTCGCGACCCTCCTCGCCCAGGTCGGGTCGGCCGTCACGGCCGACCAGGCCGTGCTGTCGCTGGTCGCCGGCGTCCCGTGTGCCGTCTACGAGGCGGTCCTCGCCGACGGCGTCCCCGTGGTGCGTGCCATGCCGAACACCCCGGCCCAGATCTCCCAGGGCGTGACGGTGATCGCCGCGGGACGCAACGCCGACGACGACGCCGTGGCCGCTGCCTCCCGCGTGCTCGGTGCCGTCGGCGAGACCATCGTCCTCGACGAGCGCCACCTCGACGCCGTCACCGCCGTGTCGGGCACCGGCCCCGCCTACGTGTTCCTGCTCGCCGAAGCCCTCACCGAGGCCGCGGCGCGGGAGGGCATCCCCCGGTGGGCGGCCGAGCGGATCGTCGTGCAGACCATCAAGGGTTCGGGGGCGCTCATGGGGACGGCCGAGGCCGGCCCCGAGAAGCTGCGCGCCCAGGTCACCTCCCCGGGGGGGACGACCGCCGCGGCCATGCACGTGCTGGAAGGAGAGGGGTTCCGCGCCCTGCTCGAGGACGCGGTGCGAGCCGCCGCCGCCCGCGCTCGCGAACTGGGCGAAGCGGCGCGCGACGAGTCGTGAGTCTGCTCGGGAGGCTGGTCCTCGCGGTGACCCGGTGGGGATGGGTGCGGCGTCTCTTCACGTCGTCGATCGGTCGCCGGCTCGCCCTCCGGTTCGTCGCCGGCGAGCACCTCGACGACGCGGTGGCCGCCGCCCGCCGCCTCCAGGACGCCGGTTTCACGGTGTCCCTCGACCACCTCGGCGAGCACGTCGCAGACCCCGACCTCGCCGTGCGTGCCCGCGACGACTACCTGGCCTGTCTCGATCGGATCGAGGCCGAAGGCCTCGACGCCAACATCTCGATCAAGCTGACGCAGCTCGGTCTC
Organism: Acidimicrobiia bacterium; assembly: GCA_033722675.1. GTDB lineage: Bacteria > Actinomycetota > Acidimicrobiia > Spongiisociales > UBA11373 > DATHYU01. The sequence continues at coordinate 106,647 of JAWVYO010000001.1, read as the reverse complement.
GGTCTCGACGACGACCTCGCCGCCGACGGCCTCGACCGCATCGCGGCGAGGGCGGCCGACGTGGGCCGGACCGTGACCATCGACATGGAGGAGAGCCGCCACACCGAGCGCACCATCGAGCTGTACGAGGCCGCGCAGGCGGTGCACGGCAACCTCGGCCTGGCCCTCCAGGCGTACCTCCGGCGGACCACCGCAGACCTCGCCCGCGTCGCCCCGCTCGGCGGCCATCTCAGGCTCTGCAAGGGCGCCTACGACGAGGACGCCGACGTGGCCTTCCAGCGGCGATCCCGCGTCGACGCGGCCTTCGATCGGCTCCTGCGGGACCTCATGGCCTGGCCCGGCGTCCGGCCGGCGATCGCCACCCACGACGGGGAGCGGATCGACCTGGCGGTCGAGCTGTCCGAGGGCCGGGAGGCCCCCTACGAGTTCCAGATGCTCTACGGCGTGCGCGAGCCGCTCCAGCGGGCGCTGGTCGCCGACGGTCATCCCGTCCGGATCTACGTGCCCTACGGGACCGCCTGGTACCCGTACCTCACCCGCCGCATCGCCGAGCGACCAGCGAATCTCTGGTTCTTCCTGCGCGCCCTCGTCGGCCGACGCTCCGGTCCTACCATGCCCCGATGATCGTCCGACGCCTCGTCCTCGCGCTGGCCCTCGTCGTCCTCGTCGCCGTACCCGCCGGGGCCCAGACCACCGACCAGATCGTCGACCGGGCGGTGCGGGACGGCCTGTACGTGGATCCCGGGATCGGCGCCGCCTCCTACACCACCCAGCTCTCGAACCAGGTGGCCCGAGCCGGCAACGCCGGGCTCCGGTTCGTGGTCGTCCTCCTCGACGACGACCCCACCGGCGGGGCGACCACGTTCGGCGACGCGGTCCTCGACGAGCTGTCGGGGGGCGGCACGGTGCTCGTCCTCTCGGGTTCCCAGGAGGCCCTCGTCAGCGACGTCTTCGGCGAGGCGACCAGGGCCCGCGCGCTCGACGAGGGTTTCGAGGCGGCGGGCAACGCATCGGGCCCGCCCGGGACCGCCGACCTCGCCTACGTCACCGCCGTCGTCGACGTACTCACCGGCTCGTCGGGCGGTGGTGACGCGGCCGACGCAGACGGCGGCGGGGGCGGCTTCATCGTGCTGCTCGTCGTCCTCGGGGTGATCGGGCTCGTCGTGTTCCTCATCGTCCGCTCGCAGCGCAAGAACTCGGAGCGGCGGGCCCGCGGGCACCTCGAGGAGGCCCGCACCGAGATCAAGACGCAACTGGACGCCATGGCCAACACGATCCTCGAGATCACCGACGAGGTGCAGCTCTCTGCGCCCGAAGAGGACAACGTCCACCTCGAGGCGGCGGGCCGTACCTACACGGAGGCCATGGAGGCCTACGAGTACGCAACCGACCTCCGGGACCTCGAGTCGATCGGCGACCGTCTCGACGAGGCGCAGTGGCAGCTGGCGGCGGCCACCGCCATCGCCCGGGGCGACGAGCCCCCGCCGAAGCCCGAGCCCGCCGAACGAGCCTCGTGCTTCTTCGACCCCACCCCTCGCGGGCCCTTCGAGGACGCCGAGGTGACGACGCCCGCCGGCACCAAGACGGTGCGGGTCTGCCGGCGTGACGCCGACCTCCTGCGCAAGGGGGAGCGCGCCGAACCACGCATGATCACCGTGGGCGGCCAGAACGTCCCCGCACCCCGGGCCCCCCGCTCCCACGGCGGCGGCGGGTTCGATCTCGGAGGCGCCCTCTCCGTCCTCGTCGGCGGCATGGCGTCGGGTCGCTCCTACGACTGGGGAGGCCGATCGGCCGGCCGACGGACCGGCGGACGCAGCCGGCCCTCGTCGGGATCGACGAAACGGACGCGGGGCCGGACCGGGCGGTCGCGGGGCCGGCGCCGCTGACCGGCGTCACGATGGGTGCTCCGACCATCTAGCATCGGCTTCTCCCCACCACCGAGAGAGGGCGAACCACCATGGGCTTTCTGAAGCGAGTCTGGAACTACCTCAAGACGCTGTTCCGTGTCAGGACGGAAGCGGCGATGGACCCCGAGATCGAGATCGAGCAGGCGATCTCGGAGGCTCGCAAGCGTGACCAGGAGCTGCGGAACCAGGCCGCCAAGGTCGTGGCCCACCGCACCCAGCTCGAGAGCAAGATCGAGCGGGCCGCCGACGACGTCGGGGAGGCCCGTGAGATGGCCAAGCAGGCCCTCATGAAGGCCCAGGAGGCCCAGGGCTCCGGCGACGCCGCGGCGGTCGACAAGTGGACGAAGACCGCCCAGGGCCTGGCGATGAAGCTCCAGGCCTCGGAGAACAACCTCAACTCGCTGAAGGCGCAGTACGAGACCGCCGCCACCCAGGCCGAGAACGCCAAGTCGGCGGTGCAGCAGAACGCCATGCGCCTCCAGGAGCTGGCCGCCAAGCGGATGGAACTCCTCGGATCGCTCCAGCAGGCGAAGATGCAGGAGTCCGTGAACAAGGCGGTCGAGTCGATCTCCGCGACGATGGACGACGAGTCCGTCTCCCTCGACAAGGTCGAGGAGAAGATCGAACAGCGCACCGCCCAGGCGATGGCCAAGGCGGAACTGCGGGAGGCCACCCCCGACGGCGCCGAGCTGGAACTCCGCGAGGCCGTGTCGATGGCCCAGGCCGACGCCAAGCTCGCCGAACTCAAGGCCGAACTCGGCATCGAGGGGTAGCCCGGGGGTTTCTCACCCCGCTCCGGCCCTGCTGTCTGCCCGGGCCGACTTCGGCGGCTGACGCCGCCGAACAGACGCCGGTCGGCCCTCCTCCGCCAGATGGGGCCCCAACCCCATCGGCGGCCGTCCTGTGCTCTCTGCCCGGGCCGCTCGGGCCGTTCCGGGCCACGGAGGCCGAGTCACGTCGGTCTGATGCGCGGGTTTGGCGTGCTGCCTGCTGCCGCCGCGTCTGGGTCGAAGGGAGGCGCCCCCGAACCCGGTCGGTCAGCCCGGCGGGTCGGCTTCGTCGATGGGGCGCTCGGCCATCTCCAGGTGGAGGGCGTCGCCGTCGTAGGGGTTGGCCCGGGCGACGTCCTCGTCGAGGGACACGCCGAGCCCGGGCCCGTCGGGCGGGATCACGGAGCCGTCCTCCCACCGCATCGGCGGGTCCAACAGGTCGGCGTGGAAGCCCGACCAGTCACGGATGCTCTCGAGTATCAGGAAGTTCGGTGACGCGGCGGCGATCTGGACGTTGGCGGCGCCGACGATGGGGCCGCAGTAGAGGTGGGGGGCGACCTGGGCGCCGTACGCCTCGGCCAGGGCGGCGACCTTCTTCGCCTCGAGGATCCCGCCGACACGACCCAGGTTGAACTGGAGGATCGTCGCCGCGCCCGCCTCGAGGACGCGGGCGAACTCGACCTTCGTGGTGAGGCGCTCGCCGGTGGCGACGGGGATCGAGGTGCCGTGGGCGACACGGGCCATGCCGGCGACGTCGTCGGGAGGGGTGGGTTCCTCGAACCAGAGCGGGTCGTAGGGCTCCAGTCGCCGGGCCAGTCGCAGGGCTCCCGAGGAGGTGAACTGGCCGTGGGTCCCGACGAGGAGATCCGCCTGTGACCCCACCGCCTCGCGGAGGGCCTCCATGAACCGGACCGTGAGGTCGATGCGGTGGAGTGACGGCTGATGCCCACCCATCACCGTGTAGGGGCCCACGGGGTCGAACTTCACGGCGGTGAACCCGCGGGCCACCTCCTCGGCCGCCCGCTCGGCGGCGAGGTCCGGGTCGGCGTACACGTCGGTGCGGTCGCCGGGCTCCGGGTACAGGTAGGTGTAGCTGCGGAGGCGCTCGTGCACCCGTCCGCCGATCAGCCGGTGGATCGGCTGGTCCACCGCCTTGCCGACGATGTCCCAGCACGCGATCTCCAAGGCGCTCATCACGCCCTGGAGCGACACGTCGGGGCGGAGCGTGAACCCCCGGCCGTAGGCACTGCGCCAGAACCGCTCGACGTCGAAGGGGCTGTGGCCGACGAGGTGCCGGTCGGCGACGTCGTGGAGCATCGCCTCGACCACCCGGGGACGGAAGCTGCCCGCATACGCCTCCCCGTAGCCGACGACGCCGTCGTCGGTCACCAGCTTGACGAAGACGAAGAAGGGTCCGCCGAACGACGGCGGCGGGTTGGCGACGGTGAACGTCTCGATCTCGGCGATCCTCACGCCGCGTCCCCGTCCATGACGACCACCGCCCGGACCGTGTGCCCCCGGCGGGAATCGGCGACGGCGTCGGCGATGCCCTCGAGGGGGTAGGTGGCGGTCACGAGCCCGTCGAGTTCCAGTTCACCGTCGGCGTATCTCCGGACGAGTGCCGGGATGTCGGTGGCGACCGTCGTCCCGCCGAGCTTCGACCCGAGGATTCGCTGGTTGAGTCCCGCGAAGGTCCCGGCGTCCACCCGGAGGTCGACCCCCGTCGGGGGCATGCCGACCACGACGAGCGCGCCGCCGGGAGCGACGAGGTCGATGGCCCCCTCGAAGGCGGCGGGCGCTCCGGTGGTGACGAACACGTAGTCGGCCATCCGTCCGCCCGTGGCAGCGGCGACGGCTCCCGGCGCGTCGTCGCGGGGATCCACCGCATCGGTGGCGCCGAGCCGGAGGGCCAGTGACCGCTTCTCCTCGTCGAGGTCGACGGCGACGATCGGCCCCGCCCCTGCGTGGGCGGCGCCCTGGACGGTGTGGATGCCCACGCCCCCCGTCCCGACGACCACCACCGAGGCCCCGGGCTCGACGGCCGCCGTGTTCGTCACGGCGCAGTACCCCGAGATGACACCGCATCCGAGGAGCGCGGCGGAGGGCGCCGGCATGTCGGCCGGCACCACCGAGACCTGGGACTCGTGGACGATCACCTGTTCGGCGAAGGCGGCCATCCGCAGTCCCCAGGTGAGCGGTTCGCCCGACGTCGTGTGCAGCGGCGTTCGCTCGTCGCGGGGATGGACCGTCGTGCACGCCACGGAGAGACCGGCCCGGCAGTTGCGGCACGCCCCGCACGCCCGGATGGAGGTGATCGTCACCCGGTCGCCGACACCGACGGCGGTCACGCCGTCACCGACCTCCACCACGGTCCCGGCGGCCTCGTGTCCCCACACGGCCGGGAGATCGGCGGGCCAGTCGCCGTCGAGGAACGCGACGTCGGAGTGGCAGACCGCCACCGCCTCGACCTCGATCCGGAGCTCGTCGGGCATCGGATGGGCGAGCTCCACCGTTTCGACGGCGAGGGGCCCACCGACGGAACGGTGGACGGCGGCACGGATGACGGGCATGGACGTCGAACCTAGTGGTCGTCCCGGTCGCGCACCTCCAGCGGACGACTCGCGGCGGCCGTCGGAGGCGGTCGACCGGCTCGGTACACTCCCGCCAACGAGCGCGAGGAGGACCATGGAGGGCGACGGGGGACGACGGATCACGGCCTCGGGACTGCTCTTCGCCCTCGTCGTGATCGCCCCGATCTCGGTGCTGTTCCTCTGGTGGCTCGGGACCGTCCCCGACGAGGCCCACCCCGCGGTCGGCCGGGCGATCTTCTCGAACGTGCCGCCGGCGCTCGTGTCGATCTTCTACTTCGGCGTCGCCGGGGGCGTGGGGGTCACCGCCTACTTCTTCGCGCTGCGGGCGAAGAACTGGGAGCGGGGCGCTCCCGACCGGCGAACCGGCCGGTGGGTCGACCGGCTGTACCAGTTCTGGCGGGGCGTCTCGATGCGGACCGTCGCCGAGGATCGATCGGCCGGCCTCATGCACACGATGATCTACACGGGCTTCCTCGTGCTGTTCGCCGGCACCGTGACGCTCGAGATCGACCACCTCCTCCCCAACAACCTGAAGTTCCTCGAGGGAGGCTTCTACCAGGGCTACTCGGCGGTCCTCGACGCCTTCGCCGTGATCTTCCTCGTCGGACTGGCGTGGGCGGCCCTGCGGCGGTGGGGACTCCGCCCCTGGCGGATCCGTACGAAGACGCGGCCCGAGGACGCATGGACGATCGGGATCCTCGCCGCGATCGGCATCACCGGCATCGCCGTCGAGGCCGCCCGGATCGCCGTCTTCGGCCGCCCCGACTTCGAGGTCTGGTCCTTCGTCGGCTACCCGCTCTCGTATCTCGTTCCCGAGTCGATCGCCGTCGAGACCCACCGGGCGTTGTGGGCGGCGCACGCGGTGTCGTTCGTCGCGTTCCTCGTCGTGCTCCCGACCACGAAGCTGCGTCACATGATCACCTCGCCGGCGAACATGGCCCTGTCCGTGCGGGACCGTCCGAAGGGCGCCATGCGTCCGATGCCGAACCTCATGGAGGCCGAGGACATCGAGACGGTCGGCGCCAACCTCGTCTCCGAGTTCACGTGGAAGGACCTCCTCGACACCGACGCCTGCACGATCTGCGGCCGGTGCACGTCGGTGTGCCCGGCGAACCACACCGGGAAGCCCCTCGATCCGCGTGAGATCGTCCTGAAGCTGGGCGAGGTGGCCGGCCGGACGGCCTCGCCGCCCGTCTCGCCGCCGGTGGGCGTCGACGCGGCGATCACGGTGTCGGCGGACTCGGTGTTCGAGCGGGTCACGGCCGAGGAGCTGTGGGCGTGCACGTCGTGCCGGGCCTGCAACGACATCTGTCCGGTGAACATCGACATTCTCGACAAGATCCTCGAGATGCGCCGGTACAAGTCGCTCATGGAGTCCGACTTCCCGAGCCAGCTCGGCCAGACCTATCTGAGCCTCGAGAACTCCTCGAACCCCTACGGGATGAACAACCAGGAGCGGGCCGCGTGGACCGACAAGGTCGACTTCCCGGTGAAGGTGCTCGGCGAGCCGGGCGTGACCGCCGAGTACCTCTACTGGGTCGGCTGTGCCGGGTCCTTCGACGACCGCAACCAGAAGGTGACGATCTCCACCGCCCGGCTCCTCCACGAGGCGGGGGTCGACTTCGCCATCCTGGGGCCGATGGAGCTGTGCACGGGCGACCCGGCCCGTCGGTCCGGCAACGAGTTCGTCTTCCAGGGCCTCGCTCTGCAGAACATCGAGACCCTGAACGACGTCGGGGTCCGCAAGATCGTGACGCAGTGCCCCCACTGCTTCAACACCCTGGCGAACGAGTATCCGCAGTTCGGCGGCGACTACGAGGTCGTCCACCACAGCCAGCTGCTCATGGATCTCGTCGAGGAGGGCCGGATCACCCCGAAGAACGGCCCGGCCGACGAGCGCGTGACGTTCCACGACCCCTGCTACCTGGGCCGCCACAACGACGTGTTCGTCGCTCCCCGCTCGGTGGTCGAGGCATCGGGCGCAGACCTCGTCGAGATGCCGCGCAACGGCACGAAGTCGTTCTGCTGCGGTGCCGGCGGGGCCCGCATGTGGGTGGAGGAGCACACCGGCAAGAAGGTGAACATCGAACGCTCGGAGGAGGCGGTCGCCACCGGCGCCGACGTCGTGGCCACCGGATGCCCCTTCTGCTACGTGATGATGGACGACGGCGTGAAGGAGATCGGCGCCGGTGAGTCGGTGAAGGTGCAGGACGTGTCCATGCTCCTGGCCGATCGGGTCCTCGGCGACGACTAGACCAGCCGGCCGTCCTCGAGTCGGAGCACGAGGTCGAGACGGTCGAGCACCCGTTCGTCGTGGGTCGCCACGAGGACGGCGGCACCCGCCTCGGCGCAGTCGGCGAGGAGCGTCGCAACCCGCCGGACGTTGTCCTCGTCCTGATGGCTCGTCGGCTCGTCGGCGACGAGCACTGCCGGGCCGGGAGCCAGCGCCCGGGCGATGGAGGCGCGCTGGCGTTCGCCCATCGACACCTCGTCGGGCAGCCGCCTCGCCAGGGCGCCGAGGCCGACCATCTCGAGGAGCGTCTCCGTCGGGACGGGTTGTGGATTGCCGAGGCGCGCCGGGAGCTCGACGTTGTCGGCGAGCGTCAGCTCCGGGAGCAGGCCGAGGCCCTGGGGGACCACGGCGAGGCCCTGCCAGTCGTCGCCGACCGACCACTCGACGGATCCCTCGGTCGGTTCGTCCCAGCCGACCACGAGATTGATGAGCGTGGTCTTGCCCGAGCCGGACGGCCCGACGATCCCCGTCACGGTGCCGGCGTCCAAACCCAGCGTGACGTCGTCGAGCGCCCGGACGGTCTCGGCGGAGCGCCGATAGTCGCGAACGACTCCCGAGAGGGTGACGAGGGGGCTCATGGCGGATCCACCGACAGGCTCTCCCCGTCCCAGTCCAGGCGGGCCGATCGCTCGGGGAAGTGCTCCAGCACGTGGGGCGGCAGCTGGAGGCGGCCCGAGCGGTCGATCACGGCGAGTTCGGTGCCGCCCCGCACGATGCTGGCGACCGCGCCGTCCCGCAGGGTGACGATCTCGTCCAGGCGCCCGAGCACGCGATGGTCGTGGGTGGCGATGAGCACCGTCGTCCCTCGTTCGGCCAGGTAGTCGATCGTGTCGAGGACGGCGGCGGCGCTGTCGGGATCGAGCTGGGCGGTCGGTTCGTCGGCGATGACCAGGCGATGGTCGGCGACCGCGGCGCGGGCGAAGGCCAGCCGTTGCTGCTCGCCGCCCGAGAGCGCGGCGGGCACGTGGTCGACGCGATGGCCGAGTCCCAGCCGCTCGAGCACGTCGCCGACGACGACCGTCCGATCGCGACGCGGTCGAGCGATGCGGTCCAGCTGTTGATACGCGGTGAGATGGGCGAGCAGATTCGCCGCGGGCCGCTGGTAGACGTGGGTGAGGAGTTCGGCGCGGACCCGCGCGCGCCGGCCCGGACGGAGGGCGCTCAGGTCGGTCCCGGCGATGGTGACGAGGCCCGCGGTCGGTCGGTCAAGGCCCGCCACCATTCGCAGCAGTGACGACTTCCCGCTGCCGGACGGCCCGACGACCGCCGCCTTCACCCCGCGGGGGAGCTCGAGATCCACGCCCCGGACCGCCTGGACCCGACCGGTGGGGCTGTCGTACACCTTGACGAGGTGTTCGCACGACACGAGGAGATCAGTCGATGGCACGCAGCACCTCCCCGTGATCGAGGCGGGACCAGCGCAGCTCGCTCGCCCACACGACCGCCGCCAGCAGCGTGATGATGCCGACCACCGCGATCACGACCTCCCAGCCCGGGACACCGACGGCGACCTGCGGCGGGAGCGCAGGATTCGGATCGAAGCGCGGGAGGAGGCGGGCGGTGATGAACGGGGCGGTGACGGCGGCCGTGAGCGTGGCGACCGCAGACAGGGCGCCGATCTCGACGGTGGTGACGAGCGCCGCCCGGCGCGGTCGGAGTCCCATTCGCCGGGTGATGACGGCGGTCAGCGCCCGGCTGTCACGGCGTTCGGCGAGATGGAGGAGCAGTCCGGCGATGGCGGCGGCGGCGGCGACGGCCCCGAGCAGGCGCAGGTAGTCGAAGGCGAAGCCGGGGGCGAGGACGTCGACGGCGACGGCGCGTTCGGCGCGGTCGAGGCCGTCGCGCGCCACGAGGCCCTGATCCTCGAGCTGCGCGACGAGCCGGTCGAGCGGAAGCATCGACACGACGTGCTTGGTGGCCCGGGTCGACGGTGGGACGAAGGCGTCGTCCACTGCGGGATCGTCGAGTGGCACCCCGAGCACGTCGGCGACGCGAGCACGCTCGAGCGCGTCGAGGCGGTCGACGTCGACGAGGAGCGAGATCCCGAAGTCGTCCGCCAACGGGAACGAGCGGACCCGATCGACGACCTGGAAGGGAACGGTCCGGGTGGTGCCCACGGCGCCGGAGTCCGGCGTCGGCTGAGAGGCCACGGCCACCACCGGCAGCGTCCCGTCGAGGGGCGTGGCAAGCCGCTCGATGGTCCGGCCCAGGTCGGCGCCGAAGGCGTCGGGCCAGAACACGGCCTCCGGCAGCGTCGCGGGGTCGACGGCGACCAGGGTCACGACCTCGCCGCGGCCCGTGATACGACTCCGGGAGGTCGAGACGATCGTCGAGTCGGGCGGCAGTTCGACGGTGGTGCGGTCCGACGTGAGCACGGACACCCTGCTCGCGCCGCCCACCTCGGTGGCCAGCTTGGCGTCGACGGTCTCGTCGAGGGAGGCGACGAGCATGGTCGAGAAGACGACGAGCCCGATCCCCACGGCACCGGCCGCGGCCACGATCCTGGGGCCGTCGGAGCGGGTCCCGAGGCGACGGACGGCCAGCCAGGCCACGAGGGGGAGGCGCCGGCCGGCCTCCCTGTTCCGCCGCGTCACCGATCCGATCGCCCAGGCCATCGTCGAAGCGGCGGCGACGAGCCCGACCAGCGGGAAGGCGACGACGCTCACGTCGACGGTCCCCGTCGACGTCGAGGAGCCGACGACCGCCCAGAGGAAGCCGGCGGCCACCAGCGAGAGGAGCGACACGACCGAGGTGAGGAGGTGGGGTCGGGCGCCGATCACGCCGCGGTCCAGGGTGGCCTGCGCGATCACGCCCGTGGTCAGGGCGGCGAGGAGCGTGCCGGCGGCGACCACCCCGGCGGTGCCGACCACGTCGACGGGCGAGAGGTCGAACCCGGTGGCCGGGCCGACGCGGTGGCCGACTTCGGCCGCGGCGATCACGCCGAGGGTCGTACCGAGGGCACCCGGCAGTGTCAACTGAGCGAAGGCACGGGGAGCGAACCGCCACCACCGGTCTCCCTCGCCGGCGAGGAGGACGTACTCGGAGCGTCGGCGCTGCACCACGAACACGGCGCTCGCGACCATGATGACGAGGCCGACGGCCACCCCCGCGGTGCGCGCGGACGCCAGCGGCTGGTCGAGTTGGACGAGCGCCGCCTCGGCCTCGGCCAGCGTCGAGGGCAGGGTGGAGTCGAAGCCGGTCTCGGGGATGGGAACGAGCAGGTCGTCGTCGAGGAGATCGCCGAGTCCGGCGGCGAGATCGTCCAGCGCGGCGGCGAGGTCGGGATCGGTGGTGAGGGCGACCTCGAGCGCCCGGTAGGCGCCGACCATCGATCGGAGTCCGCCGATGTCGCGGGGGACGTCGACGGCAGGGGCCGTCCACCGCGTCGCCCCGCTCACCGCCAGCCCCTCCATCGTCGCCGGATCCAGCACGAAGAGCGAGAAGGCCGGGGCGTTGAAGGGGCGGAGGAACCGGGGGACGAGATCGGGCGGGACGTCCTCCCAGTACGGGGCTGCGTCCCCGTCCCACACCGGTTCGTACGTCCCCGCCACCGTGGTGGCGACGGTCGGCCCTCGGGCCCCGGGTATCTCGGCGCCGACCTGGTTCGGGTCCAGGGGCGCGGGGACGTACACGACGTCACCCGGACGAAGCCCCGACCGTTCGGCGAACCACGTGGAGATCCACACCGAGGGCTCGGCGACGTCGGCCCGATCGACGATCTCGATGGCGTCGACGGCCCCGTCCGCGGCGAAGAGGCGGACCGGCGCCCCCGCCGGCGGCAGCGGTGGGTCGGCGAACACGTCGTTGCGGAACGTGTACTGGAACCGGCGGACCTCGCCGAGACCGTCGATCGCCCGCAGCCGGGCCGTGACGAGGTCGTCGGCGGTCCGGGTGGCCGCGGGGGTGAACGTGGTCAGCGTGGTGATCGCGATGCCCGACGCGTCGGGATCGGCACCGTCGGCCAGTGTGCCGGCGATGCGGTCGCCGGCGGCGTCCTGCCACACGTCGGCGGCGGATACGAGGAAGGCGGGGGCGGCGGTCGCGCCGACGAGCGCCAGCGCGAGGGCCAGGTCGCCGAAGGGGACGCCCAGCCATCGGAGCCATCCGGCGAGGCGCCGGACGGCAGGAGGTCTGGTTCGAGCGGATCGATCGGCCAACGGGAGGATGCTACCGAGCACCCTCCGGGTCGGCTCAGGCCCGCGCGAGGAAGGGGTCGGCCTCGGACTCGGCCGCGGGCGTCTCGCCCGCTCCGCCGACCGGTGTCTCCACGCGGGCGTCCTGCACGAGTTGGATGATCTCGTGCCAGTCGCGGGCGAGGGCGCACTTGCCGCAGTAGTAGGCGGAGTTCCGTTTGACGACGGCGTCGCCGCCGCATCGGCTGCAGGTCATGGTGACCTCCTCGGGGTTCCCACCGAGTATCGGCGGGAGATCCGGGCGGCTTGAGGGCGAGCAGGCCGGCCGGCGTCTCTGCGACGAGGGCGGACGGGCATGGCAGGATCGAGCCATGGCCCACCGTCCCGCAGACGCCGTCGTCGTCCTCGGTGCCCAGGTGTTCTCCGACGGGACCCCCTCACCGTCGCTGCGGCGACGGGTCGAGCGGGCGGTGGCCGAGATGCGGGCGCGTCGGATCACCGTCCTCGTGGGCTGCGGCGGCATTGGCGACGGGCCTCGTTCGGAGGCCGAGACGATCCGCGACCTCGCCGTCGCCGCCGGGGTCCCCCCGGCGTCCGTCCTCCTGGAGGACCGTTCGACGAGCACGCTCGAACACGCGCGCAACCTGCGGCCGATCGCCGCCGAACACGGCTGGAACCGGCTGTTGATCGTCACCGATCGCTTCCACCTCCCCCGTGCCCGATTCCTCTTCCGCCGTGTCGGCTTCGACGTCGAGGGCGCCGCGTCGGACCGCGGCGACGCATCCCTGCGCCGGTGGGTCGTCGAGGGGTGGCTCCGGGAGATGGCGGCGTGGGGGAAGGCGCTGTGGGATGTGGCCCGGGGCCGGACCCGTTGATCAGTCCGCGGCGAAGGCCGCCTCGACGATCGCTTCCTGCTCGCGATCGTGGACCTTGTGGCTCCCGGTGGCGGGACTGGCGCTGGCGTCGCGGCCGGCGAGGCGAGGGACCCGGCCCAGTCGGCTCGTGAGCCAGAAGTAGACGTGCCGCCAGGGCCCCATGTTCGACGGCTCCTCCTGGACCCACATGAGCTCGGCGTCCCCGAAGGCGGTGAGCCGGCGTTCGAGCTCGTCGGCCGGGAAGGGGAACAGCTCCTCGAGTCGGAGGATCGCCACGTCGTCGATTCCCTGCTCCTCCCGGTGGGCGGCCAGGTCGTAGTACACCTTGCCCGAACAGACGAGCACCCGCCGGGCCTCGGCGGGAGGATCGGGGTCGTCGAGGACCGGGAAGAACGTGCCCCTGCTCAGGTCGGCGACGTCGCTGAACGTCGCACGTGTTCGCAGGAGCGACTTCGGCGTGAACACGACGAGCGGCTTCAACGCCGGGTCGTGGATCTGGCGCCGCAGGGCGTGGAAGTACTGCGCCGGTGTGGAGGGGTTCACCACCCGCCAGTTGTCCTCGGCCGACAGGATCAGGAACCGCTCGATGCGCGCGCTGGAGTGCTCGGGGCCCTGGCCCTCGAACCCGTGGGGGAGGAGCAGGACGAGCCCGCTCCGCTGGTTCCACTTGTCCTCGCCGGCGGCGATGAACTGGTCGATGACCACCTGACCGCCGTTCACGAAGTCGCCGAACTGCGCCTCCCAGAGGACGAGGGTGTCGGTGGCCACCACGGAGTAGCCGTACTCGAAGCCCATGGCGGCGAACTCCGACAGCATCGAGTCGACGAGCTGGACCTGGGCGGGGTTGTCCTCGAAGGACTCGAGCGGGGCGTACTCCTCCTCGGTCTGGTAGTCGACGAGCACCGCGTGGCGATGGCTGAACGTGCCGCGTCGGCTGTCCTCGCCCGCCAGACGCACGCCGTGGCCCTCCTCGGCGAGGGACGCGAAGGCGATGGCCTCGGCGAGGGCCCAGTCCACCTGGCCGTCGAGGAACAGCTCATGGCGATTCTCGAGGACCTTCGTGAGCTTCGGATGGACGTTGAACCCCTCGGGGATCGTCGCCAGGGCCTCTTCGATGGTCTGCACCCGATCGGCGTCGACGGCGGTGGGGGCCGACTCGGCGGGAAGCTCCTCGGGCGGCGCGTCGGGGATGGCCCTCGACAGCCCGCGGGTCTCCTCGAAGGCCTGGTCGAGGAGCGCCCGGAAGCTGCGGGCGATCTCGTCGGCCTCGTCACGCGTCAGGTCGTCGCGGGCGACGAGCCGGTCGAGGTAGAGGTCGCGGACCGAGGGGTGCTCGTCGATGACCCGGTACATGGCGGGTTGGGTGAGCGAGGGGTCGTCACCCTCGTTGTGGCCGAGGCGGCGGTAGCACATGAGGTCCACGACCACGTCCTTGTGGAACTGCTGGCGGTACCAGAAGGCGAGCCGGGCCACTCGGATGACCGCTTCGGGGTCGTCGCCGTTGACGTGGAAGATCGGGGCCTGCACCGCCTTGGCGATGTCCGTCGCGTAGAACGAGGAGCGGGCGTCGGCCGCATCGGTGGTGAACCCCACCTGGTTGTTGACGACCAGGTGGATCGTGCCCCCCGTGTGGTAGCCCCACAGCTGGGACAGGTTGAGCGTCTCCGCCACCACGCCCTGGCCCGAAAACGCGGCGTCGCCGTGCACGAGGAAGGGCAGGATCCGATCGACCGCCCCCTCCCCGGCGCGATCCTGCTTGGCGCGGACCATGCCTTCGAGCACCGGGTCCACCGCCTCGAGGTGGCTGGGATTGGCGGCGACCTCGATGTCCACCTGTGCCCCGTCGGGCGACTTGTGCACGCCCCTGGCGCCGAGGTGGTACTTGACGTCGCCAGAGCCGTGGGTGCTCGAGGGATCCAGTTCACCTTCGAACTCCCGAAAGACCTGGGCGTAGCTCTTGCCGATCGTGTTGGCGAGCACGTTCAGGCGACCGCGGTGGGCCATGCCGATCGACACGTCCTCCATGCCGGCGTCGGCGGCCTCGTTGAGCACCTCGTCGATGAAGGGGATCATCGACTCCGAGCCCTCGAGGCTGAATCGCTTGTGACCCAGGTACTTCGTGTGGATGAACCGCTCGAAGGCCTCGGCCTCGTTCAGCTTGGCGAGGAGGCGGCGCTTCTCTTCGCCGTCGAGCTCGTCGGACACGCCCTCCACCTGGGCCTGGATCCAGGCCTTCTCCTCGGTGACCTGGATGTGCATGTACTCGATCCCGATCGTCCGGCAGTAGGCGTCGCGCAGGGTCCCGAGGATGCGTCCCAGCGTCATCGTCGACTGGCCGGCGAGGCCGTTGGTGGCGAACTCCCGGTCGAGGTCCCAGATCGTGAGGCCGTAGGTGAGGGGATCGAGCTCGTCGTGGATGGTGGGCGGCTTGAGTCGGAGGGGGTCGAGGTCGGCGATGAGATGGCCCCGGACCCGGTACATGTTGATCAGCTGGAACACCCGGGCCTGCTTCTCGGCGGCCTCCCTGGTCCCGGGGGCCGGGTTGGCATCGCTCGCCCATCGGGCGGGCACGTAGGGGATCGACATCGACCGGAAGATCTCGTCGTAGAAGTCGTGCTCGCCGAGGAGCAGTTCGTGGATGTGGCGGAGGAACTGCCCGCTCGACGCCCCCTGGATGATCCGGTGGTCATAGGTCGACGTCATCGTGATCGTGCGTCCGATCCCGACCCGTGACAGCGTCTCGGGATCGGCGGCCTGGTACTCGGGCGGGTATCCGATGGCCCCGACGCCGACGATCACGCCCTGGCCGGGCATGAGGCGGGGCACCGACTGCACCGTGCCCACCGTGCCGGGGTTCGTGAGGGTGGCCGTGGTCCCGGCGAAGTCGTCCGGAGTGATCGAGCCCGACCGGACGCGCTGGACGACGTCCTCGTAGGTCTCCCAGAAGCCGGCGAAGTCCATGGTGTCGGCGTGCTTGATGTTGGGGACCAGGAGTGTCCTGCTCCCGTCCTTGCGCTCCATGTCGATGGCGATCCCGAGGTTCACGTGGCCGTAGCGGACCATGTGGGGGTCGCCGTCGACCGAGGCGTACGCGGCGTTCATCACCGGGAACTCCTGGAGGGCGCGCACGACCGCCCAACCGAGGATGTGGGTGAACGAGACCTTGCCGGGCTTGTGCAGGCGCTTGATCTGGTTGTTGAGGATGCGGCGGTTGACCTCGAGGAGCTTGGCGGGGATCGCCCGGACCGACGTGGCCGTCGGCAGCTCGCGACTCTCCTCCATCCGCTCGGCGATCACCGCCGGGGTGCCGATCAGGGTCGTGAGCTCGTCGTCCTCACCGAGGTCCGGTCCCGCGTCCTCGGTGGAGGGTTCGGAGCCACGGGCGTCGTGCTTGGCGGGTGCGTCGTCCCCGTCGGTCGCCGCCGGCCGACCGTCGGCCGGTTCGGGGCGGTCCGTCCGGTCCCCAGGGTCACCGTCGTCGCGGTCGGGTCCGGCGCCACGGGCCGGCTCGCCGAGGGGCGTCTCGCCCTCGAAGTACCGGCGCCAGTCCTCGCCGACCGACGACGGGTCGGTGCGGTAGCGCTCCTCCATCTCGTCCACGAGCCAGAGGTTGCGACCGAAGCCCTGCGTCTCGTCCCCCATGTGGTCCTTTCCGATCGTGGGACGAGGATACCGAGGGGCCATCGTGCCCGGCGGGCGGTTCCGCCGGCGGGCTATCGTCGCCCGGATGCGAGTCGGATACCAGGGAGAGGCGCAGTCGTACAGCCATCGCGCCGTCGGGGAGTTGTTCGGCGACGCCGAGGCCCTCGGGCTCCCGACCTTCGCCGGCGCCTTCGCCGCGCTCGCCGGGGGCGCCGTCGATCGACTCGTCCTCCCGATCGAGAACTCGACGACCGGCTCGGTGCTCCCGGTGCTCGACCGGCTCGTCGACGCCCCTGCCTCGATCGTGGCCGAGCACCGGGTGGAGGTCCGCCATGCCCTCGTCGGCGTACCGGGCGCCGAACTCGCCGACGTCCAGCGCGTCCGCTCGCACCCCGAGGCCCTCGCCCAGGCCGAGTCGATGCTCACCGCGAACGGTTGGGCGCCGGTCCCGGCCCACGACACCGCCGGGGCCGTCCGGGAGGTGGCGGCCCACGGGGATCCCGCCGAGGCGGCGCTCGCGCCCCCCGGCGCCGCCCGGTCCCACGGCCTCGTGGTGCTGATGGAGGACGTCGTGGACCGTGAGCACAACACGACGCGGTTCGTCGTGCTCGCCCCCGGTGACCCGGTCGTCCCCGACGACGCCGACAAGAGCTCCGTCGCCTTCCAGACCCAGCACCGTCCGGGTGCGCTCGCCCTCGCGCTCACCGAGCTCGGCCTGCGAGGCGCGAACCTCACCCGCATCGAGTCCCGTCCGAGCGGGCTGGCGTGGTCGTACCGGTTCTTCGTCGACCTCCTGCACCTGCCGGGTCCCGCCGGGCTCGAGGCGGTGCTCGAGCCCCCGCTCGCCACCGTCGCCGACTTCCACCACCTCGGCTCGTACCGCGCCGACCGCTGATCCCCGCCGGCCGCCACGCAGCGCGCGTCCATCACCGCCCGCGGCGCGAGATTGCCGTCGTCCCTGTGGATAACCGGGCTACCGTGGCCGCCAGGATCCTGGAGGGCACCATCTCGACGGAGACGGCCAGCTTCGGCGCGGGCAAACGCGAGAGTCACGACTCGACGTCGTTCTATGGACGGCGGATGATGGCGCCCGTCCGCTCCGCCCAGGTCGGCGAGCCCGTCGAGCCGCCCGCCGAGATCCTCGACCGGATCTTCTGCGCGTCCTCGGAGGCGATGACTCATCTCCCCGACGACTGCGTGGCCCTCATGGTCACGTCACCGCCCTACAACGTCGGCAAGGACTACGACCACGACCTGTCGCTGGACGAGTACCTGGGCCTCCTCGAGCGGGTGCTCGCCGAGACGTACCGGGTGCTCGAACCCGGCGGGCGGGTGGCGGTGAACGTCGCCAACCTGGGCCGCAAGCCCTACCTCGCCCTGAACCACCGGGTGGCGGCCATGCTGGAGGGACTGGGGTTCCTCCTCCGCGGCGAGATCGTCTGGCAGAAGGCCGCCGGAGCGGGGGGATCGTGCGCCTGGGGGTCGTGGCGGTCGGCCAAGAACCCGACGCTGCGCGACGTCCACGAGTACGTGATCGTGGCATCGAAGGGCACGTTCCGCCGCACCCGCATCGGTGAGGACACGATCACCAAGGAGGACTTCCTCGACGCCACCGTGTCCGTCTGGACGATCCCCTCGGAGTCGGCACGCCGTGTCGGTCATCCCGCTCCCTTCCCGGTCGCGCTGCCGCGCCGTCTCGTCGAGCTCTACACGTTCGCCGGCGACCTCGTCCTCGATCCGTTCATGGGCTCGGGGTCCACGGCCGTCGCCGCGGTCGAGTCCGGCCGGCACTACGTCGGCTACGAGGTCGAGCCCGACTACATCGCCCTGGCCGAGGAGCGGGTCGCCGCGGCTCGAGAGGCCGTCGAATAGCCGACCCCACCGACCGCACCGTGCCGGCCGAGACCGCGGCGATCCGGACGACGCTGTGGATGACGGCCGGGGCCGCCGCGGCGGTGCCCGCCCTCGTGGTCCCCGAGCCCGACGATCCGCTGCTCACCTTCGTCGTGCACCTGGTGCTGCTCACCGGCTTCTCACTCGGTCTCGTCGCCCATCTGGCGCCGCTGACCGACGCCTCGTGGTTCGCCGGGTCGCGACTGGGGTCGACGGCGCGTCGGGCCGCCGCAGGCGGCTGGCTCGTGGTCCTCGTGGCCGGGGCGACGGGACTCGTCACCCTCGCCACCGGAGCGGCGCTGCGGTTCGCCCCGTCGCTGCAGTTCCTGCAGGTGCTGTCGGCCCTCGACATCGCCTGGGTGGTGGCGGCGTTCTTCGTCGGCCTGCGGTGGTGGCGCGGTCCCGGGGTGGCGGCGGTCGGCGGCCTCGCCATGGGTGCGGTGTGCGTCTGGTCGATCTGGAACTACCTGAACACGGCGGGTTTCACGGCGGAGGGGGGCTGGCTCGTGGACGGCGGCGAGATCGCCCGGCTGATCCTGCCCTTCGACGTCATGGCGGCCGTCCTCGCCGTCGCCGCCTTCACGGTCGGCGTGCGCCGCCGGGTCTGAACCGTCTCCGGAGCGGGTACGGGTGAGGGACCATCGACACGGGGAGGAAATCATGGTCCAGCGACCGTGGCGCGGCGTGATCGTCGTACTGGCGCTCGTGATGGCCGTCGCGGGTTGCTCCGAGGAGTCGGACGGCGGTCTCGAGGTGGACGTGGGCGTCGACTCCGGCGGACAGACGAGCGAGGCCGAGGCGGAGGGGTTCCTCGACGGGTTCGTGGACGGGTTCATCTCGCCCGTCACCGGCCTGGCGTCGCTGTTCTCCGACGATGTCACCGTCTACGAGAGCGACCGGGACGGCTCGGGGTATGCCGTGGGGTTCTCCCTCGGGCTGCTGCTCGTCGTCGCGCTGCTGCTCTCGGCGATCGTCGGCGGTCGGCGCTACTACGTCGTGCGACGGTACTGACTCAACGGACGCTGCAGCCGAGGCCCCAGTCGTAGGGGAGATACTCGACCTTCGGGGCCACCGCGCCCACCCAGCCGCGCATCGGGGCGGGCAGCCACGGGGTGAGCGCGTCCCGGAGCCGGCGTTTCGTGGTCGGCAGCAGCGTCGGCATGCGTCGGGGTCGGGTGAAGTCGGCGCCGTACCAGAGGAAGACCCGCGACAGCCGGAGGACGCCGAGCTCCCGGTCGTCGTCGGCCCCGCCATGGGCGAGGAAGGATCGGAGCTGGGCGTCGAGCTGGGCGTCGAGGCGGGCGGCTTCGTAGGGCTCGCGCCGCAGCGTCGGGCACGACACCGAGCCGCACACGAGGGCGCCGTGGATGCGGGGGTCGCCGAACCGGCGGATCTTGCCGTGCTCGATCCCATCCAGGGTGAGCGACTCCCCGGCCACCTCGACGAATGCCTCGTCGAAGGCGCCGGGCACCCCGAGGACCGAGGTCTCGCCGGTCTCGAAGGCCCGGCGTGCGGCGTCCAGGGCCCCGGCGTTGTAGAGGTTGAGCCAGAACGCCAGCGCCTCGTCGCGGCCGAGCGTGTCGGGGTCCACGGCGGCGCGCCGGTCCACGATGGCGGCGAGCTCGCCGGCGCGGCCGGACAGGCCGGCGACACCCCGGTCGGCGACCGCCGCCAGCACCGGTGCGAGGTCCCCGTGTTCGTACCGGCCCGTGCCCGCGGGGTCGGGGGCACGGAGGCGTCGGGCGCGCAGGATGGACAGGAACACGACGAGGGGGTTCGGGCCGCTCACATCCCGTCGAACGCCGGAGAAGGTGCGCTCCTTCCCGGCTTGCGTTGCGATCGCACGAGGGGTGGACTACGGAGACCGCATTCAGGAGGAGTCCACCGTGGGCGAACGGTCCGAGGAGTTCGAGGTACGTGGCGAGGAGTTGCTCGGGAAGCTGAAGGAACTCGTCCGCGAGGGCAACGTCCGCCGGATCGTCATCGACAACGAGGAGGGGCGGACCCTGGTCGAGATCCCGGTGACGGTCGGCGTCGTGGGTGCCGTGCTGCTCCCGGTCTGGGCGGCCGTCGGGGCCATCGCCGCCGTCGTGACGAACTGCACCATTCGCGTCGAGCGACGCGAGGGCGCCGACGATGACGAGTGAGGTCGCGGCCCGGGTCACCCATGCGACGAAGGTGTACGGCTCGGGTCTCACCGAGGTGCGCGCCCTCGACGACGTGTCCGCCGGGTTCGCTCGCGGCCGGTTCACGGCGATCATGGGTCCGTCCGGCTCGGGGAAGTCGACGCTGCTGCACTGCGTGGCGGGGCTCGACGTCCTGACCTCGGGCGAGGTCCACATCGGCGAGGTGCGGCTGTCGGATCTCGACGAGAAGGCCCTCACCCTGTTGCGTCGGGAGAAGGTCGGTTTCGTCTTCCAGGCCTTCAACCTCCTGCCCACCCTCACCGCGTCGGAGAACATCACGCTCCCCATCGACATCGCCGGGCGGTCGGTGGACGACGCATGGTTCCGCCAGGTCGTCGACGTGATGGGTCTCGGCGACCGGTTGAACCACAAACCCTCCGAGCTGTCGGGCGGTCAGCAGCAGCGGGTGGCCGCGGCGCGGGCCCTGGCGTCGCGGCCCGAGATCGTGTTCGCCGACGAGCCGACCGGGAACCTCGACTCCACCTCCGGCGCCGAGGTCCTCCGCTTCATGCGGCGCGCCGTCGACGACTTCGGCCAGACCATCGTGATGGTGACCCACGACCCGGTGGCCGCCGCGCAGGCCGATCGCATCGTGTTCCTCGCCGACGGACGGCGCGTCGACGAGATGGAGGGGCCGACGGTCGACCGCATCCTCGAGCGCATGAAGTCGCTCGGGGGCTGAGGAGGGCCCGGTGCTGAAGCTGTCGTGGAAGGGGGTGCTCGCCCACAAGGGGAGGCTCGCCCTCACCGCGCTGGCCATCGTGCTCGGGGTCGCCTTCGTGTCGGGCGCCTACGTGTTCACCGACAGCCTCAAGGCCGCCTTCGACACGCTCTTCCGCCAGGAGTTGGAGGTCGATCTCGTCGTCCGGGCGGAGACCGAGTTCGACTTCGCCCTGGAGGTCGGATCGATCCCCGAGACCCTCCTCGACGACGTCGAGGGCGTGGCGGGCGTGGCGAGCGCCGTGCCCTTCGTCCAGGGCTACGCCCAGCTCATCGGACCCGACGGCGAACCGATCGGCGGCAACGGACCGCCGACCTTCGGCTTCTCCTGGGTGGAGGGCGCCGAGGAGGTGTCGCCCCTCGAACTCCGCTTCGGCCGGCCTCCGTCGGGACCGGGTGAGATCGTCGTCGATGCCTTCTCGGCGGAGGCCAACGGCTTCTCGGTGGGCGACCGCGTGCAGGTGATCGTCGTCAACGGCACCGACACCTTCGAGATCGTGGGCGTGGTGGGATTCGGGGACGCCGACAACCTCCTCGGTGCCACCATCACGGCCTTCGACCTCGAGACCGCCCAGGAGGTGCTCGGCTTCCCGGACGCCGTCACCCAGATCTCGATCGTCGTCGACGAGGAAGCGGACCGGGACACCGTGGCAGCGGCGATCGAGGCGATCCTCCCCGAGGGCGCCGAGGTGATCACCGGCGAGACCGAGATCGCCGAGGGCCAGGAGCAGGTGGACGAGGGCGTGGGGTTCTTCAACAACGTCCTCCTCGCCTTCGCGCTGACCGCCGTGTTCGTCGGCGGCTTCATCATCCTCAACACGTTCCGGATCATCGTGGGTCAGCGGACCCGGGAACTCGCGATGCTGCGCGCCGTCGGCGCGACGGGCGGGCAGGTCACCCGGATGGTCGTCGTCGAGTCGCTCATCGTCGGCCTGGCCGCGTCACTGCTCGGGATCGCGACCGGCATCGGCCTGGCGGTCACCCTCGAGGCGCTGTTCGGCGCCCTCGGCTTCGGGTTCCCCGATGGTCCGCTCACCGTCAGGGCCCGGACGATCGTCGTCGCCATGCTCGTGGGCGTCGGCTTCACCGTGGTCTTCGCCGCCTTGCCGGCCTTCAAGGCCTCGCGCGTCCCGCCGGTCGCCGCCATGCGCGACGTGGCCGGCTCCGGGCCGAAGTCGCTGCGGGGTCGGATCATCGGTGGCCTCGTGGTCCTGACCGTGGGCGCCGTCCTGCTCCTCGTCGGTCTCTTCGGCGGCTCGTCGAACGCCCTCGCCCTGACGGGGGCCGGGGCCGCCATCACCTTCATCGGCGTGTCGATCGTGGCGCCCCTCTTCGCGCGGGCGTTCACCCGCCTCGTCGGGAGGGACCGGTCGTGGGGGATCATGGAGGTCTCCTACGGGCTGATGATCCCCGCCCTCGGAGCAGCCGTCGTCGCCGGTGTCCTCTTCTGGGCCGGTCCGGTGGGGCCGATCGCGGCCGCCCTCGTGTTCGTGGCCGGTGCCGCATTCAACCTGCGCGAGGCCTGGCGCGACCGGGCGACGTTCCGGGCGGTGGGACGGATCACGCGTGAGAACGCGATGCGCCAGCCGCGGCGGATGGCATCGACCGCATCGGCGCTCACGATCGGCGTGGCGCTGGTCAGCCTCATCGCGATCCTCGCCGCGTCGGCCAAGGCGGGCATCACCGAAGCGATCGGCAACGAGGTCCTGGCCGACTTCCAGGTTGAGGCGTCGGGCTTCGGCGACCCCACCCAGACGGGCACGAGTCCCGACCTCCTCGCCGACCTGCGGGAGCTGCCCGAGGTGGGCGCGGCGTCGACGTTCCGTCTCAGCCTGTGGCGCGACCCCGAGACCCTCGACGAGGACTTCCTCATCGGTGTCGACGAGTTCCTCGATCGCATGGTCCGTCTCGAGATGCAGGGCGGATCGTTCGACGCGCTCGGCGACCGGACCGTGCTCCTGTTCTCCGACTTCGCCGAGGACCGGGGGCTCTCGCCCGGCGACCCCTTCCGGATGGAGTTCCCCACCGGCCAGGTGGAGGACTTCGAGGTGGCGGGCATCTACGGCGCCGAGCTCTTCGGCACCGACGTGATGATCTCCATGTCGACGTTCGAGGAGTTCTACACCACGCGCCTGGGGCGGATGATCATGATCGAGGTGGCGGCGGGCCTCGAACCCGTCGAGGCGCGACCGGCGATCGAGGCGGTCGTCGACCGATACCCCAACGTCCAGCTCAACGACCAGGAGGAGTACGTCGAGCGGATCGGCGGCCAGGTCGACGCGATCCTGAACGTGATCACGGGACTGCTCGCGATGGCGATCGTGATCGCGCTGCTGGGGATCACGAACACGATGGCGCTGTCGATCATGGAGCGCAAACGGGAGATCGGCCTGCTGCGGGCGGTGGGGATGACCCGGCGTCAGGTGCGGCGGATGATCCGCTGGGAGGCCTTGCTCATCGCCGGATTCGGCGCCGTCATCGGGGTGGTCGTCGGCATCGGATTCGGCGTGGCGGTCGTGGAGGCCATCGGGTCGGGACTCGTGCTGCGCATCCCGGTGACGAGTCTCGTGGTGTACGTGGTCGCCGCCGCAGTCGGCGGGGTCGTCGCCTCCATCCTGCCGGGCCGGCGCGGGGCGTCGATGAACGTGCTCGACGCGATCGCCTACGAGTAGGAGGTTCGGACCATGGCCGTACGGAGCACCACCGAGGGACGGGTCCGGGTGCTGACCCTCGACCGCGTCGACGCCTACAACACGATCACCGAGCAGGTGCGGCTCGAACTGGACGAGGCACTCGATGCCGCCCACGCCGACGACGACGTCCACTGCATCCTGCTGCGTGCCGAGGGTCCGGCGTTCTGCGCCGGCTACGACCTCGACTGGGGCGTCTCCGCCACCGTCGCCGAGGAGGCCTGGGACCCGACCCTGGACTACCACCGCATCATCGGGCCGTTCGTCGCCACCTACCTCAAGCTCTTCGAGGGCCCGATCCCGGTCGTGGCGGCCGTCCAGGGCTGGTGCCTGGGCGGCGGGACCGACATGGTGCTCTGTGCCGATCTCGTGCTCGCCGCCGACGACGCGGTGTTCGGGTACCCGCCGGCGCGCGTGTGGGGCGTCCCCACCACCGGGATGTGGGTCCACCGCCTCGGGCTCGAGCAGGCGAAGCGATACCTGTTGACCGGGGACGAGATCCCCGCGTCCGAGGCCGCCCGCACCGGGCTGATCCTCGAGGCCGTGCCCGCTCGGGAGCTCGACGACCGGGCGGCGGACCTCGCCGGGCGGATCGCCCGGCTGCCCCGCAACCAGCTGGCGCTCATGAAGCTGATGCTGAACCGGACCGTCCGGGACCAGATCGAGCAGGGCCGGCTCCTCGGGACGCTGTTCGACGGGATCGCCCGCCACACGCCCGAGGGAACGGCGTGGGTGGAGCGGGCGATGCACGAGGGTGTCCGCTCGGCCGTGCGCGAGCGCGACGAGCCGTTCGGGGACTACGGGAGCCGTCCGCCGGATTGACACGGGTGCGGGGGCGTCGGTCGATACGCTCCTGCGCGATGGTCGACTCCCTCGCCGACGCCCTCAACCTGGAGACCTGGCAGTCCCAGCTCGTCATCACCGGGGCCCTCATCGTGGTCCTCACCGGACTCCGGCTGGTCGTGCTCGGGTTGGTGCGCCGGCGGATCGAGGACGCAACGGTGTGGTACCGGGCCCGCAAGCTCACCTCCTACGTGGTGACGGTCGTCGGCCTCGTCGTCCTCGCCACCGTGTGGGTGCGGGGCAGCGGGTTCGTGACCTACATCGGGTTCCTGTCGGCCGGCCTCGCCATCGCCTTCGCCGACGTCCTGAAGAACCTCGCCGGATGGGGATACATCGTGTTGCGGCGCCCCTTCCGCCTGGGCGACCGGATCGAACTGAACGGCGACGCCGGCGACGTCGTCGACATCCGGGCGTTGCGGTTCACGGTGCTCGAGATCGCCGGTGAACGGGTGGCGGCCGACCAGTCGACGGGGCGGCTGCTCCACATCCCCAACGGGCTGCTCTTCAACCACGCCCTCGCCAACTACACCGAGGCGTTCGGGTACCTCTGGCACGAGATCCCCGTGCTCGTGACCTTCGAGTCCGACTGGGAGCGGGCGGAGGAGATCATGACCGAGGTGCTGACGGCCCACGCCCCCGACATGGCGGCCGGCGAGGTGGCGCGCGAGCTGCGGGCGTCTGCCAGCGCGTATCAGATCCGGTACTCGACGCTCACCCCGACCACCTACGTCACGGTGAAGGACAGCGGCGTCCTCGTCACCGGGCGCTTGCTCGTTCCCGCCCGGCGCCTCCGCGGCACCGAAGCCGACATCTGGAAGGCGATCCTGCGGGCGTTCGAGGCGGAGCCGAGCGTGGAGCTCGCCTACCCGACCGTCCGGACCTTCTTCCACGATCCCATCCGGGTCGAGAACCCCTGAGCGGGCCTCAGCCCAGCAGGTCGGCCAGCTCGCTCTCGGTCACCGTGCCCTCGAACCGGCCGACGACGGTGCCCGTCTCGTCGACGACGAAGATCCACGGCTCGGTGGGGAGCCCCCATTCGACGACCGCCGGCACCGTCTGCAGGTTCTCGGGGTCGTCGAGATTCGTGAAGACCTCCACATGGAGGAAGTTCGCGTCGGGGAATCGGGGGGCCAGTTCCTTCATCGAGTCCATGGTGGGCCCGCAGATCGCGGTCTGGCAGAAGGCCGGGGTGGCGAACACGATCACGCTGGGGCGGCCCGACGTCACGGCCTCGGCGACGCTCAGCTCGTAGAAGTCGGGTTCGGGGTCGGGATCGGTCGTGATCTCCGACAGGTCGTCGACGTCGTCGGCGGTGAAGGTGTCCGATCGCGGGGCCGGCTCGCCGACCCCCACCGTCAGCGGCTCGGGGAGCACCTGGAAGGGGAAGGGCTCGAGGCCCGGACCGGTGGCGGGCCGCACCTCCGCCTCCCAGATCCCCGGCTCGTCGAACACGACGTTCACCTTGTAGAGGCCGCTCACGTCGGGAATCGCCCAGACGAAGTCGGCATCGACGGTGAGCGCCTCGTCTCGGCGGTCCTCGGGGTAGAGCACGACCTCGACGGGCGCATCGGGCGAGGGCAGCCTCGTCCCCGACTCGTCGGAGACGGCGATGAGCAGGCGTTCGGGCCCGACGGCGACGTTGCTCGAGGCGGGGAAGGCGAAGGCGTCGGCGGGGAACGGGCTCGTCCCCGACGTCGGGTCCCCGCCGCCGCACGCCGCGGCGACGAGCGAGACGAGGAGCACGAGGAGGGCGGTGCGTCGCACGGCCGCCACGGTATCGCGGTGGGCGCCGCAGCGGACCAGGTGCTGTGGCAGGATGCCGGGATGATCGAACGCGACGAGGTCTTCCGCATCAAGACGCACCGTCAGCCGGGGACGCTGTCGCGCGCCCTCGCCCGGATCGGCGAGCACGGGGCGCACATCGGCGAGATCGAGACCCTCGCCATCGGGCGTGAGTACAACATCCGCGACGTGACGGTCATCGCTCCCGGCGACGACGCCATCGAGGAGATCCGCCGGGCCCTCGAGGCGGAGCCGGGCGTGGAACTGGTCGAACAGAGCGTCGACAAGGTCTTCGCGGTCCACGAGGGGGGCAAGATCGAGGTGCGCCCCACGGTGGAGATCCGCAACCTCCAGGACGTGCGGGAGGTGTACACCCCCGGCGTGGCGCGGGTGTCGAGGGCGATCGCCGACGACCCGAGCCTGGCGTCGACATACACGTGGAAGGGCCGCACGGTCGCCGTCGTCTCCAACGGCACCCGTGTCCTGGGGCTCGGCGACATCGGTCCCCGGGCGGCCCTGCCGGTGATGGAGGGCAAGGCGCTCTTCTACGGGATGCTCGTCGACCTCAACGCGGTGCCGATCGTGGTCGACGCGGCCGACGCCGACGAGATGGTCGACGTCGTCCGTCGCATCGCCCCCGGGTTCGGGGGCATCCACCTCGAGGACATCTCGACGCCGGCTGCCTATGAGATCGAGGACCGGCTCGTGGCCGACCTCGACGTCCCGGTCATGCACGACGATCAGCACGGGACCGCCGTGGTCGTGCTCGCCGCGGTGCTCTCGGCCGCCCGGATCGTCGACCGGCCCCTGGAGGACCTCGTCTTCGGACAGATCGGCCTGGGCGCCGCCGGCTCGGCGATCGCACGACTGGCCCGCAGCTTCCCGTTCGCCTCGGTGCTGGCCTTCGACCCAGGGGAGGCGGCCGTCGAGCATCTCCGTTCGTTCACCGAGGTCGACGACGTCGTGCTCGAGGCGTCGTCGGATCCGGACTTCTTCGACAGCGTGGTCGAGCGAGCCGACGTGCTCGTCCTGTCGACGGGACGCCCCGGGCTGCTCGACCCCGCACGGGTCCGACCCGGTCAGATCATCGCCGCGATCTCCAACCCGATCCCCGAGATCGAGATCGAGGCGGCGGAGGCGGCCGGGGCGGCCATCGCCGCCGACGGATCGATCGTGAACAACGTGCTCGCCTATCCCGGACTCTTCCGGGGGGCACTGGACGCCGGTGCGGGTGCGATCGACCTGCCCATGCGGCGAGCGGCGGCGCGTGCGCTCGCCGACCTGGCGGACGAGGACCGGCTCCTGCCCGACGCCCTCGACCGTTCGGTCCACGCCGAGGTGGCCCGGCGCGTGGCCGAGGCCGCCGGCTCCTAGGGCCGTCCGGGCACGACGCGGCTCGGAAGCCCCACCGGCCCGCCAGTGGGCCGTTCGGCACCAGAGCGGGGTCCGGGCGGCCCTGGGACGGCGCCCGGCACGCTCCGTAGGCTTCGGCGCATGACCACGCGCCCAGCCGACGGGCTCGGACTGTTCGCCCGGTACGCCTACCCGCCCAACGAACGCGGCTACTGCGGGCCCGACGACAGCCGGACGCTGCTGGAGTACGTCGCCTCGGGCGTGGTCGATCCGGACCTCGCCCGCCTGGCGGAAGCCTTCGCCGGGCCGGTGCCCTACCTCACCGTCATGGCCGAGGCGACGGGGATCCCCGACCCGTTCGACCGGCGGCTGGTCGAGGCCTACTGGGTGGGGAACCCGATCCTCGACCGGGTGGAGGTCCGGTCCTTCGGTCGCGTGCTCGACGAGGGGTTCCGACGTCGGATGGGCGGGGGATGGGGGTTCTTCGAGGAGGCCATACCCGCCGGCGGCGTGCCCCACCACTCCTTCCACGTCCTCGCCGTGTACCCCTGGGTCGGTCTCCTCGCCGGGGGGCGTGACGAGCCGCTCGAGATCCTCGACCGGTGTCGGATCCGGTGGGGTCGCGTCGAGAGCCTCGACGGCGACCGCGTGTTCGTGCGAAGCCGTCCGCTCCGGTGGGACGGCCGTCGCCTGACGCTCGGCGACCCGGTGTCCGAGTCGGCCCGCGTGGGCGCGACGGGACTGCGGGCGGTCGTCGTGGAACCGGGAGACCTCGTCTCGCTGCACTGGGACTGGATCTGCGATCGGATCTCGCCGACGGCGGCGGCGCAGCTCAGGCACTACACGCTGCGCCACCTCGACCTGGTGAACGATCGGCTCGACCACCCCGGACCGGCGAGGGTGCTCGGATGAGCCTCCGTCCGCTGATCGCCGGGCTCGTCATGACGCTGGCGGCGACGGCGTGCACGGCCGAGGAGGACGCCCTCGTCGTCTACACCTCGGTCACGCAGGCCACCGTGGACGCGGTGGTCGCCGAGTTCGACGCCGCCGGCGTGCAGGTGGAGGTGTTCCGCGCCCCGACGGGGGAGGTGAACGCCCGCATCGCCGCCGAACGCCGCGAGGGGGGCCTCCGCGCCGACGTCCTCTGGCTCACCGACCCGCTGTCGATGCAGGCGTACGACAGCGAGGGACTCCTCCGCCCCGTCGAGCCCGACGTCTCGACGGTGCCCGAGGCCTTTCGCGCCGATCGGTTCTGGGGCACGCGCATCCTCAACCTCGTGATCGTGGCGGGCGAGTCGGCGCCGCCGATCACGACGTGGGACGACCTCGTGGACGCCGCGGCGGCGGGCGGCGTCGCCATTCCCGATCCGGCGTTCGCCGGCTCCGCCTTCGCCGCCCTGGGGTTCTTCGCCCTCGACGACCGGTACGGGATGGAGTTCCTCCGACGCCTCCGCGATGCCGGGGGCACTCAGGTGGGGACGCCGGGCGACGTCGTCACGGGTGTCGCCGAGGGGGCCTACGCGGCGGGGATCACCCTCGACTTCAGTGCCCGCACGGCGGTCGAGAAGGGCTCGCCGCTCCGGCTCATCTGGCCGGAGCCGGGGGCCATCGCGCTGTACAGCCCGATCGCGGTGACGGGCGACCATCCGGCCGCCGTCGAGTTCGTGTCCCATGTCGTGGGGCCCGAGGCGCAGGCGGCGATCGCCGCCACGGGCTGGCAGCCCGTCGACCCGTCGATCCCGTGGACGGCGGGCGGTCCCCAGGTGACGGTGGCCTGGGATCGCGCCTCCGACCGGCAGGAGGAGCTGCTCGCTGCGTACCGCGACGTGTTCGGAGGCTGACCGGCTGGCTCCGGCCGGTCCGATCACGGTGGTCCTGGTGGCTGCCGCGGTCGGGCTCGTGGTCGTCCCCCTCGTCGAGCTCCTCGCCGAGACGGCCGAGGCGGGGGCCGCCCTCGATGCAGGCACCGGAGGCGCCGTCGGGGGATCGCTGCTCGTGTCGACCGCTGCGACGCTCGTCGCGGTCGTCGTCGGCACGGCCGGGGCGCTGATCACCGAGCGGGGACCCCGCCCGGCCGTCCTGCGGGTCGCGTTCGTCGTGCCCCTCGTCGTGCCCCCCTTCGTCTCGGCCGTCGCCGCCGCCCGGGCCTTCGGCTCCGGCGGCCTGACCGACGACCTGGTGGGGATCGCCGTGCCGGGTCTCGTGGGTCCCGTCGGGATCGTCCTCGTGATGGCGGTCCACGCCGCACCCCTCGTCTACCTGCTCGTTGCCGCATCGCTGGCGACCCGGGCCCGCCCGGAGTTCGAGGCCGCCGGGCTGGCGTCGGGGGCGTCGCCACGTCGAGTGCTGGGCCGGATCACGCTGCCCCTCCTCGGTCCGGCGGTGGTCGGCGGGGGCGCCCTCGCCTTCGCGGTGTCGATGAACTCCTTCGGGATCCCGGCCGTGCTCGGCATCCCGGCCGGGTTCCCGACCATCACGACCCGGATCTACGGCGACCTGGCCAGATCCGCCTCCGACGAGGCCTTCGGTCGTGTGCTCCTCCTGTCCGTCGCCCTCGTCGGCATCGTGCTGGTGGCGGTCGTCGCGGCGGAGCGGATGGGCCGTCGCGCCACGGCGGTGGTGCCGGGCGCCGCCGCCCGGGAGCCGTTGCCGCGCACCCCTCCTGGCCGACGGGGCCGGGGGTTCCTGTGGGTCTACCTCGGAGTGACGACCGGCGTCCCGCTCCTCGCCCTCCTCGCAACGGCGCTCACCCGGGCGGTCGGGCTGGCCCCCTGGCCCGGCAACTGGACGCTGGCCAACTTCTCCGAGGCGTGGTCCGGACCGGCCTGGCCCGCGGCCACGCGCAGCCTCGCGCTCGCGGCGCTGGCGGCCTCGGTCCTGTCCGTTTTCGGCCTGGCCGCCGCCGTCGGCGCCCGGCGGTCCCGGTGGTCGGGCCCCGTGACGGCGGCGACCTTCGCCGTGCCCGGGTCGGCGCTCGCGGTGGCGGTGCTCCTGGCGTACGGCCCGTGGCTGCGCGACACCCTCCTCCTCGTGCTCATCGCGTACCTCGCGAAGTTCTGGGCCCTCGCCCACCGGTCGATCGACGGTTCGGCGGCGTCGCTGGAGCAGGAGGCGGTGCGGGCGGCGCGGGCGGCGGGAGCCGGCCGGTGGCGGACCCTGCGACGCATCGTCCTGCCGTCGCTCCTCCCGGCTGCCGCTGCGGGTTGGCTCCTCGTGTTCCTGTTCGGCATCCACGAGTTGACGATGTCCAGCCTCCTCTACGGGCCCGGGACCGAGACGCTGGCGGTGCACACCCTGAACGTGCAGCAGCTCGGCGACGTCACCGTGACCTCGGCGCTCGCCGTCCTGCTGACGGTGCCCGGCCTCGTCGCGGCCGTCGTCGTGGCCCGGCGTCACCGGCGGGCGTCGTGACGCCCGCGGTGTCCCTCGCCGGCGTCGAGGTGCGCCTCGGCGGCGCCACCGTCCTCGACGGCGTCGACCTCGCCGTCGGCCACGGCGAAGTCGTCTGCCTCCTCGGGCCGAGCGGCAGCGGGAAGACCACGTTGCTGTCGGCGGTGGCCGGGTTCGTCGGCGTCGAGACCGGGACGATCGACGTCGCCGGCGTCCGGGTGTCGGGCGGCGGTCGGTACGTGCCGCCCGAGCGACGCAACGTGGGATTCGTGTTCCAGAGCTACGCCCTGTGGCCACACCTCGGCGCCCTCGACACGGTGGCGTTTCCCCTCGAGGCCGCCGGAACGCCCCGCGCCGAGGCACGTCGCCGGGCGGCGACGATCCTCGAGCGCCTCGGCATCGGCGACCTCGGCGATCGTCGACCCGCCGAGCTGTCGGGTGGCCAGCAGCAGCGCGTCGGGCTGGCGCGGGCGCTGGCGTCGGAGCCCGACGTGTTCCTCCTCGACGAACCCACCGCCCATCTCGACCCCGCGGCGCGGGCGGCGGCGGAAGAGCTCGTGGCGGCCCATCGCGCGGCGTCGGGCGCCGCCGCCCTCGTCGCCACCCACGACGCCGCCGAGGCGTTGGGCCTGGCCGACCGGGTCGCCCTGCTGCGGGACGGACGGATCGTCCAGGTCGGGTCCCCGACGGACGTGTACGACCGGCCGGTGGATGCATGGGCCGCCGCGCTCACCGGTCCGGTCTCGGTGCTGACGGTCGACATGCGTGACGGCGCGATCGTGCTCGGCGACGCGGTGCTCCCCGTACGGGGAGCCGGGGACGGACGCAGCAGGGTCGCCCTCCGGCCCGAGTGGGCGGCCCTGGGGGGGCCGGCTCGCGGGAGGGTCGTGTCGCTCCGCTTTCGTGGCCCCCATACCGACGTGGTGCTCGACACGCCGGCCGGCAGGGTCCTCCTCCGGGTACGGGAGGCGGCGATCCCGGCGCCGGGCGACGTCGTCGGCTGGCGGCCGGAACGGGTCTGGCCCCTGGGAACGGCCGGTCCGCTGCCAGAATGAGCCCGGGCCCCGGCGGGCCCGGAGAGGACGGGATGAGCGATCGACCCCCCACCGTGCGGTTCGTGACGGCGACGTCGCTCTTCGACGGGCACGATGCCTCGATCAACATCTTCCGCCGGATGCTCCAGGCCTCCGGTGCCGAGGTCGTCCACCTCGGCCACAACCGTTCCGCGCTCGAGATCGCCGACGCCGCCGTGCAGGAGGACGCCCACGCCGTGGCCGTCACCTCCTACCAGGGCGGACACATGGAGTTCTTCCGGTACCTCCACCGGCTCCTCGGCGAGCGCGGGGCCGGGAACGTGCGGATCTTCGGCGGGGGCGGCGGGACGATCCTGCCGGACGAGGGGGCGCAGCTCATGGCAGCGGGCATCACACGGATCTACTCCCCCGACGACGGACGCGACCTCGGCCTGCAGGGCATGGTCGACGACATGCTCCGGCTGGCGGAGCATCCGCTCGGCGAGGTCGGCGACGAGGACGTCGAGACGCTGACGGTCGGCGACCACGGGCGCATCGCGTCGCTGATCTCGGCGGCCGAGCTCCATCCGGAGAAGTATCCGACCGTCTTGGAAGCACTGGCGGAGCGCGCCGCGGCGTCGGCGGCGCCGGTGGTCGGCATCACCGGCACCGGCGGATCGGGCAAGTCGTCGCTCGTCGACGAGGTGGTCCGACGCTTCCTCCTCGACCATCCGGACAAGACGATCGCCCTGGTCTCCGTCGACCCGACGAAGCGGCGGACCGGCGGCGCCCTCCTCGGCGACCGCATCCGGATGAACGCCATCCCCCATCCCCGCGCCTACATGCGATCGCTGGCCACCCGCCAGTCGAACCTCGCCCTGTCGGAGGCCGTCCGGCCGACGATCGACATCCTGAAGGCGGCCGGGTTCGACCTCGTGGTCCTCGAGACCTCGGGCATCGGGCAGGCCGACACCGAGATCGTCGACCACGCCGACGTCGTGCTCTACGCGATGACGCCCGAGTACGGGGCGGCGACGCAGCTCGAGAAGATCGACATGCTCGACTTCGCCGACCTCATCGCCATCAACAAGGCCGACAAGCGGGGCGCCGCCGACGCCCTCCGTGACGTCCGCAAGCAGTACCGCCGAAACCACACCCGTTTCGACGGCCTCGACGAGGACCTCCCGGTGCACCTCACCGTCGCCAGCGCCTTCAACGATCCGGGCACCAACCGGTTCTACGAGGCGGTGATGCGCGCCGTGGCCGCCGAGACGGGCGACCGTTCCTTCGAGCCCGGGCTGGAGCTCCCCACCGGCGACGGCGCGAAGCAGCACGTCGTGCCGCCGGAGCGGTCCCGGTACCTCGCCGAGATCGTCGAGGCCCATCGCGACCACGAGCGGTGGATCGGCGAACAGGTCGCGGCCGCCCGCCGCCTGGAGCGGTTGCGGGGGGCTCGCGAGGAGCTCGGCGAGGTCGAGGGCCTGGCGGGTGCCATCGTCGAGGCCGAGGAGGCGCTCGATCCCGGCTGCCTGCAGATCCTCGAGGGGTGGGACGACCTCGTCGAGGCGTACGAGGGCGACGAGCTGGTCTACGAGGTGCGCGGCCGGGAAGTCCGGGCGCCGCTCGTTCACGAGACGCTGTCCCACACCCGGATCCCGAAGGTGGCGCTCCCGGGATTCACGGCGTGGGCCGATCGGCTGTCCTGGGCGCTGCGCGAGAACGTCCCGGGACGCTTCCCCTACACGGCGGGCATCTACCCGCTGAAACGTACCGCCGAGGATCCGACCCGGATGTTCGCCGGTGAGGGCCCGCCGGAGCAGACGAACCGACGCTTCCACTACCTGGCCGCCGGCATGCCGGCGAAGCGCCTGTCCACCGCTTTCGACTCGGTGACGCTGTACGGGAACGACCCCGACGAACGGCCGGACATCTACGGGAAGGTCGGCAACTCCGGCGTGTCGCTGCCCACGCTCGACGATGCCAAGAAGCTGTATTCGGGCTTCGACCTGGCCGATCCGACGACCTCCGTCTCGATGACGATCAACGGCCCCGCGCCGATGATCCTGGCCTTCTTCCTGAATGCCGCGATCGACCAGGCCTGTGAGAAGCACATCCGGGCGAACGGTCTCGAGGCCGACGTCGAGGCGATCCTCGCCGAGCGGTACGGGGACGGGCCACGGCCCGCCTACGAGGGCCCGCTGCCCGACGGCCACGACGGCCTGGGGCTGCTCCTGCTGGGCGTCACGGGCGACGAGGTCCTGCCCCGCGACGTCTACGACCGGATCGCGGCAGAGACGTTGTCGACGGTGCGCGGCACGGTGCAGGCGGACATCCTCAAGGAGGACCAGGCGCAGAACACCTGCATCTTCTCCACCGAGTTCGCACTGCGGATGATGGGCGACGTCCAGGAGTGGTTCATCGGCCACGACGTCCGGAACTTCTACTCGGTGTCGATCTCGGGCTATCACATGGCCGAAGCGGGCGCGAACCCGATCACGCAGCTGGCCTTCACGCTGGCCAACGGATTCACCTTCGTCGAGTACTACCTGGCGCGGGGCATGGACATCGACGACTTCGCCCCGAACCTGTCCTTCTTCTTCTCCAACGGGATCGACGCGGAGTACGCGGTCATCGGGCGGGTGGCGCGTCGCATCTGGGCCCGGGCGATGAAGCACCGGTACGGCGCGAACGAGCGGTCGCAGATGCTCAAGTATCACATCCAGACCTCGGGCCGATCGCTCCACGCCCAGGAGATCGGATTCAACGACATCCGCACGACGCTGCAGGCGCTCTATGCGGTCTACGACAACTGCAACAGCCTCCACACGAACGCCTACGACGAAGCGATCACCACCCCGACCGAGGAGTCGGTCCGCCGGGCGCTGGCCATCCAGCTGATCATCACGAAGGAGCTGGGCCTCGCGAAGAACGAGAACCCCCTCCAGGGGTCCTTCATCGTCGAGGAGCTCACCGACCTCGTCGAGGAGGCGGTGCTCGCCGAGTTCGTGCGGCTGAGCGAGCGCGGCGGCGTGCTGGGGGCGATGGAGCGCCAGTACCAGCGCACGAAGATCCAGGAGGAGTCGCTGTACTACGAGCGGCAGAAGGAGGCCGGGGCGTATCCGGTCGTCGGCGTCAACACCTTCCTGTCGAGCGAGGGATCCCCCTTCGTCATCCCCGACGACCTCGTGCGGTCCACCGACGCCGACAAGGATCGCCAGATCCGGAACCTGCGGCTCGTCCAGGAGCGGAACGCCGATCGGTCGCCCACCGCCCTCGACCGGCTCCGCGAGGCCGCCGTCGGCGGCCACAACCTCTTCGCATCGCTCATGGAGGCGTCGAAGGTGGCGACGCTCGGGCAGATGACCGAGGCGCTCTACGACGTCGGGGGCCGGTACCGACGGAACATGTAGCGATGTGACGATCGGCCCGGTCCGCGCCGGCGGTCGGTCACCTACCGTCGCCCACCATGCGGAGGGTCTCCAGGCTGGCGCTCGTCGCCCTCGCGGCCACGCTGCTGCTCGTCGGCTTCGGCGGCTACACCCGGGGGAGCGGCAGCGGATACGGATGCGAGGACCGCTGGCCGCTCTGCGAGGGCGGGTCCTTCGGCGGGCTGTTGCCCCGCGCCGACTTCCACATGATCGTCGAGTGGACCCACCGCTGGCTCGCAGCGATCGTCGGGCTCCTGGTGGCCGGCCTCGCCGTCGCGGCGTGGCGCCGCCGATCCCGGCACCGGCTCGCAGCCCGGCTGTCGATCGCCGCGGTGGCGACGGTGGGCCTGCAGGCCTGGATCGGGCGGCTGGTG
Source organism: Acidimicrobiia bacterium (assembly GCA_033722675.1). GTDB lineage: Bacteria > Actinomycetota > Acidimicrobiia > Spongiisociales > UBA11373 > DATHYU01. The sequence goes on along the minus strand of JAWVYO010000001.1, from coordinate 70,764 downwards.
GTCGCCAACGACCTCGACGCCGACCTCGTCTCCCTCCATCTCGGCATCTCGATGGCGATCGTCGGGCTGCTCGCCTCCGTGTGGGCGCTGACGGGCGGCGTCGAGGCGGCGGGCGACGTCCGATGGTCGGTGGCGCTGTGGCTGGGCGCCGGCGGGTCCCTCCTCATCCTGGTGCTCGGGTCCCTCGTCCACGACCTGGCGATCTCGGGCTGGCCGCTCGTGGGCGACCGCCTCCTCCCCGACCTCGGCCACCCGCTCGTCGCGATCCACTTCGCCCACCGCGTGGTCGCCCCCCTGATGCTCGGGTACCTGGCGTACCTCGCCTGGCGCTCGGGCCGGGCCGGTCGGCCCGAGGCCGGGTGGCTGTGGGTGGCCGGCGGGCTCTTCGCCGTGAACATCGGCCTCGGCGCCGTCCACGTGTTCACGAGGGTGGGGTCGAGTCTCGTCGTCGCGCTCCACCTGGTCGTGGCCGCGGCGGTGTGGGTGGTGCTCGTCGCCGTGTCGGTCGGGGCGACCCGTCGCACCGCGTCCGCCTGAGGCGTCGGTCCGCCCCGGTCGGTACCGTGGCGCCATGTGCGGCCGGTTCGTCCAATCCCAGGATCCCGCGGCCTACGCGCGCCTCTTCGGAGCCGAGGTGGTGGTGACGGAGTCGCTGGAGCCGTCCTACAACGTCGCGCCGACCGACCGGGTCTACGCGGTCGCCGAGCACGACGGCGTGCGCCGACTCGGCACCTTCAGGTGGGGTCTCATCCCCTTCTGGGCCGAGGATCGGAAGATCGCGTCGCGGCACATCAACGCCCGCGCCGAGACGGTCGACACGAAACCGGCGTTCCGTGACTCGTTCGCCTCGCGGCGCTGCATCGTTCCCGCCGACGGCTTCTACGAGTGGGAGCGACGCGACGACGGCTCGAAACTTCCCCACTACCTGCATCCGACGGACGCCGAGGCCTTCGCCCTCGCCGGACTGTGGGCGTCGTGGCGGGACCCCGAGACCGACGAACGGGTCGTCACCTGCACCATCCTGACCACCGAGCCGAACGAGGTGGCCGGACGGATCCACGACCGCATGCCGGTGGTGCTCCGACCCGACGACTGGGACGCGTGGCTGGACCGCGACAACGGCGACACCGACTCGCTGCGCGGAATGCTGGGGCCCGCCCCCGACGGCGCGGTGGGGGAGCACCCGGTGTCGAGCCTCGTGAACTCGGTGAAGAACAACGTGCCGGAGTTGCTACAGCCCATCGACGTCGACTGAGCCGGCGGGTCGAGGTGGGGGATGCCATGATTGCATCGCGCACACCCGGGAGTCCCGTGAGCCTCGTCATCCTGATCGGTCGGATCCTCTACGCCCTGGTGTTCGTCGGGTCGGGGATCGTGCGTCATCTCGTACGGATGGAGGAGACGTCGAGGTACGCGGCATCGCGGGGTGTGCCGGCGGCGACGCCGCTCGTCCTGTTCAGCGGGCTGGGGATCGTGGCCGGCGGCCTCGGCGTCGGCTTCGGGGTCTGGGCCGACCTCGCCGTGTTGGGACTCGTCGCGTACTCGCTCGTCGCCGCCGTCCTGGTGCACCACTTCTGGACGGACACCGATCCGGTGGAGCAGCGGCACCAGACGAGCCACTTCATGAAGAACCTGTCGATGGCGGGCGGCGGCCTCGTGCTCTTCGGGTTCCTCGTCGCGGCCGGTCCGGCGGTCGACTTCACGATCACCGACCCCGTCTGGTCGTTCGACCTGTAGGGACCACGGGTAGCCTCCTCGCCACGATGACGTGGTGGCAGCACGGGGTGATCTACCAGATCTATCCGCGGTCGTTCATGGACACGACCGGTGACGGGATCGGCGACCTGCCGGGGATCGTCGAGCGCCTCGACCACCTGGTCGACCTGGGTGTGGACGCGGTGTGGGTGTCGCCCTTCTACCGGTCGCCGATGGCCGACTTCGGCTACGACGTCGAGGACTACCGCGACGTCGACCCGATCTTCGGCACGCTCGACGACGCCGACGCCCTCATCGCGGCATGTCACGACCGTGATCTCCGGGTGATCGTCGACTACGTGCCCAACCACACGTCGGACCGGCACCGCTGGTTCCGGGCATCGCGCTCGTCGCGGGACGACCCGAAGCGGGACTGGTACGTCTGGCGGGACCCGAAGCCCGACGGGACGCTCCCGAACAACTGGCTGTCGCACTTCGGTGGACCGGCCTGGACCCTCGACGAGAGGACGGGCCAGTGCTACCTCCATCTGTTCCTCCCCGAGCAGCCGGACCTCAACTGGCGCAATCCGGAGGTGCGGGAGGCCATGTACGACGTCATGCGCTTCTGGCTGGAGCGCGGGGTGGACGGGTTCCGGATCGATGTCGCCCACCTGCCGATGAAGGACCCGGGACTCCGGGACAACCCGCCGGCACACCCCGGGTACGTGTCGGGCCTGCACCGCCGGATGCCCTTCGACTCGCAGGTCCACGTGCACGACGGCGGCCATCCCGACATCCACGAGGTGTTCCGGGAGATGCGCAGCGTCGTCGACGAGTACCCGGACCGGTACACCGTCGGCGAGATCGCCGAGCACGACCTCGGGGTGTGGGCGTCCTACTACGGCGACGGGGACGGCCTCCACATGCCCTTCAACTTCGCCTACGTGCTGCTGCCGTGGGAGGCGGCGGCCTACCGGGAGGCGGTGGAGGCGGTCGAGGCCGTGGTTCCGGACCACGGGTGGCCGAACCACGTGCTGGGCAACCACGACGTGGCGCGGATCGCCACGCGGGCCGGCAGCGAGGCGCGCGCCCGGGTCGCGATGGCGATGCTGCTGACACTCCGGGGCACGCCGACGATCTACTACGGCGACGAGATCGGGATGCCGGAGGTCGAGGTGCCGAGTGCCGCCCGTCAGGACCCCTGGGCGCTGCGGGAGGAGGGGCAGGGGCGCGACGGGTGCCGGACGCCGATGCTCTGGACGTCGGATGCCGGCACCGGGTTCGGGTTCGGCTCCACCGAGCCCTGGCTGCCCTTCGGTACCGCGGCCGGGAGGACGTCGGTGGCCGACCAGCGGGACGATCCGAGATCGATGCTGGCACTCACCCGGCGCCTGCTGCGGTTGCGGCGCGCCGAGCCGGCGCTCCACGCCGGCACCTACAGGACGATGCCGGGGACGCCATCGGGCGTCTTCGCCTACACCCGGGGTGGCGAGTTCGCCGTCGCGCTGTCGTTCGTGGGGGCGTCGACCACGGTCGAGCTCGGGTCCGGGATCGTCGAGGTGTCGACCGGGATGGACCGCATCGGCGAGGCCGTCGAGGGGTCGGTCGTGCTGGGACCCGACGAGGGACTCGTCGTCCGCCTGTCCGGTTGACGGCACCTCCCCCGTACGCTCCCGGAGAGACCCCGAGGAGCACGATGGCCTGGACCACCGCCGACATCCCCGACCAGACCGGCCGTGTGGCCGTCGTCACCGGTGCCAACGGGGGGCTCGGACTCGAGACCGCCAGGGCCCTGGCCGGCGCCGGCGCCCACGTCGTCATGGCGGCCCGCGACCAGGAGAAGGCGGCGACGGCACGCGACGAGATCCTGGCCGGCGTCCCCGGTGCCGCCCTCGAGATCCAGGACCTCGACCTCGCCTCGCTGGCGTCGGTTCGGGCGTGCGCCGACCAGATCCTGGGTGCGCATCCCGCCATCGATCTCCTGGTCGCCAACGCGGGGGTGATGGCGACGCCTCCGAGCACCACCGCCGACGGCTTCGAGCTGCAGTTCGGCGTGAACCATCTCGGGCACTTCGCTCTCACGGCCCACCTCGCTCCGGCACTGCTGCGGGCCGACGCCGCCCGGGTCGTGACCGTCACGAGCACGGGGCGGCACTACGGCGGTGCCCTGGATCCCGATGATCCCCATTTCCGGGAGCGGACGTACGACCCGTGGCGCGCCTACGGCCAGTCGAAGGAGGCGAACGTGCAGTTCGCCCTCGAGCTGGACCGCCGCTTCCGCGCCGCGGGCACCGATGCTCGGGCGCTCGTCGCCCACCCCGGCCTGTCGAACACCGACCTCCAGGCGCGGAGCGTGCGGAGCACCCACGGCGGAGTGAGTCAGCGGTTCTGGCATCGGCTGGCGAGCCTCACGGGCATGGATCCCGACCGGGGCGTGCTCCCGCAGCTGCGGGCGGCGACGGACCCCGCCGCCGCCGGTGGGAGCCTCTACACCCCCCGCTTCGTGAACTGGGGAGCTCCGGTCCGTCGACCCCTCATGCCCTGGTCGCGCCGACCCGACGACGGGCGGCTCCTCTGGGAGGTGTCCGAACGGGAGACGGGCATCGCCTTCGACGTCGCCGCCTCGGCCGGGGAGGCCTAGGTCGGAGGGCGCCGGGGGCTCGAGTGGTCCCAGTCCTGGAGCAGCGCCCGGATGGCCGTGATGAAGGCGAGGGGCTGATCGACGAACACGTGGTGGTGGCTCTCGGGGACGGTCACCACCGGCGCGACACGTCCGAGGAGCCCGTAGAGGTACTCGGCGACGTCCGGGGGGACCACGACGCTGTGTTCGCCGCGCAGGAGGGCGACCCGGGTGGTGACGGAGCGCACCTGGTCGGCGCCGAGCAGGACCCGGGCGCGATCGAAGACGTGGGGATCGAACTTCCACGTCCAACCCCGATCGGTCTCGTGGAGGGAGTGCCGGGCGATGTGGTCGAGGATGAAGGGGTTGGAGGCCGGCTGCGGCGGGATGAGCCGGAAATGGCCGAGGGCTTCGTCGAAGGTGTCGTAGACCCCCGGGGCGCGGAACGTGCGGCCCCGCGACGCCGCCTCCGACTCGGCGTCCGGTCGGGACACCAGGGCGTCGACGATGATCGCGCCCGCGACGGCGGCGGGGTGGTGGGCGGCGAGGGCGGTCGTCACGGTGCCCCCCATGCTGTGTCCGACGATCACGGGGGGTCCGGGGAATCCCGCCGCTTCCGAGACGGCGACGATCTCGGCGGCCCAGGTCTGGTAGTCGTACCGATCACGGTGGCCCGAGTCGCCGTGTCCGCTGAGATCGAGGGCGGCGACGTGCCATTGATGGGTGAACATCGGGGCGACGAACGAGAACCAGTGGGCGTGGGCCGCCCCGCCGTGTACGAACACGAGGCCCGGGGCGTCGGGGGAGGGGCCGGCCCAGTCGAGCCAGTGGATGTCGCACTCCTCCACGGTGGTCGTGCGATCCGACGCGGGAGCGGCGATCGAGCGAGTGAACCAGGTGGGGGCGGTCATCCGTCGAGGGCCTCCCACGCCCGCTCGAAGGCGGTGGCGAGGACGTCGGCCGGGTAGGGCCCGTCGAGCTCGGCGGCCGAGGCCGGCGAGTGCCCTTCGGCGTGGCGCTCCCGGGCGATCCGTCGGACCTCGGCGAGTTCGTCCCGTTGTTGCTCCACGAAGTTCACGCCGGCGACGGCGCCGTGACCGGGGACGACCGGGCCTCGGCACAGGGTGAGCAGCTCGTCGAGGGTGTCCGGCCACTCCAGCGGAAAGGAGTCCCCGAAGGCCGGGGGTGCGCTCTCCTCGACGAGATCACCGGCGAAGAGGACCCCGGCGTCGGGGACCGTGACGACGAGGTCGTTGTCGGTGTGGCCGCGGCCCAGGTGGCGCAGGTCGAGGCGCCGGTCGCCCACCTTGATGGACTCGTGGGCGAAGACGACGTGGTCCGGCGGGGTGATCTCGACCTCGTCGAAGACGTCGGCGAACTGCGGGGCCCAGGCCTTCACCTGCTCGCGCATGGACTCGCCGGCGACCTGCAGCATCTCCGCACACTTCGTGTGCCCCCAGATGGGCACCCCCGCGAAGATCGCGTTGCCGAAGGTGTGGTCCCAGTGGTGGTGGGTGTTCACGACCGCCGCCACGGGGAGCCGGGTGATGCGCCGGAGATCGGACTGGAGCTCGCGTGCCTGGGTGTGGGCACCCCGGGTGTCGACCAGCACCACACCCTCGCCACACAGGATGGCGCCGATGTTCAGGTCGAGCGACCGGTACCGGCGCACGAACACGCCGTCGGCCATCTCGGTCCACTCGTCCATGCGGTCGAGCCTACGACAGCAGGAGGGTGACGACGGCGACCAGGAACACGGTGAGGACGACGCCGGCGCCGGCGATCGCTGCGCCCACGGCCGCGAGGTAGGGGAGGGTGACGATCCGAGCCGTGCCCGCGGCGTCGGCGACGATGTCGCGGACGTCGTCGCCGTGACGACCGAGTTCCCGCAGCGAGCGGAGCAGTGCCCGGATGCCGCCCCCGGCCCGGGCCTCCGCGATGCCCGCCGTCGCGTCCTCGCGGGCGGCGTCCACCGTGGCATCGACACGGTCGGCGATCCGGTCGACGGCCGGCCCGAGGGCGAGGACCCGGCGGGCGAAGCGCAGCAGGATCCAGCCCGGGAGTGCCAGGACGAGGAGGAGGGGGAGCCATCGGAGCGCGGCGCCGAGTGAGTCGAAGATCCGGGAACGGAGGAGGATCGACCACGACGCCAGGGCTGCGACGAGGAGGACCGTCGCCCAACCGCGGATCCGCCGTCCGACACCGTCGGCGACCGAGCGGATCCTGGCGAGCGCGCGATCGAGGTCGGCCATGCGACGAGCCTAGGACGCCGACTCGCACCGGACGCGACGAGGGGCGCCCCCGGCGGGGGCGCCCCTCGAACGGTCGGGTTCGGGGTCAGGCCTGGCCGAGCTGGAGGTCGATCTCGATCTTCACCGTCTTGGAGACGAGGACGCCACCGGACTCGAGGGCGACGTTCCAGGTGAGGCCGAAGTCCTCGCGGTCGATCTCGGTCCGCGCCTCGAACCCTGCCTTGGCGTTGCCCCAGGGGTCGGTGGCGGCACCGAGGAAGTCGAAGCGGAGGTCGACGGGCCGGGTGACGTCCTTGATCGTCAGATCGCCCCGGGCGACCCAGCCGTCGTCCGTCCGCTCGATCGTGTCGGACACGAAGCGCAGGGTCTCGAACGTCTCCACGTCCAGGAAGTCGCCGGAACGGAGATGGGCATCGCGGTCGTCGGCACCCGTGGTGATCGAAGCGGCCTGGATGGTCACGTCGATGCTCGACTCGGTGGGATCGTCACCGACGACGATCTCGGCCGCGTAGTCCTCGAAGGAGCCCCGCACCTTCGTCACCATGAGGTGACGGGCGACGAACTCGACCTTCGAGTGGTCCTTGTCGATGGTCCACGTCCCGGCTGCGGGGACGCTCAGTCCGTCGACGGTGCGGGTGGCGGTGGTGGTGGTCACGGATCGCTCCTTTTAATTGGGATGTGCAATCGTTGCAGTGTGCAACATATCGCCCAACGTCGACTACTCGTTGCATATTGCAACTTTCTTGCGGTACGGTCGCCCCATGGCCCCCACCACCTCGATGACCAGCACGCAGCTGGCCGCCTGGCGCAACCTGCTGCGCGCCCACGCCGAGGTCGTCGACCGCCTCTCCACCGAACTCGCCGAGACCCACGACCTCCCGATCTCGTGGTACGAGGTGCTCCTCTACCTGCGGGAGGCCCCCGACGGTCGCCTCCGCATGCACGAACTCGCCGACAGCCTGCTGGTCAGCCGCAGCGCCGCCACCCGGTTCATCGATCGCATGGAGGATGCCGGGCTGGTGACACGGCAGGTCTGCCCCTCCGACCGGCGCGGCATGGACGTCGTGCTCACCGCCGAAGGCCGGCGCATCTTCTCCGAGGCCGCCCCCACACACCTCGCCGGCATCGAGCGGCACTTCGCCGCCCACGTCGACGAGGACGAGGCGAGGGTCCTCGCCGACGTGCTCGAGCGCATCGCCGAAGCCGTCCGGGCCGACAACGGCGACGGCTGAGCGCGGCGGTCGCGCCGGTACGATCGACGACCCTTCATGATCACCGCCCTCGCCCTGCTGCTCGCCGGTCTGCTGTTGCTCACGCTCGCCGCCGACCGGTTCGTCCTCGCCGCCGCACGGCTGTCGCGCGCCTGGGGCATGTCGCCGATCCTCATCGGCGCCCTCGTCGTGGGGCTCGGCACCTCCGCCCCCGAGCTCCTCGTCTCCGTGCTCGCGGCCGGACGGGGCGAACTCGACCTGGCCATCGGCAACGTCGTGGGGTCGAACACCGCGAACGTGACCCTCGTGCTCGGGACGACGGCGCTCGTGGGAACGATCTTCTCCCGGGGCACCATCGTGCGTCGGGAGGGAGGCCTCATGCTCCTCGCCGTCGTCACGTTCTCCTTCCTCCTGCTCGACCTCGAGATGAATCGATGGGAGGCAGCGGGGCTGTTCGGAGGAATGGTCGTCGCAGCCTTCCTGCTCATCCGCTGGGCCCGGCGGGACGCCGCCCGGGGCCGCGCCCCCGACCCCGACGTCCCCGAGGCCCAGGCCGTGTTCGTCCCCCGCGAGCTGATCATGGGCACCCTCACCCTCGGTCTGACCCTGCTCGGCGCCGAGTTCCTCGTCCGCGGCGCCGGACTCCTCGCCGACGAGGTCGGGATCTCCGACGCCTTCGTCGGTCTGGTCATCGTTTCGGTCGGGACCTCGCTGCCCGAACTCGCGACCGCCCTCGCCGCAGCCCGCCGCAGCGAGACCGACCTCGTGCTCGGCAACGTCCTCGGATCGAACCTGTTCAACACGCTCATGGTGGCCGGCACCGCCGGGCTCGTCGGACCCGGACCGGTCGACGACACCTTCGGCATCGCGGCCGGCTTCATGGCCGGATCGGCGCTGCTCGCCGGCGTCCTCGTCCTCACCGGACGGCGTCTCGTCCGCTGGGAGGGCGCCGTCCTCCTGACGATCTTCCTGGCCTTCGTCGGCTTCGCTGTGTAGGGGGGAGGGCCCCTTCCTGCTTCCCGATCAGATCCGTTCGATGGAGCGGATCGGTGCGCGCGGGCCGTACTTCGGGGCCCGGATGCCGGCCGCCTTCAGGAGACGGACGACCCGTCCGCGCTGGCCGGTGAAGGGCTCGAGGAGGTGGAGCATGCGGTCGTCGTCCGCCCGCGGCTCTCCGGCCAGGGCCCAGGCGACCGTGTTGGGGATGTGGTAGTCGCCCACCGGCACGGCGTCGGCGTCGCCGAGGGCCACCCCGGCGACGAGGGCGGCGGTCCACGGCCCGACACCCCGGACCGCCTGCAGGCGTCGGTGGGCGTCGTCCAGGGGCATGGCCGCCGTGTCCTCCAGACGCCGGGCGTGGCGGGCCACCCGGATGAGCGTCTCGGCACGGGTGCGTTCCACCCCCATGGGATGGAAGCGGTGGTAAGCGAGTCCGGCGACGACGGCCGGGTCGGGCGGGAGGAACAGACCGGGCGCCGGGCCCGGGGCGGGCTCCGAGGTGGCACGGACGAGCCGGGCCCACGACCGCTTCGACTCGCGGCCCGTCACGCGCTGTTCGAGCACGGCGCGCAGCGTGACCTCGACGACCCGGGCGGTGCGTGTGACCCTCAGCCCTGCGTGCCGGCGGGCCAGCCGCCCGACGAGGGGATGGTCCGACGCGAAGGGTTCGTCGTCGGCCCCCACGAACCCCGGAGCGGCCTCGAGGAGCCATCCGGCCCCCGGACCCCACGCCTCGGCATCGACGACACGGCCGGATCCGCTCAGGCGGAGGGTGGCGGGACCATCGGGTGTCCTGGTGCCCCGCCACGCCTCGCCCGGGCGCAGGATCGTGGTCGGATCCGCCGGACCGGCGCTCAGCGCCCCGAGCGTCGCCCGCAGGTCGACGGGTGCCCGCAGCCGAACCGTGCGCCGTAGCATTGGGGCAGCCTACGCCGGTCCCGTCAGCCCGCCCCGGGGGGAGGCCCCGCATGTCCACCCACTACGAGCGACTCTCCTTCCTCGACTCCACGTTCCTCGCGATGGAGGGTCGGGAGCATCCGATGCACGTCGGCGGCACCCTCGTCTTCGAGGGTGAGCACCTCCGCCGGCCCGACGGCGGCATCGACATCGAGCGCCTGCGTGCCTTCGTCGCCGGACGGCTCAAGTACATCCCCCGGTACCGCCAGCGCCTCGAGTGGATCCCGATCGAGCGCCACCCCGTGTGGGTCGACGACGAGCACTTCGACCTCACCTATCACGTTCGGCACACGGCGTTGCCGGCGCCCGGCGGCGACGAGCAGCTCCGGGCACTCGCCGGACGCATCTACAGCCAGCGACTCGACCGGACCCGGCCGCTGTGGGAGATCTGGGTGGTCGAGGGCCTCCAGGACGACAAGGTGGCGCTCGTCACGAAGGTCCACCACTGCATGATCGACGGCATCTCGGGTGTCGACCTGCTGAAGGTGACGCTGTCGCCGCTCGCCGACGACACGATCGAGGACCCCGACGAGTTCGAGCCGCGGCCGGCGCCGTCGAGCCTCGAACTGCTCCGCGACGAGGCGATCCGGCGGGCCCGGCTCCCCCTCGAGGCGACGAAGAGCCTCGCCGGGTTCGTGGAGAGCTCGAAGGACGTGGCCGACGAGGTGCGCCACCGCGTCGGTGCGATGATCGACTCGGCGAGGTCCGGGTGGTTCTCCAACGCCTCGCGCACGCCGATCAACGATCCGATCGGGCCGAATCGGCGGATCGCCTTCCACGACACCGAGCTGGACCGTGTCAAGGGGATCAAGAACGCGCTGGGGGGCACCGTCAACGACGTGGTCATCGCCGCCGTCGCCGGCGCGGTGCGCAGCTTCCTCGCCGAGGATCGGGGCGTCGACGTGTCCGACCTCGACTTCCGGGTCATGGTGCCGGTCAGCATCCGCGACGACGACCAGCAGGGCGAGCTCGGGAACCAGGTGACGATGTGGCTCATCGATCTGCCCATCGACGAGCCGGACGCCACCGATCGCCTCGCCCGGGTCCGGGAGGCGACGTCGCACCTCAAGGACACCGACCAGGCCCTCGGCGCCGCGATGCTCACGCAGACCGCCTCGTGGACCCCCGGGACGCTGCTGTCGGTGGCGGCGCGGGTGGCGGCGGGCACGGTCCGTCCGTTCAACATGACGGTGACGAACGTCCCCGGGCCCCAGATCCCGCTCTACCTCCTGGGGGCGCGCATGACGGCGAACTACCCGATGGTGCCGCTGTGGGCGAACCACGGGATCGGCGTGGCGTTGTTCTCCTACGACGGCCGTATGTACTGGGGCGTCAACTCCGACTGGGACCTGGTCCCCGACATCGACCGCTTCGTGGAGCGGATCGCCGGGTCGGTGGACGACCTCGAAGCGGCCGCGGAGCGGGCGGGCCGGGGGACGGGCACCACGGGGAAGAAGACGAAGAAGGCCGCATCGAAGAAGGCCGGCTCGACCCCCTCGGCGAAGGGGGCGACCGCGACCCGGACGACGACCACCGTCAAGAAGGCCGACGTGGCGGAGGAGGAACCGTCGGGCAACGGATCGGGGGGCCGATGACCGACGACGGCGAGGGCGGCCTGCTCGCCGCCGTCGAGGATCTCGACGCCCATCGCGCCGCCGGAGGCGGTGTCGCCGTCGAGCGGGCCCGCACCGTCGGCCCCGAGGCGACGATCGCCGAGATCCGGGCTGCCGGGCTCCGGGGTCGCGGCGGCGCCGGATTCCCGACGGCCATCAAGTGGTCCGGCGTCCGCGGCGAAAGCGGGGAGCGGTACGTGGTCTGCAACGGGGCCGAGGGCGAACCGGGGACGTTCAAGGACCGGGCCATCCTGCGCGCCAATCCCTATCAGGTGATCGACGGGGTGGTGATCGCCGCGCTCGCCGTCGGTGCGTCGGCCGCCTACGTCGCCGTCAAGGCTGCGTTCCGGCCCGAGATCGACCGGCTCGAGACGGCCCTCGCCGAGATGGCGGACGCCGGCATGACCGGGGACCTGCCGATCGCCGTGGTCACCGGGCCCGACGACTACCTCTTCGGCGAGGAGAAGGCGCTCCTCGAGGTGGTCGCCGGACGCGACCCGAAGCCGACCCTGTACCCGCCCTACGTGAGCGGGCTCTTCGGGACGCCGACGTCACCCAACCCCACGGTCGTCAACAACGTCGAGACCCTGGCCCACGTCCCCTCCATCCTGCGCGAGGGCGCGGAATGGTTCCGATCGCGGGGGACCGAGGACTCGCCCGGCACCATGGTCTTCACCGTGTCCGGCGACGTCCGGCGGGAGCGGGTCGTCGAACTCGGGCTGGGGACGCCGCTGTCGTGGCTGGTGTACGGCGTCGGCGAGGGTCTCGAGGCCGGGCGCCGTCCGAAGGCGATCCTCTCGGGGGTGTCGAACGCGCCGCTCACCGCCGCGGATCTCGACACGCCGCTGGAGTTCGGCGCCCTGCAGCGCGCCGGCGCCGGCCTCGGTTCCGGCGGGTTCATCGTGTACGACGACACCACGTGCCTCCTCGAGGCGGGTGCCGTGCTGGGGGGCTTCCTCGCCGCGGAGTCGTGCGGTCAGTGCCCGCCGTGCTCGCTGGGCACCGCCGCGCTCGCCGAGCGGTTCGACGTGCTCCACGAGGGCGCCGGGGACACCGGGACGGTCGAAGAACTCGCCGCGTGGACCCAGCGGGTGACCGACGCCAATCGCTGCGGCCTCGGCGCCGCGGGCCGTGACCTCGCCGCCGGCATCGTCGAGCGGTTCTGGGACGACGTCGCCGGGCACCTCGACGGATCGTGTCCCGGCCACCGGGGACTGACGGTGCCCAAGCTCGTCGACCACGACGGCGACCGGTTCACCCGGTCGGAGGCCGCGGGGTGAGAGCCCTCGTCGCGGCCTGCGTCGCCGTGCTCGCGCTCGCCTCGTGTGGCCCCTCGACCGCCGAGGCGGAACCCTTCGAGGGCCAGTGGCGCTCCATCGGCTTCGGCGGCTACATCACCATCTCCCAGGGCGCCGTCGAGGTGTACGAATACGGCGACGATCACTGCGTCCGGGTGGCGGAGAGCGGGTCCCGGGGGATCGCCGAGGTGCTCACCCTGGAGGGCGACGACGAACTGATCCTCCGCGAGGCCGGGCGCATCGTCCGGTACGAACGGTCCGACCTCCCGGACGGGTGCGTGATCCCCGAGGAGTTCTACGACGACGATGCCCCGTCGTCGCTCGGGATCGTGGTGGAGGCCATGGAGGACCACTACGCCGGCTCCCTCGACGACGGGTGGGCGGCGCGTGCAGCGGTGCTCGGCGACGGGCTCACGGCCGGCAGCCCGCCGTCGGAGGCCTTCGAGGCGATCACCGCGCTCCTCGACCCGCTCGACGACCCCCAGGTGCGCCTGTCCGTCCAGGAGCCCCAGCAGGGCGTCCCCGAGGGCGTGTGGCGATCCGCAGCGGCCCCCGTGGCCGACCGCCTCGCAGCCGCCGCCCTGGCGGGCGAACATCTGTTGTCGGTCGAAGGCACGGAGGGCGATGGCGCGATGGTGGCCGGCCTCGCCGCCGACGGTGTCGGGTACCTCGCCGTCACGACACTCGAGCCCTTCGCCGGCGGGGTCGCACGGACGGGAGAGGCGATGGCGCGCGTCGTGGACGGCCTCATCGAGTCGAGCGGCCCCGAGACCCGGCTCGTCCTCGACCTCCGCGCCAACGACGGCGGCGTCGAGGGCCTCGGCATGATCCTCGCCTCGCGGTTCGTCCAGGAGGAGACCCTCGTGGCCTCGCGCCGCGCCCGGGTGGGCGGCACCGACGACTTCGTCGACGCCGGCTCGATCGTCGTGCGCCCGGCGCCGACGGGCGTGTTCCCCGGCGAGCTCGCGGTGCTGGTCGGTCCCGGCACGAGCGGCGCGGCCGAGCTCCTCGTGCTCGCACTGCGCCAGGTCCCCGGGGTGACCTTCGTGGGCGAGCCGACCGCCGGGTCTCCCTCCCCCATCCTCGCCCGGGCCCTGCCGGTGGGCTGGTCGCTGGGACTGCCCAACCAGCGGACCGAGGACGCCTCGGGCACGTCCTTCGACGGGATCGGCGTCCCGCCCGACGTGTCGGCGCCGACCACGCTGGCGGACCTCGAAGCCGGTGTCGATCCGGGCCTCGAGGCGGCGGTGGAGGCGGTGGCCGACTAGGTGTCGGCGATCGCGTAGAGCACGCCCTCCAGCGTGCCCACCACGACGATCCCGTCCTGGGAGATCGCCGGTGACGACAGGATCGAGGCCGTCCCCTCCGGGCCCCACTCACAGAACGACTCGTCCTCGGTGTACTCGGGCGGGAAGGTCCCCCGCGCCTGGGAGTCCCCGAGGAAGAGGGACCACACGACGTTGCCCGAGGCCAGGTCGACGGCGTAGATGCCGCCATCGTGCCGGGGCAGGATCACCTGATTCGAGACCACGGCGGGCGAGGGCCAGTGGGGGATGCAGAACGGTCCAGACGTCACGGCTCCCCGGGTCTCGCCGTCGTCGGCGCCGAGCACGACCGCCCCCTGTGAGTACGTCTCCGCAGAGACGACGAGATCGCCCACCGTGGCGGGCGAGGCCCGCAGGTTGCCCCACGCCAGGTCGCCCCAGTCGTCCTTGACCGAACCCGTGTCCGTGCCGATCCACAGATCCACGCCGGTGGCCAGGTCGAGCGCCATGAGCGCCGGGTCGGCGTACACGTCGTCGCGCACCAGCGACAGGATCACGACGCCGTCGGAGATCGTGGGGGCGGCGAAGATCTCGGTGCTCGCGGTGATGTCGCGTCCTCGGAGCGTCTTGCGCCACAGCTCGGTGCCATCCCGGTCGAGGGCGAGGATCTCACGCTGCTCGCCCGCCACGACGATGATCTCCCCGTCGCTGGAGGGGCCTCCGCGGATCGCGCCCTCGACCTGCGCCTCCCACAGCGGGGTCCCGTCCTCCATCGAATACGCGGCGACCATCCCGTCGGCGTCGCCCACGATCACCCGGTCGCCCATGATGAGGGGCGACCCGAACACCGACGTGTCCCGTGTCGCCTCCCAGAGCAGCCGTCCGCCGAAGTCGGTCTGCGAGGCGTCGATGGCCCACACGTTGCCTTCGTCCCCGGTGGCCACGACCACGTCGTCGGCGAAGGAGACGCCGTTGACGTCGAGGGTGGGGTCCTCGAAGACCCACGCCTCACGACCGGTCGCCAGGTCGATGGCGTACACGGCGTCGCCGTCGTCGGCCTCGAACTGGGCACGGCCGGCACTGCCGACGAACACGCGCCCGTTGCCGATGACCGGGTTGTTGAGCCAGCCCTGGATGCCGACTTCGAAGGTCCACAGGATGCGCGGCTGGGTGATCGTCGGCGCCTCGACACAGCCCGTCCGCCCGGCGTTCCCCTGGAAGGTGTTCCACTCCGTGGTGAGGGGGCTCGGGCAGGCCATCGACGACAGCACCGCCTCGGGAATGGTGGTGGTCGTCTCGACGGGGGTGAGCAGCGACGGGACGGTGACACCTTCGGGCACCGTCACCTCCTGGGAGGCGAGGCGCTCGTCGGGCCTCGTGAGCAGCCACCACACCGTCACGACGCCGGCGATCAGGCCGATCACCGCCAGGGTCGGCAGCAACGGCCCGCGACGGGTGCCGGCGTAGAACAGCGTGTCGCCGCGTCGGCGTCCGACGCGATCGAAGAAGCTGATGTAGCCGCGGCGTCTGCTCACCGGTGGCCCCCCGGGTCGTCGACGCGAAGGATACGAGCGCCGTCGAGATGCGCCAGCAGGGCGGCGACGGCCACGGCGGCGAGCACGTGCCAGGCGGCGTGGGGACCCCATCGCCACGCCGCCGCCCCCGTGCCGAGGGCGGCGATCGCCACGAGGAGCGGGGGGAGAGGCCGGCGGCGGACCGACCGCAGCACGGCTCCCGCACCGGCCGCCCCCGCCACGAGGGACAGGGCCTCGGCGAGCCCGGTGGCCGCGGCCACGGCCACCGCCAGGGCTCCGAGCGCCGCCGCGCCGGTCGAGCGCTCGACGGGGACGATGGCAGCGATCGCCAGCGCCACCGTCACCGCCGCCACGCCGGCGGCGTCCACCCGCCCCGCCCAGGTCGTGAGTGCCGCGTGGTACCACAGGGCCCCGGCGGCCGACAGCGCTGTCGCCGCGCCGACGATGCGCCCCTGCGGCCCCCTGCCTGCGGTCCATACCGCCACCGCGCCGAGTGCCAGCGACGACCATGCGGCCGCAGGCTGGGCGATCGGGCCGGGCCCCACCGCCATCCGGTCGCAGGTTCCCGAAGCGACGCAGGCCACGGGGGTCCCGCCGGGATCGGCGAGCGCGACGGCGACGGCCGCGACGAGCGCTGCGAGGACGGACAGGCGTGCCATGCCTCCATTCTGCGGCCTCGTAGGCTGTCTGGGTGATCGGAAACGGGGAGATCGCCGCCGTCCTCGCCGAACTGGCGCGTCTGACCACCCTGGAAGAGGGCTCGTCCCAGTCGTTCCGGGTGCGCGCCTACGAGAAGGCGGCGCGCGCCGTCGAGGCGGCCACCGAGTCCCTCGCGGACTGGACGGAACGCCGCCTCACGACCCTGGACGGCGTCGGACCCGGCACCGCCCGCAAGATCCGCGAGCTCGTGGAGACGGGGACGATCGACACCCTCGAGGCATTGCGCGACCGGTATCCGCCCGCGTTCGTCGACATCACCAGGATCCCCGGGGTGGGTCCCAAGACCGCCGTGCTGCTGCGGGAGCGACTCGGGATCGAGTCGGTGGAGGACCTGAGGCGTGCGCTGGATGCCGAGCGTCTGCGCGACGTCCCGGGACTCGGTGCGAAGACCGAGGGCAACATCCGCCGGTCACTGGAGCGTCTCGGCGGCCTCGGCGGGAAGGACCGCCGGACACCGATCATCGAGGCGATGCGCACGGCGCGTGATGCGGTGGCTGCCATCGGGGAGGTGCCGGGCGTCGAACGTGCGGAGGCGATGGGCAGCCTGCGACGGTTCCGGGAGACGATCGGCGACGTCGACATCATCGCCACGAGCACCGGCGATCCCGGTGCGGTCATGGAGCGGTTCGTCTCGATGCCGGTGGTCCGCGACGTCGTGGCGTTCGGTGGCCGCAAGTCGGCCGTCGTGTCCTCGAGCGGGCTGCAGATCGATCTCCGGGTGGTCGAGCCGGAGCAGTTCGGCGCGGCAGCGGTCTACTTCACGGGTTCGAAGGCGCACAACATCGCCCTCCGTCAGCGGGCGATCGAGCGGGGGTGGACGCTCAACGAGTACGCCCTCGCCGACGCGGAGAGCGGGGCGGTCGTCGCGTCGGAGACCGAGGAGGACGTCTACGAGGCCCTCGGTCTGACGTGGATCCCGCCGACGATCCGCGAGGACACGGGCGAGATCGAACTGGCGGCCAGGGGCGAGCTGCCCGACCTCGTCACCGGGGCCGACCTCCGCGGCGACCTGCACGTCCACACCGACGCCTCCGGCGACGGCCGTGCCCCGATGCAGGCCATGCTGCGTGCCTGCGAGGACCGCGGGTACGAGTACGTGGCCATCACCGACCACGGCGAGGACCTGGCCATCAACGGGTTGTCCCGTGAGCGGATGGTCGCCCAGCGCGCCGAGCTGGAGGCGTTCGCCGACCGGTTCGAGCTGGCCGTCCTCCACGGCGTCGAGCTGAACATCGCCCCCGACGGCGACCTCGACTACGACCCCTCGTTCCGGTCCGGTTTCGGGTTCGGCGTGGCGAGTGTGCACAGCCACTTCGACCTCGACCGAGACGCCGAGACGAAGCGGATCGTGCGGGCCATGGAGGATCCGTCGGTGAACGTGATCGGCCACCTGACGGGGCGCCGCATCGGCCGGCGGCCGGGCATCGACCTCGACGTCGAGGCGGTTCTCGACGCCGCGGCGCGCACCGGGTGCGCCATCGAGATCAACTCGCACCTCGACCGTCTCGACGCCCCCGTCGAGTTCCTCCGCATGGCGCGTGATCGCGACGACGTGCTGTTCGCCCTGTCCACCGACGCCCACGACGTCGCCGAACTGGACAACGCGAGGTGGGGCGTGCTGCAGGCCCAGCGGGGCTGGATCCCCCGCGACCGGATCGTCACCACCTGGCCGGCCCGCCGGTTCATGGCCTGGGTTCGCGAGACGAGGGCCTGAGATGGACGTCGTGCTGCTCCTCGTCGCCTTCGGCCTCGGCTTCGTCGCGTCCGCGGCGCGGCTCCCGCCGCTCGTCGGCTACCTGGTCGCCGGGTTCGTGCTCCACGCCTTCGGCCAGGAGACGTCGCCCGCCATCGAGCTCGTCGCCGATCTCGGTGTCCTGCTCCTGCTGTTCGGGATCGGGCTGAAGCTGAAGCTCGGCACCCTCCTGCGCCCCGAGGTGTGGGCGGGCGGCTCCCTCCACGCAGGACTGTCGACGATCGTGTTCGGGAGCGTCGTGCTGTTCCTCGGCGCCATCGGCCTCGGACCGGCGATCGGCCTGACGGTGGCGGAGGCGGCGCTCATCGGGTTCGCCTTCTCGTTCTCGAGCACCGTGTTCGCGGTGAAGGCGCTGGAGGACCGCGGGGAGTCGTCGTCGCTCCAGGGCCGCATTGCCATAGGCATCCTCATCGTGCAGGACGTGTTCGCGGTCGGCTACCTGACGGCCTCCACCGGCGAGTTGCCCTCACCGTGGGCGATCCCGGTCATCGCGGCCGTGCTCGTCGCCAGGCCCGTGTACTCCTGGCTCCTCGATCGGAGCGGCCACGGCGAGCTGCTCGTGCTCCTGGGCTTCTGCCTCGCCATCGGTGTCGGCGCCGAGGTCTTCGATCGGGTCGGTGTGAAGGCCGATCTCGGGGCCCTCGTCGTCGGCGTGCTGCTCGCCAACCACCGGCGCTCACCCGAACTCGCCGAGCGACTGCTCGGGTTCAAGGACCTCCTCCTCGTCGGGTTCTTCCTCTCCATCGGCCTCGCCGGCGCGCCCGACGCCGGGGAGCTCGCCGTCGCCGGGATCCTCGTCGTCTTCGTCACCCTGAAGGCCGCCGGGTTCGTGATCGTGCTGAGCCGCTTCCACCTGCGGGCTCGTACCGTCTGGCACGCGTCGATCACGCTGGCGACCTTCAGCGAGTTCGGGCTCATCGTGATCGACGCGGCTGCCGACGAGGGCGTGGTCGACCCCGGGTGGTCGGCGATCGTCGCCGTCGCGGTGGCCGTGTCCTTCGCCCTGGCCGCTCCGCTGACGACCGCCCGCTACATCGTGTTCCAACGGTTCCGCCGTGCCTTCGAACGGCTCGAACGCCATCCCATCCGGGCCGACGACGCGTTCATCGAACCGGGCGAGTGCCGGATCCTCGTGTTCGGCCTCGGACGGGTGGGGGGCGGGGCCTACGACGAGATCGTGCGTCGCCGGGGCCCGGTGGTGATCGGGGTGGATCACAGCGACGACATCGTCAAGGCCAACGTCGCCCTGGGCCGCCGGGTGATCCGGGGTGACGCCCTCGATCGCGACTTCTGGGACCGCATCGTCCTCCACGGCGGGATCGACCTCGTCGTGCTGGCGATGAACGACCACGAGGCCAACCTCGAGGCCAGCCGTCGGGTGCGGGACTACCTCCCCGACGTGCACGTGGCCGGGGTCGCCCGCTACGTCGACGAGGTGGCGGAGCTCCGTGACGCCGGGGTCGACGTCGCGCGCAACCTCTTCGGCGTGGCCGGCCCGGGCCTCGCCGACGACGCCCTCGACCTCATGGACGTCGAGGCCGATGAGGCCTGACGAGGTCACCGTCGGAGGCCTCGCCGGCGACCCCCACCCGATCCTCGCCGGACTGCGGGAGGGGTGGGGAGCGGTCGTCGACGTCGACGCGCTGGACGGGTGGCTCGTCGTCGGGCGGGAGGCGGCGGTGGAGGTCCTGCGCGACGCCGCCACGTACACCGTCGACGACCCGCGGTTTTCCACGGCGCGGGTCGTGGGGCCGAGCATGCTGTCGCTCGACGGCCCGTCCCACGACCGCCACCGATCCCCCTTCGCCGACGCCTTTGGTCGCGACGAGGTCCACCGGCGGCTGGCCGTCTCGACGCGGGAGCGCGCCCGGGGGGCCGTCGCCTCGGTCGCATCCGCCGGCGGAGGAGACCTCCGGAGGGATCTCGCCGCGCCGCTGGCGGCCGGGGTCATGGCCGATGCCCTCGACCTCGGCGACACGAGCGTCGCCCGGCTCGTCCGCTGGTACGAGGACATCGCCGCGGCCGTCGAGGCGGTGACGGCCGGTGGGCCGGTGCCCGAGGAAGGGTCGACGGCGGTGGCGGAGCTGCGCGACGCCGTGCTGGCCGCCTTCCCGACGAGTGCCCTGCTGTCGCGGGTGCAGGAGACGAGCGATCTCGCCCCGGAGGAGCTCGTTGCGGACGTCGCGGTGCTGCTGTTCGGCGGGATCGTCACCGTCGAGGGTCAGATCGCCATCCTCATGCGCGACGTGCTCACCCGTCCCGGGCTGTGGGACCGGCTCCGCGCCGATCGCGCCCTCGTCCCGGCGGTCGTGGACGAGTCGATGCGGTTGGAGCCGGCGGCGGCCGTGGTCGACCGGTATGCCACCACCGACGTCGCCCTCGCCGGGGAGAGCGTCGACGCCGGCGACCTCGTGCGGGTCTCGCTGTCGGCCGCCAACCGCGACCCCGCCTCCTTCGCCGACCCCGACGTCTTCGATCCCGGGCGTGACGGACTCCGTCGGCATCTCACGTTCGCCCGGGGCCCCCACGCCTGTCTGGGGGTGCACCTCGCCCGGCTCGAAGCGGAGACGGCGCTCGCAGCCGTCCTCGAGGGACCGGGCGTGCCGGCGCCCGACGGCCCGCTTCCACCGGTCGAGGGGTTGGTCTTCCGGACGCCGCGGTCGGTGCCGGTGGCGTGGCGGTGAGCCGGCGCGACGGCGAACGCGCTCCGCCGGGACCTAGGCTTCGGCCGTGAGCCGGCGATCCTTCGGAGGCGTCCGGCGGCGTCGCCTGAAGCGGTCTCGGAGCGCCTGCACCGGCTGCTCGACGAGGTACCAGGACCCGGCGGTGGCGGCGGCCGTGAGCGGCACGGCCGTCCACAGTGGAATGTCGATGCGGACGAACACGTAGTGCCAGAGGTAGAGCCCGTAGGACACCTGCCCCAGCGAGACGAGCCATGACACCTCGAGCCATCGAGGTCGGGTGAGCGCGTGTTGGAGGACCAGGACGCCCAGGGCGAGAGCGAGGAAGTCGGCCCACAGGAAGGCCGCGCCCCGCTCGCCGAACGCCGGTATCAGACTGAGGGCGACCACGGCCGGGAGCGACCAGCCTGCCCAGCGCCATCCACCGGGACGGGCCACGCCCAGATAGGCCCCGGCGAGCAGCGCGGCGGCATTGGTGTCGGTCGCGTTGTAGACCCAGCCCGGCGACGCCACCTGGATCGCCACCACCCGCCAGACGATGGCCGCCAGGGCGAGCACACCGACGACTCGCACCCGGTGTCGTCGGGGGACCGCGGCGATCACCAGGGGCCAGACCACGTAGAAGTGCCCCACGATGGCCACGAACCAGGTGTGCGTGAGCAGTCCCAGATCCATCCCGTCCACGCGTGCGTAGTTCGCGTAGAACCCGAGGGTCGCGGCCACCCGGGACCAGTCGGTGCCGGTGGCGAAGAGGACGGCGCAGAACACGACCAGCGGCGGCAGGACTCGCAGCGCCCGTCGGGCATAGAAGGCCCGGACGTCGATGCGGCCGGTCCGGTCCTCCTCGGCCGTCAGCACCCGGGTGATGAGGTACCCCGACAGCACGAAGAACAGGATCACGCCCCAGTAGCCGGCGGGCACGACCCGGTCGTCGACGTGGTAGGCGACGATCATCGCGATCGCCGCCGCCCGTATCCCGTCGAGTGCTGGCGTGCGGTCCATCCCGGTCGATCCCCTCGGTCCGGTCCACAAGCTACTCGTGTCCGCGCCCCGGTCGGGGTCGGAGGGAGGGTGTCGTGGGGCTGAGGACCCTGCTCGCCGCCGGCCGGTGGGCCCTCCTGTTCGGGCTCGTCGCCGCCCTCGCCGCGTGTGTCGTCGGCGACGATCCACCGCAGGGTGCCGAGACGACCGCGGCCGCTCCGGGGTCGACGGAGGAGCCGACCACGTCGTCGGGAACCGGCGGCGAGTCCACCTCGTCCTCGTCGTCGACCAGCGGTGCCGCGACGACGTCGGCACCGTCCAGCACCTCCCCATCCTCCTCCTCCACGACCGCGGACCCGTCGACGTCCGTGACCGCTCCCCCGAACACGAGCAGTTCGGTGACGACCACCACGACCCTGCCACCTCTGGAGCCGCCCACCTACGAAGCGCTGGAGCGGATCCGCGTGATCCGGAACTTCACCGGCTACACCTCACGGGGACTCCGGCGGTGGCAGCGCGAGGTGGAGGCGGTCGAGGACGTTCGGATCACGTCGACGGCCGACGGCGCCGAACAGCCCGCACTGTGGCTGCCGCCCCGGGGGGACCGGCCCCGGCCGCTCCTCGTCGTCCTCCACTCGTGGAGCGCCCACTATCTGCAGCACGCCGGCATCCCCTACGCGATGTGGGCGGAGGACAACGGGTGGGCGGTGATCGCCCCGAACTACCGGGGGGTCAACGACGATGCGGACTCCACGGGATCCGACCTCGCCGTCCAGGACGCGGTCGATGCCATCGACTGGGCCACGGCCCAGGACGGCGTCGACGCCGACCACGTCTACACGGTCGGCTACTCCGGCGGCGGGATGATGTCGCTGCTGCTGGCCGGCCGGCACCCCGAGAAGGTCGCGGCCGCCGCCGCCTGGGGACCGCCCTACGACCTCGTCGACTTCTACCGGCAGGCGAGGCGGCAGGGCCGCCATTACGCCTGGGACCTCGAGCGGGCCTGCGGGGGCAACCCGACCAGCGACGCGGACGCACTGGCGTCCTGCGTCCATCGCAGCCCCATGGCCCACCTGGACGCCGCCCGGGAGTTCTCCGTGCCGGTGTTCATCGGCCAGGGCATCTGGGACACGATCGTGTCACCCAGCCAGGGTGCGCGAGCGTTCAACCAGCTGGCCGACCCCGAGGACCGGTTCAGTGACGAGCAGGTCGAGACGTTCGGTCGGCAGCGCGTCCCCGAATCGATCTCCCAGCCGGTCGCGGCCGAATCGCACTTCACCGACGGTGATCCGGGTGTGGTGCTCGCCCGGCGGTCGGCCTCGGTCTCGCTCGTCTACTTCCGGGCGAACCACGAGATGGTCTACGGAGCCAGCCTGCGCTTCTTCGTCGACCACCTCCGGAACGGTCAGCCCCCCGACCCCTCCTGACCGCCCTCGCCGGCCGGATCGAGCCGTTCGGCCAGCTCGGCCTCGGTCCGGACGGCCACGTGGAGGTGGTCCTGGTGCACCAGATCGGCGAAGGACCGTCGGGACGCCTCCCCGTCGAGGTCCCACGGGCTGCCGACCTGGACGACCTCGTCGCGTTCCAGGAGCCACTCGGTGATGCGCTGCGTCGTGGAGCCGGGGTCGCGATCGTCGAACACGCGGCGGTCTCCGATCCGGTAGATGTCGACCGCCCGCCCGACCGAATGGTGACTCACCCGATCCGTCTCGAAGACGTGATAGGGATGTCCCGTCGCCAGGGTGACGACGCCGTAGGGGGTCTGATCCGCCAGCTCGGCCATCAGTTCGAGCAACACGGGGGAGACCTGTCCCTCCCGGATGTCGAGGCGGGCCGAGTCCGGCATCTCGATGCGCGGATCGTCGGCGACGCGGTGGGCCAACCTGAGGTCGTCGAGATCCTCGAAGGCGCCTCCGGCGGACGCGAGCGCCTCGAACTCCCAGTCGGCGGCGCCGAGTGCCAGACGGATGTCGAGGGTCCGGACCACCGAGAACTCGGCACCGTCGTCGGAGCCCACCGTCTGGCGGGTCACCACCATGACCGAGGCTCGTTCGCCGTCGAAGCCACCCATCTGGGGGTAGGTCACTTCGCCGTAGGACCACCGCCCGGGATGGAGGAGCGGCGCGGCGGCCCCGACGAGCGCGTCGCCCTCGCCCGGTGGGACCAGCGGGGCGAGCCGCTGCGCGTGGTCGTCGTCCTCCCAGTAGGTGGTGAGCTCGACGGCGATGGCCGAGGCCGTCTCCTTGGCCCGGGCGACCGATTCCACCGGGGAGAGGTCACGCGTGGGCGGCCGGCTGGTGGTGGTCGTCGTGCTCGCCGGGGTCGACGCCGGGATCGTCGTCGTGGTCGTCGTGGTCGTCGCCGGCGAGGAGGTGGTCGTCGGTGCCGCCGCGGCCGGCTCCGCGGGCTGCGCCGTCTCGTCGACCGGCGCCGTCGTCGCCGACGGCGGCTCGACCCCGCCGGAGCCGGTGCAGGCGATCGCGAGCACGCTCATCGCGACGACGGCGATGAGCCCGTTGCGGCGTCGGGGTGAGGGGACGCGCGCCGCCGGGGTCTCGGGAGGACGCATTCGCCGGTGATGATAGGACCTCGGCCGGAGTTGTCCACAGGTCGATCGGTGGGCCGCTCGCTAGATTGACCGGGATGTCCGACACGAAACACCGACTCGTCGCCGCGGTCCTCGGCCTGTTGCTGACCCTCTCGCTCGGCGCCTGCGGCGACGACGATCCCTCGGAGCCGAACATGCCGGAGCCGACGTCGAACGTCGGGTCCTGACCGGGAACTCAGGGTTCCAGGAACACGACCGGGATCTCGCGTTCGGTGCGCGCCTGATACGTCTCGTACCCGTCGTAGGCCTCGACGATCCGCGGCCACCAGGTCCGGCGCTCGTCCGCCGTCGCCGTCCGCGCCGTGCGCTCCACCGTCGTCCGTGCCCGGGGGAGCCGAACGCCGACAACCGGTTCGGCGACGAGGTTCCGGTACCACTGCGGATGGTCGGGCCGGCCCCCGTAGGACGCGATCACGACGAGCCGGTCGGCGTCTCGCAGGAACAGCAGTGGCACCGTGTGGGGCTCGCCGGTGACGGCTCCACGGGTGGTCAGCAGCAGCATGTCGTTGTCGACGAGGCGCGCGCCGATGCGACCCTTCGTGGCCCGGAACACCAGTCTGTGCAGCCGGGACAGCCTTCGAACGGTGGAGTCGCGCACGGCGGCGAAGGCTGGCATCGGGAGCCGGCGCGCACAAGCCCGGCCTACCCTGGAGGCATGACCGACCGAACCCCCAGTCCATGAGCAGCTCCGAAGCTCGCATCGCCCTCTATCTCGACTTCGAGAACCTCGCCATCGGGGCTCGAGAGGACCTCGGAGGACACACGTTCTCCATGAAGCCGATCGCCGACGCCCTCGCCGAGCGGGGGCGCGTGGTGGTGCGGCGCGCCTACGGCGACTGGACGATGTGGGACGAGGCCCGCCGGATGCTCGTCGAGCACCACGTCGAGCTCATCGAGATCCCCCAGCGTCTCGGCGCCAGCCGCAAGAACGCAGCCGACATCAAGATGGCCGTCGACGCCCTCGAGCTGTCGTTCGAGCGCGACTACATCACGACGTTCGTCATCGTTTCGGGAGACAGCGACTTCACCCCGCTGGTGCACAAGCTCCGCGAGCTCGACAAGAAGGTGATCGGGATCGGCCTGAAGGCGTCGACGTCGGCGCTCCTGCCCCCGGCCTGCGACGAGTTCCTGTTCTACGAGAACCTCGACGGGGTGGAGGTCGGCGACCGTCCGAGTCGCCGCTCACGGTCGCGCAAGCCGAGGGGCTCCGGCTCCGGCGACGGGGAGACCTCGACCCGTTCGAACGTCGAGGACATCGAGCGACTCGTCACCCAGACCCTCTCGGGTCTCCAGAGCTCGGCGGACGGCGTCGTGCTCGCCTCCAGTCTCAAGCGGGCGCTGCTCCGCAAGGATCCGACGTTCAGCGAGGCCGACTACGGCTTCCGCGGCTTCGGCGAGCTCATGTCGTCGCTGGCCGAACGGGGCGTCGTCGAGCTGAGCGAGGGCCCGGCCCGTGGCGACCCCGAGGTCACCTTCCCCGAGGACGGGGGTGCCGAGGACCAGGCGTTCCGGCTCCTCGCGAAGACGGTGGAGGAGGCGGGGCACGGCGACCCGGTTCCGCTGTCGGGGCTCAAGGACCGGATTCGCAAGGAGGATCCCGACTTCTCCGAGAAGGCGTTCGGGTTCCGGGGGTTCCTCCAGTTCTCCCGGGCCGCCGCCGCCCGCGACGTCGTGGAGATGGACTGGGACGACGACGCCGACGACTACCTCATCCGACCCGCCGGCTAGCTCAGCGGCCGATGTCGGGGTCGTCCTGGACGGCCCGCAGGCGCAGCGAGAACGCCGAGTCCCCCGAGAGGATGCCCGACCGGCCGAACAGCCGGCCGTGCTCCCAGTTCGACAGCCCGAGCTCGGGCTTGCCGAGGGCGTACTGGCCGTCGATCCAGCGGGTGAATCCGGTGCCGACGAAGGGTGCGTCCACGGAGCGGAAGAACCTGGCGTGCTCGTCCGGGTCGTCGGACACGAGGGAGGCGCCGAAGCGCGGGCTCTGCCGATTGAAGAGCGCCACCGCCTCGTCGACCGACGCGACGACGTGGAGGGTCACCTCCGGGCTGTCCTCCCACTCCCACTCCTCGCCCAGACGGTCGGCGCCGATCGGTTCCGCCTTGGGCTCGACGTGCTCGCCGTCGGCCCGGGCGATGGGCACCTCGGTCGTGAACCACGCGTCGGGGACGAAGGGACGGGCAGCCTCGGTCACGTGGAGCTTCGGATTGGTGCCGAGGCGCTCGCCGGCCCGGTCGAGGTGCTCGAGGAACACGGGCACGAGCTCGTCGGCCCGCTCGGCGGGGATGCAGCAGGTGTTCAGCGTGTTGCACACCTTCCGGTCGAGGGAGTGGAAGACGGCCAGGCCGAAGGGTCGCGCCGCGGCGCCGAGCCCCGGGACGATCCACGTGCCGCCGGTCCCGTGGAGGCTCACGGCGTTCCCCGCCTGGCGGGCCACCGCCCCGAGCTGTGCCACGGCGAACCCCGAGCCACGCGCCACGGCGAGGGCCAGCCTCGAATCGGAGAACATCGCCCAGCCCGCGGCCCGGCTGGCGCTGGCGACCAGGCTGGCCGCGCCGTCGGGCAGGCCCGCGGCGGCGAGCGCCGGGCGCAGGGCGTGCTCGACGATCGCCTCCGCCGTCCCCAGGGCGTCGGAGCCGATCCGGAACACGACGGTGTTGCCGCCGCGCAGCACCCCGGTGGCGTCCGCGAAGACGTTCGGCCGCCCCTCGAACACGAACCCGACCACGCCGAGACCGTCCCGAACGCTCTCGACGCGCCAGTCGCCGTGGTCGACCGTGTCGACGACGCGTCCGCGACCGGTCGGGGCGTCACGCCAGGTGCGGAGTCCCTCGACCATCCCCGCCCGCATGCGATCCGACAGGACGAGGCGCGTCACGGACCGGCCGCGTCCCCGTGCCCGCTCGACGTCGGCGGTGTTGGCCTCGGCGATGGGGCCGAACCGGTCGTCGTCGGCCAGGGCGGCGGCGAAGTGCTCGTAGAACCCACTGATGGCCTGGTCGGAGACGGCGCCCATGGCGTCGAACGCCGCAACGGCGTCGTCGACGGCGGTCGACGCGATTTTCGCCACGTCGCCGGGGACGTGGAGGAGGTCGCCGGTCTCCTGGACGACGATGAGCGAGTCACCCGGTCGAAAGGCGGCCGCGAGTTCCTCGGAGACCACCGTGACCCGGTCGCCCCCGTAGGGGATCTCCTGGCCCGGCGTGAGTGGTTCGAGCGCTGCCATGGACCGCGACGGTAGTCCACCACGCGACGCGGCCGCCCGGAGGCGGCCGCTTCGTGGGCTGAGACGGGAGGTACAGGGAGATACCTTCCTCTGTGATGGTGTGTATCGGCGGGGTACGGGTCCGACTTGAGCGATTTCTCCCGCAATAGCCTGGAGCGCATGTCGGTCCCCGTCGCCCTCCTCCGTCCCCCGACGGAGGCGTTCGGTGCCTGCGTGACCGACGAGCCGCCGGATCCACCCCTCGACCCGGCGGTCGCAGCGTCGCAGCACGACGCCTACCGGCGCGCCCTCGAGGACGGAGGCTTCGCCACGCGGATGCTGGCGTCGCCCTCGGGACACCCGGATGCCCCCTTCGTCGAGGACACGGCGGTCGTCGTCGGCGACCGGGCGGTGATCACCCGGCCCGGCCATCCCAGCCGCCGCGGCGAGGTCGATGGTGTCGCAGGGGCCGTCGACGGCCTCGTCCGGTCGATCGCCCGGATCGCTCCTCCGGCGCGGATCGACGGTGGTGACGTGCTCCAGGTGGGCCACACCGTGTTCGTCGGACGGTCGTCGCGGACCGACGACGCCGGCATCGCCGC
Organism: Acidimicrobiia bacterium; assembly: GCA_033722675.1. GTDB lineage: Bacteria > Actinomycetota > Acidimicrobiia > Spongiisociales > UBA11373 > DATHYU01. Next base: position 42,766 of record JAWVYO010000001.1, on the reverse strand, counting down.
GCTCCGCTCCGCCGTACCCGACCGGAGGATCGTGCCCGTCGACGTCGACGGGGTGCTCCACCTCAAGTCGGCGGTGACCGCCCCCGATGCCCGGACCGTGCTGGTGGCCCCCGGGGCCGTGGACGAGGCCCCCTTCGCCCCGCTGCGGATCGTCCACTGCTCCGACGACCCGAACGTCGTGCGTCTCCCCGACGGCCGGGTCCTCGTCGCCGCCGCGGGCACCGCCGGACTCCTCGGCCGGCTCGGCCACGTGCCCGTCCTCGTCGACATCGGCGAGTTCGCGCGGGCGGGCGGCGGCCTCACCTGCCTGTCGGTGCGGATCCGGGACGTGTACGCAACGGGGACTCCGTAAGGTGTCGGCATGACCACCGAATCCGACCCCCAGACCGCGGAGGACGACGGCGTCGAAGTCGTCGCCGAGGACGAGTCCACCCCGGAGTCGTCCTATGTCCAGGCCCCGAAGCTCATGCGCATCGCTTCGATGACGCGGGCGATGCTCGACGAGGTGCGCCAGGCCCCCCTCGACGAACCGGGACGCCGGCGTCTCATCGAGGTCCACGAGCGGTCGCTCGAGGAGATGCAGGAAGTGCTCTCGCCCGACCTGCGCGAGGAGCTGGCCGAGATCTTCCTCCCGCTGTCGAGCGAGGAGTCGACGGAATCGGAGCTCCGCATCGCCCAGGCGCAGCTCGTGGGATGGCTCGAGGGGCTGTTCGCGGGGATCCAGGCCACGCTCATGAGCCAGCAGGTCGCGGCCCAGCATCAGCTGCAGGAGATGCGGGCAAAGGCGATCGAGGCCCAGTCCCAGCGTCGGGGCGACGTCACCGGTGGCCAGTACCTCTGATCCGGGCCGGCCGGACCGGCAGGGGGCGCTCCGACGGCGGATGGTCTCCGTCCCCGTCACGCTGCTGAGCGCCCTCGTGGTGACGGTGGCGCTCCCGCTGCTCGTCCCGCTCGCCCTCGCCGTCGACGCGGTGCGCGCCCTCGCCGGCAACCGCCGGCTCGTCACGGTCCGCATGGTCGCCTTCGGCTGGACATACCTCGCCGTCGAGGTGTGGGCCCTGATCTCGCTCGCCGTCGCCTGGTTCACCGCCGGGGTGGGGCGCCGCCGCCGCGAACGCCTGCTGTGGTCGTCCTTCCGGCTCCAGGAGCGCTGGGCGCGGATCCTCCTCTGGTCGTTCCGCAGGATCTTCACGGTCGGGCTCGAGGTGGAGGGCTCGGACTCGATCCCGCCGGGCCCCATCGTGGTCATGATGCGCCACGCCTCGATCGCCGACACCCTCCTCCCCAATGCCCTGGTGACGACACCTCACGGCATCCGGCTCCGGTACATCCTGAAGAAGGAGCTCCTCGTCGACCCGGCGCTCGACATCGCCGGCAACCGTCTCGAGAACGTGTTCGTCGATCGCGCCGGTGACACGTCGGCGGAGGTGGAGCGCATCCGGGCGCTCGGCCAGGACCTGGGCGAGCGCGACGGGATGCTCATCTATCCCGAGGGCACCCGGTTCACGCCGGCCAAGCAGGCGCGGGCGATCGAGTCGCTGGAGCGCCGCACGTCGCCCCTGGCGGAGGCGGCCAGGTCGCTGCGTCACGTGCTCCCCCCCCGGATGGGCGGGCCGCTCACCCTCCTCGACCTGGGCACCGACGTCGTGATCGCCGCCCATGTCGGGCTCGACGGGTTCGCCGAGGTGAAGGACATCTGGAACGGGCGGATCATCGGCGGCACGTTGCGGGTCCGGTTCTGGCGGGTGCCGGCGTCGGACATCCCCCCCGATCGGCCCGGTCGCGTGGCGTGGCTCCTCGACCAGTGGGCGCAGGTGGACGGCTGGATCCACGAGCACGTATGAGTCACGGCATCGTCTGGTTCCGGGCGGACCTGCGTCTCGACGACAATCCGGCCTGGGCGGCGGCGACGTCGGCCCACGACGAGGTGACGGCGCTCTTCGTGGTCGACCCTCCGCTCTGGGACGGCGCCGGCGAGCACCGCCGCGACCAGCTCGCCGCCCACCTCGCGGCCCTCGACGCCGCCCTGCGCGATGGCGGGGGGCGGTTGCGCGTCGAGCGCGGCCGGCCCGACGCCGTCGTGGCGGACGTCGCCTCCGACGTCGACGCCGAGCTCGTCCACGCCACCACCGACATCACGCCCTACGCGGTGCGCCGGGACCGCACGGTGGGCGAGGCCCTGGACGGGCGGCTCGTCGGACATCCGGGACGCTACGTCCACGCTCCCGGGACCATCACGACGACGTCGGGCGATCCCTACCGCGTGTTCACCCCCTTCTCGCGATCGTGGGCCTCCACCCCGTGGGTGCCCTGGCCGGGGGAGGGCGAGGCCGGCGTGGCGTCCGAGCCCGGCGACGGCCTGCCCGAGGCGGGACCGCCGCTCATGGTGGGCGGCGAGGACGCCGCCCTCGATCGGCTCGACGAGTTCCTCGATCGGGTCGACGCCTACGAGGAGGAGCGGGATCGCCCGGATCTCGACACCACCTCACGGCTGTCGGCCGACCTCAAGTTCGGCACGCTCAGCCCCCGGATGGTGGCCGTGCGCGTCGGCGACGGGACCGAGAGCCGGCGCGCCTTCGTCCGGCAGCTGTGCTGGCGGGACTTCTACGCCCAGCTCATGGCGCACTTCCCGGGCACCGTCGACGCCCCGATGCGGTCGGAGTACGAGGCCATGGCGTGGCGCGACGACCCCGACGGCCTCGAGGCCTGGCAGGAGGGCCGGACCGGGTACCCCATCGTGGACGCCGGGATGCGCCAGTTGGCCGCCGAGGGGTGGATGCACAACCGGGTGCGGATGATCACCGCATCGTTCCTCGTGAAGGACCTCCTCATCGACTGGCGGGAGGGGGAGCGCTGGTTCCGACGACTGCTCGTGGACGCCGACCTGCCCCAGAACGTCGGGAACTGGCAGTGGGTGGCCGGCACCGGGGCGGACGCGGCCCCCTACTTCCGGGTCTTCAACCCGGTGACGCAGTCGAAGCGGTTCGATCCCGACGGCCACTACATCCGCCGGTGGGTCCCGGAGCTCCGGGGACTCGACGGAGCTGCGATCCACGAGCCATGGACGGCGGGGCCCCTGGAGCTCGCCGCGGCCGGGATCACGCTCGGGGAGGACTACCCCGAACCCCTCGTCGACCACGCCGAGGCGAGGGAGCGGACGCTGGAGGCCTACCGGGCGGCCCGGGGCGACTGAGCGGTCAGAAGATCCGCCCGGGTCGGCTGCGGTCGGCGAGGGCTGCGATCCGTTTGGTCATCACGGGATGGCTCGAGAGCGCGTTCGTGAGCCACAGGAAGACGCCGCGGTCGGTGCGTGCCCGCTCGACGAACTGGCCCGGATCGATCTCGGGGTAGAGGTACTTCCCGCCGCTCAGCAGCACCATCCCGGTGAGGTTGTCGGGCACCGCCGCATGGCCGTAGTTGTCGGCCGTGTACTCCTTGGCCCGTGAGAGGGAGTGGCCCAGGATCGGCACGAGCGACACGAGGTTCGACGCGACCGTGTACCAGAACCCGACGTGTCCGGCGGCGACGTGACCGATCTCGTGGGCGATGATGAAGTCGAGGGCGTCGGGATCCCGGGGCCGGGGGCCGAGTCCGAACGACCCGACCTCGAGGACGTCGGCATTGATCCTGATGAAGTCGGTGCGGTGATGGCGGGAGGCGAAGGCGTTCAAGACGCCTCCGGCCTGGACGACGTAGGCGTCGGGTGGACGGCGCAGCCCGAATGCCTCCGACATCGCAACGATCCGGCCGTGGATCTCGGGGAACTGGTCCCGGGTGATGAGGACCGAGTTCGCCCGTTCGGAGGCGTTCAGCATGCCCCGGGCGACGTACAGGCCGACGATCGCGGCGGCGATGGCGCCCGCCCACCAGGCGCCCACGGCGTCGATCGCCGTGTCCGCGAGGACGGGCGCCAGGACCGCGGTCACCACGATCCCGACGACGAGCAGCCGGAGCTCGGCGGGGTGTCGCTGCGGCGAGCGCCGGTCCGCGGTCGAGTCCGGGCCGGGGGCCGGAGCCGGTGCCGTCACGGACCCGTGACGGTCACCCGCTCGATGACGGGCGGGTCGTGGGGGCGATCCGACGAGTCGGTGCGGAGCGCAGCGATCTCGTCGACGACGTCCATGCCGTCGGTGACGGTGCCGAAGATCGTGTAGGCGTGGGGGAGCCCCGGCAGGTCCTTGAGGCAGATGAAGAACTGCGAGCCGTTCGTGTTCGGCCCGGCGTTCGCCATCGCCACCGTGCCCCGGCGATACGTTCCGGGCCCCTCCAACTCGTCGCGGAAGCGGTAGCCCGGCCCGCCGGTGCCGGTGCCGGTCGGGTCACCGCCCTGGATCACGAAGCCGGGCACGATGCGATGGAAGATCACGTCGTCGTAGAAGCCCTCGCCGGCGAGGAAGAGGAAGTTGTTGACGGCCCGGGGCGCGTTCGCCGGGTCGAAGGCGATCTCGATGTCTCCCATCGTCGTGTGGAGGGTGGCGACGTAGTCGCCGTCCAGGTCGATGGTGAGCTCGGGGGGAGCGGAGTACTCGGCCACGGTGAGCCTTTCTCGTAGTGATCTCGAGTCGACACCATAGGCGTCACGGAATGACCACCGGCGCTCGTCCGTTGGTCGAGACACCCCCCGATCCACCGAGGAGCCGATGCAGTTCGCCATCACCTGGGACTACCTGTGCCCCTTCGCCCGCAACGCCAACGAGGCCGTCGTCGTCGGCCTCAAGGACGGTCGCGACTGGGACGTGACCTTCCAGGCCTTCTCGTTGAGCCAGGTCCACACCGAGAAGGACGAGACGCCCGTGTGGGACCGCGAGGAGCTGCCGAGCGGCGTGCTGGCCCTCGCCTGGGGTGTCGCCGTGCGGGACGAGTTCCCGGAGTCCTTCCTCGATGCCCACACCGCCCTGTTCGCCGCCCGCCACGAAGACGGCCTCGACCTGAACGACGAGGTCGTCCTGCGGGACGCCGTGGCATCGGTCGGCCTCGATCCCGACCGCGTCGCGGCCGTCGTCGCCTCCGGCGTGCCGCTCAAGACGATCGCCCGGGAGCACACCGACGGCGTGGAACGCCACGCCGTGTTCGGCGTGCCGACCTTCATCGCCGATGACGAGGCCGTCTTCGTGCGCCTGATGGGCCGGTGGGACGTCGACGCGGTGCAGCGCGTCCTCGATCAGCTCCCGTGGACGGCGCTCAACGAGTTCAAGCGGACGCGCATCCCCCGCTAGCCTTCAGCCCAACCGGTCGGCGTCGACCTCGAACATCGTCCCGGCACCGGCCGTGGCCGACGCCAGGAGACCTCGCACACGGGGCAGCTCGTGTTCGGCGTAGAAGCGGGTGGTGGCGATCTTGTCGCGGAGGAACGCCTCGTCGGCGCCGTCCGTCCCGAGCCGACGCCGGGCGGCGAGGGTCGCGAGGCCCAGCGCCCACCCACCGGCGGTGATGCCGAACATCTCCAGATACGGCGTCGCCCCCGCCAGCGTGTCGTTCGGTGCCACGCCGAAGCGGCCGAGGAGCCACTCGGAGGCCTCCGCCAGCGCCTCGACGGCGTCGGTGAGCGCCCCCGCCGTCGCCTCGTCGGTCGCGGCGAGGTGCTTCGCCGTGGCGCGCATCTCGTCCAGCAGGTCGCCGACGGCGGCACCGTCGCGCATCGGCAGCTTGCGCGTCGCCAGGTCTGCGGCCTGGATGCCGTTCGTGCCCTCGTAGATGGGGGCGATCCGGACGTCGCGCAGCAGCCGGGCGGCCCCGGTCTCCTCGATATAGCCCATGCCGCCGTGCACCTGGATCCCGAGGTTGGCGCACTCGACACCGAGGTCGGTCCCCCAGGCCTTCGAGACCGGGGTGAGGATCGCCGCGACCTCGTCCGCCCGCTCCCGTTCGGCGTCGGTCGCCGCGTGATGCCGCAGGTCGATCATGCGGGCGGTTCGATACATGACGCCCCGCATGGCCTCGACGCGAGCTCGCAGCAGCATGAGCATCCGCCGGACGTCCGGATGCTCGACGATGGGCGACGACTCGGTCTTCGGTGCGCCCACGGCGCGGCCCTGGCGGCGATCGCGTGCGAAGGCGGCGGACTGCTGGAGGACCCGCTCCGCGACGCCGAGCCCCTCGACGCCCACCTGGAGGCGGGCGTTGTTCATCATGAGGAACATGTACCGCATGCCCTGCTGCTCCTCGCCGACGAGGTAGCCGACCGCGCCGTCGCCTTCGTCGCCGAAGGACAGGACGCAGGTGGGGCTGGCGTGGATGCCGAGCTTGTGCTCGAGCGACACCGTCGTGATGTCGTTGCGCTCGCCGGGGGTGCCGTCGGCGTCCACGAGGTACTTCGGAACGATGAAGCAGGAGATGCCCCGCGTCCCGGGCGGTGCGTCGGGGGTGCGGGCGAGCACCAGATGGACGATGTTGTCCGTGAGGTCGTGGTCGCCCCAGGTGATGTAGATCTTCTGGCCGGTGATGCGGTAGGTGCCGTCGTCGGCGCGGACCGCCCGGGTGGTGAGCGCTCCCAGGTCCGAGCCCGCCTGGGGTTCGGTGAGGACCATCGTGCCGGTCCACTCGCCCGTGACGAGCTTCTCGAGGTAGGTGGCCTGCTGCTCCGGCGTTCCGTACTCGAGGAGGAGCTCCACCGCCCCGAAGGTGAGCATGGGGCACAGCGAGAAGGCCATGTCGGCCGACGTCACCATCTCCTGCACGGCGAGCCCGACGGTGAACGGCATCCCACCGCCGCCCCACTCCTCCGGGAAGGCGGCCGCCGGCCACCCGGACTCGACGAACTTCCCGTACGCCTCCCGGAAGCCGTCGGGGGTGACGACCTCGCCCTCGTCGGTGAGCCGGCTCCCCTGGTCGTCGGACACCTCGTGAATGGATCCGATGACCTCGGCGGTGAACCGCCCCGCCTCCTCGAGTGCGGCGCGGACGAAGTCGGCATCGAGGTCGGAGAAGGCGTCGAGGGCGGCCAGGTCGCCGAGCCCGGCCACCTCCTCGAGCGTGTAGACGATGTCGTCGATGGGGGGCCGGTAGTCGCTCATGCGACCAAGCGTACCGAAGGGCGTACGATGCCCCGACGCCACCGGAGGGACGTATGCCGGCTGTCACCGTCGCCGTCGACGAGGGGCTCGCCCGCCTCACGCTCGCCCGCCCCGATGCCGCGAACACGATCGACGACGAACTCGCCAGGGATCTCCGGTCGGCGGTCGTGTCGATCTCGATGGATCGGTCCGTGCGGGCGGTCCTGCTCACGGGGGAGGGCCGGATCTTCTGCGGTGGCGGCGACCTCCGGGCGTTCCGCGAGGCCGGCGACGGGCTCCCGGCGCTCATCGCCGACACGACGATCGACCTCCACGCCGCGTTGTCCCGGATGGCGAAGCTGGAGGCGCCGATCGTGGCCGCCGTCCAGGGAGCCGCCGGCGGCGCCGGGTTGAGCCTCGTGGCGGCCGCCGACCGCGTCGTCGCCGGGGAGTCGGCGGCCTTTCGGATGGGCTACACCGCTGCGGGCCTCGCCCCCGACGGGTCGTCGTCGTTCTACCTGGCCCGCGTGGTGGGGCTGCGGCGCGCCATGGATCTCGCCCTGACCAACCGCACGCTCGACGCGGCGACCGCCGAGTCCTGGGGCCTGGTGAACCGCGTCGTGCCCGACGACCGGGTGGCCGAGGAAGGCGAGGCGCTCGCCCGGCGGCTCGTCGCCGGCCCCCGGGTCGCCCAGGCGGAGGCGAAGCGCCTGCTCGTCCGGGGCGCGACCTCGGCGCTGGAGGAGGCGATGGAGCGGGAGTCGCTCGCGATCACCCGTGCCTCCGCCACCCCCGACGCCCGCGAGGGCATCGCCGCCTTCCTCGACAAGCGGGAGCCCCGCTTCGACGCCTGACCGTCAGAGCGGGTGACGCATCCAGACGTTGGGCTCGACGTACACGGCGTGGTCGTGCTCGACGCTCACGTGCACCGGGACGAGGGCGCCGGGCACCTCGACGGGCCCGGAGCGGTCGAAGGGGAGGCCCGTCCACCGCCGCCACTCCTCCAGCGTGCCGCTGATGGTCATCGCCGTCGGACACACCGCCACGATCTCGGCGCCCAGGCGGACGTGGGTGCGCACCCAGGCGTCGACGGGCAGGCCGTCCGGCCTGGTGGATTGCAGGTACTCGGCCATCGGGGTCGCCGGGTCGGCGGGCTTGCCGCTCGGACGAACCGGCGCGTAGAGCACGTCGAAGCCCTCCCGGCGGGCGGCGTCGGCGGCGGCCCGGATCATCCGGGTGGCGATGCCCTCCCCGGTGCGATCCGGGCGCACGGTGATCTCCAGCAGTGAGGTGTGGGTGGGTGCTCGACCGGCGACCCGGTCGGCGTGCGCCCAGAGGATCACGGCGTCCCAACCGCGATCGGGGAGGCGGGGCCGTCCGATGCCGTCTCCCATCGCGAAGGCGATCCGGAAGCTCTTGGCGACGACCTCGCCGTCGTCGACGGCGAGGAGCACGCGGTCCGTCCAGCGGCCCAGATCGCCGTAGTAGAGGTCGGCGATCGGATCCTCGAGCATGTACGAGGGCCAGGCGTCCTCCATGTCCCACATGGCACCTTCGAGGTGCGGCGCCTCGGTCAGCGTGACGATGTTCACGGCAGGAACGCGGCGATCGCCCGGCCGATCTCGTCGGGGGAGTCCTCCTGGACGAAGTGCATGCCCGCGACGACGACCTCCTCCTGGTCCGGCCACGATCGGCAGAAGTCCCGCTGGGGGCCCTGGAGGATCGCACCGGGGTCGGCGTCCACGAACAGCTTCGGCAGCCCCGAGGACCCGGCCAGCCATTCGGCGTAGGCGGCCGCCATTTCGTGGACGTCGGCGGGTTCGCCCTCGATGGGGATCTCGCGGGGCCACGTGAGGGTGGGGCGGCGGGACTCGCCCGGCTCCGTGTACGGCGCCCGGTACCGGGCCATCTCCTCGGGCGTGAGATCACGCAGGATGGAGCCCGGCAGGATGCGTTCCACGAACACGTTCTTCTCGAGGATCATCTCCTCGCCCGCCTCCGACCGGAGTCCCTGGAAGATTCCGCGAGCGGCGTCCGGCCACTCCTCCCAGGTCATGGGCCGGACGATCGCCTCCATGAAGGTGATGGAGGCGATCCGATCGGGATGGCGGTGCGCCCAGTGGAATCCGAGGCCCGATCCCCAGTCGTGGACGACGAGGTGGACGGCTCCGTCGGGGACCACGGTGTCGAACCATGCGTCGAGGTGGGCGGCGTGGTCGACGAATCGGTACCCCCCGGAGGCCGACGGACCGGACTCGCCCATGCCGACGAGGTCGGGGGCGAGGCACCGGTGGGTCGGAGCGACGTGGGGGATCACGTTGCGCCAGAGGTACGACGAGGTCGGGTTGCCGTGGAGGAACACCACCGGGTCGCCCTCGCCGGTGTCGACGAAGCGCATGGTGGTGTCCAGCACCTCGACGGTGGACCTCGGGTGGGGGTCGGCGGCCGCGATCGGCATGGGATCTCCCGGGTCGGGCCGCCGATCCTATGTCGATCTCCGGGGCCCGCGTAGGGTCGCCCCCATGGAGGACCGTGTGATCGACGACCTCGACGCCCTGGAGGCGAGCTACGAGACGATGGCGTGCGACCCCGCCCTCGCCGACACCGCGGCCTTCTGCGAGCACTACGGCGTCGACCCCGGCGAATCGGCCAATGCCATCCTCGTCGACAGCCGCAGGCCACCGGGCGTCCGGGCGCTGTGCCTGCTGCTGGCGACCACCCGGCTCGACGTGAACGGCACCGTCCGACGGCGCCTCGGCGTCCGCAAGCTGTCGTTCGCCTCACCCGAGGTCACCCGCGAGGTCACCGGCATGGAGATCGGCGGGGTGACGCCCTTCGGCCTGCCGGCGGACCTCCCCATCCTCGTCGACGACCGGATCACCGAACTCGACAGCTGCGTCGTCGGCGGCGGGTCCCGCGCCATGAAGGTGCGTCTGGATCCCGAGGTCTTCACCAGGATGTCCTCGGTGGAGGTCGTCGAGGGCCTCGCCGGCTGAGTCGAAATACGCGATCGGGACGGAGGGGCCTCCTACGCTCGGCCCCGGTGACGACCGACGAGCGGCGCGGCTTCTTCGACGCGGCGGGGATGCCGCCGTGGATCCCCCGCGTGATCCTCATGGTGATGGGGGCCGTGGTGGCCCTCTTCGTCGCCCTCAACGTCTTCCGGGCGCTGCGGGGACTCCTCGTGCTCGTCGTGATCTCGGTGTTCCTGTCGATCGCGCTGGAGCCCGGGGTCAACTACCTGGCACGACGGGGCTGGAAGCGGGGAGCGGCCACCGGCGTGATCTTCGGGATCGCCCTGCTCGTGATCGTGTCGTTCATCGCGCTCATGGTGCCCCTCGTGATCGACCAGGCCGTGCGCCTCGTCGACAACGTCCCCTCCTACATCGATCAGCTGGCGGAGATGGGGGAACGCTTCGGGATCGAACTGTCGGGGGAACGTCTCGACGAGGCGCTGTCGAACGTGCTCAACGACCTCGAGTCGATCGCCGGCGACATCGCGGGCAGCATCTTCGGCGTGGGCACGGCGTTGCTGGCGACGATCCTCCAGCTCCTCACGATCGCCCTCTTCACCTTCTACCTGACGGCGGACGGGCCCAGGTTCCGCCGACTCGTCATCTCGCTGTTCCGCCCCGACCGGCAGCGGGAGATCCTGCGGATGATCGACATCGCCATCGACAAGACCGGCGGGTACTTCTACTCGCGGGCGCTCCTGGCCGGCTTCGCGGCGTCGGTGGCGTGGGCCACCTTCACGATCATCGGCGTGCCCTTCGCGGCGGCGCTGGCACTGTGGCTCGGGGTGCTCTCGCAGTTCGTGCCCGTCGTCGGCACGTACATCGGGGGGCTGCTGCCGCTGCTCGTCGCGTTCATCGAGAGCCCGGCCCGGGGAATCGCCGTCCTCGTGTTCATCGTCGTGTACCAGCAGCTCGAGAACTACCTGCTGGCGCCCCGGATCACCGCTCGCACGATGGAGCTCCATCCTGCGGTGGCCTTCGGTGCCGCCATCGCCGGCGGCACCCTGCTCGGCGCTCCCGGGGCGCTCATGGCGCTGCCGTTCGCGGCGACCGTGCAGGCCTTCATCTCGACGTACGTCCATTGCCACGAGGTCGTGGCGTCGCACCTCACCGACGACCCGGAGTCGGAACCTCTCGGCGTGGACGAATAGGGCGCGGCCGGTCGGGCTCGCGGGCCGGGAGCACGAGTTCGAAGACCGTCTCCCCCTCGGCGTGGACGTAGACGAGGTCGCCGCCCATGAGACGGGCGAGCTTGCGCGACACGGGGAGCCCGAGGCCGATCGCCCCGGGGAGACCCGCCTCGTCGGCCCGGTGGTACGGCTCGAAGATGGCCTCGCGCTGGTGTGGCGCGACGCCGTCACCGTCGTCGCAGACCCGGATGCTCACCCGCTGGTCGGTGCCGGCGACCTCCACCCGGACAGTGTCGCCGCCGTAGCGGTCGGCGTTGGTGAGCAGGTTGCGGATGATCTGGCGGACCCGCAGCGGATCGCACCAGGCGACGTGCGGTCCATGAGGGGTCTCCACCTCCGCCCGGTGGCCGGTCGTGGTGGACGAGACGATTCGGGGGACCTCGGTGGCGAGGTCCACCGGCTCGGCGCGGATGACGAGACGGTCCTGGTCGACGCGGGCGGCGACGAGCAGGTCCTCGACGATGTTCGAGAGCTCGCGGCTCTGATCGGCGATGAGCCCGACGAACTCGTTGCGTTCCTCTGGGGTCAGGAGATCGGCGTTGTCGCGAAGCTCCAGTGACATCCCCATGATCGTGGTGATCGGGGTGCGGAGCTCGTGGGAGACGGAGGCGACGATCTCGTCCTTCGAGCGGACCAGCTCGGCGAGGCCCCGCTCGGCGGCCCGCAGCGCCGTGACGTCGGCGATGGCCATCACGACCCGGCTCGGATCGACGCCCTCGTCGGACCGCGACATCGCCCAGTGGAGATGGACGTACTGATCGATCCCGTCGGGCCGGGCGAGGACGGCGTCGACGTCACCGCGGTCCTCGTCGCGCCACAGCGACGTGAAGCGCTCCTCGTAGGCGGGCATGAGGGACGCCGAGGGGTGTCGGAGCTCCTCGATCGCCTCCTGTTTCGACGTCGCGCCCACGAGGTCGATCCCGGCGGGGTTGACGTCGATGACGTGGATGCGGCGGACGAGCTCGGCGAGCTCCAGGGGGCTGCGGGCGAGGTGGGCGGCGAGGTCCGTCACGCCGGTCTCGCGCAGCGTGGCGAATCGATCCCGCACCGCCGAGAAGTCCTCCTCGACGAGCCCGATGGGCGCGGCGTCGAACAGCGTCCGGAACCGCTGTTCGTGCCGCCGCGATGCCTGCTCCGCCTCGCGGCGTTGGGTGATGTCCTCGATCGTCCCTTCGAGGTAGCTACTCGTCCCGTCGGGCCCTGCGACCACCTGGGCGTGGCCGCGCACCCAGATCGTGGAACCGTCGACCCGCACCATCCGCACGGCGAACCGTTGCGGACCGTCCGACTCCGCGAGGTTCTTCAGGTACTCCCGGCCCTCGCGGGGGTCGGCGTACAGCTCGGGGAGTGACAGCTCCGACAGGTCCCGCCCCGGCTCGTGTCCGAGGATCTCGAGCATGGCGGGGTTGGCGTCGAGGAAGTGGCCGTCGGGGGTGGCCCGGAACAGGCCCACCGGCACCCGGCGGAAGATGGCGATCCGGGAGGATTCGCTCTCCTCGAGCGCCCGGCGCGCCATCGAGACGCTCAGGACGCCGAAGAAGATGGAGGCACCGGCCACGCCGAGCGCCAGTGCAGCCTCGCCGGGCGATGCCAGTCCGAAGGCGGGCCAGGCGACCGGTGTGGCCGCCAGCAGCGAGATGACCACCACCGTGCGTCGGGCCGACCGCCGCGAGAGCAGCAGGGCGGCGGCGACGGCGAACACCGCCAGCGCCGTCCACAGCATGCCCCGGACGACCGGGGGCGCCGGCCAGGCGCCGGCGACGGTGCCGATCGAGGCGAGCACGAGGACCGCCTCGAGGCTGTCGTGGCCGCGTCGGAGGTTCCAGGCGGCCACCACCGAGATCGCCGTGCCGGCCGCAACGAGCACGATCATGCCCGCGTGGCCCGTCATCTGGAGTCCCACGGCGTAGGCGACGACGGAGACCGGTCCGAGGACGGCGGCGATCCAGAGCGCCGTGCGATTGAGGGAGGCCCAGACGGCGTCGAGCGTCGCGAGGCGCGACGGCGAGGCCGCGGTGCCGGGTCCCACCCGGTGATGGAGCAGGTTCATCGAGGCGTATATCGGCGCCTCGCGGGGCGGCCTGAAGCGACCCCTCGCCGCGGATCGGTACGTCGTGGAACGTCGTTGAACGGCCCCTCACGGCCGGCGCGTCGGCGGAGGGCGAGCCGGAGACGGTGTCGGTGACCCGGCCGCCGCGCCGTCTCCCGACGCGGCGGGGCGCCCGCACGTCTGCGGGCGCCCCGGAGGCCGTCGATTTCGGCGGTCCGATCAGCCGCCCTCCACAGGGCCGTCGCTCGCCCCGCAGGGCGAATATCCTCGGCCTCCGTGATCAGCATCCTCTTCGTCTGCACGGGGAACATCTGTCGGTCCCCGATGGCCGAGGCGATCGCTCGCGACCGGCTCGGCACGGCGGCCACGGTCGCGTCGGCGGGGACGCGTGGGCTCACGGGGCGCCAGGCGACGCCCGAGGCCGTCACGGCGGCCCGGGAGGCGGGTGTCGACCTGTCCGGGCACTCGGCCCGTCGCCTCGACGCCGCGATGCTCGACGCCGCCGACCACGTGTACGTGATGACCAGATCCCACCTCGAGGACATCCGGTCGGCGTTCGGGGACGTGCCGGCCCACGTCGAGCTGCTCCATCCCGACGGGTACGACATCGTCGACCCCTACGGCGAGCCGCTGACCGCCTACCGACAGGCCCGCGATCGGATCGAGGAAGCGATCACCGCCCGGGTCCCGGAGTGGAGCTGATCAGGCCGCCGCGAGCTTCGGGCGGCAGTGTCGGCACGCCCGGTAGCCGGCCGCGGTGGCGGCAGCGGCCGAGCGGAACTCCACCCGGTGGGCGTCGGTGATCCGACGCGCTGCGTGACACGTCGGCAGGCAGGCGATGCCGGTCGTGTCGCTCCCGACGTAGCGGACGCCCCGATCGGCGAGCGTCTCGTAGGCCTCGCGGTCGACGCCCTCCGCATCGAGGAGGGCTCGCTTGTTGTCGGGCCCACCGAGTGAGTAGTTCCCGATCCGACCGTCGGAGCGGACCACCCGATGGCAGGGGACGAGGACGGGGACCGGGTTGCGAGCCAGGGCGGATCCGACCGCCCGCGTGGCGCCGGGCGAGCCGACCTCCGCCGCGACCCACCCGTAGGGCCGGACCTCCCCGGCGGGGATCCCCGCGGTGACGTCGAGCACGGCGCGCTGGAAGTCCGTGAGGTCCGTGAGGTCGACGGGGAGGTCGCCGGGTCGCCCCCTGGTCAGCGCGCGGTCGAGGCGCCCGAGCGCCACGGGCGGTCCCGGGGCGGGCACGACGTCGCGGCCCGTTCGCTCGCTGTACGCGGCTTCGAAGGCCCCCGGCCCCTCGGCGAGGTCCACCGCCCGGATGCCGTCGGGCCCGAACACGACGTACAGGTCCCCGAGAGGACTCGGACGCACGACGTAGGCGTCGACCAGCCCCGCCCGGGCGAGGGCGCCGTCGAGCAGGTGCGGGGGAGCGGCCACCCGAAGGTCGGCGAGATCGTGTTCGAGGGTCATGGCTGTACCTCCAGGTGCGAGCGGAGCGCGGCGAGGCCGCGATGGACGTCCGACTTCACGGTGCCGACGGGCCGGTCCAGGGCATCGGCGATCTCCTCGTACGACAGGCCGACGACGTGGCGGAGGACGACGCCGGCCCGCTGGGGCCACGGGAGGCCGCCGACGAGGGCGGCGAGGGGTCCCTCCGAAGCGAGGGCGACCGACTCGGGCGATGCCGCCTCGTCGGCGACGTCCCGATCGGCGAGCGGGCTCTCGGGCCGGCGTGATCGCGATCGGGCCCGATTGCGGCAGAGGTTGGCGGCGATGGTCCAGATCCACCCGCGGAGCGCCAGGGCCCGGATCCGTTCGGCGTCGTAGGTGCGAAGGGCGCGGTAGCCGCGGGCGAAGGCCTCCTGGGCGATGTCCTCGGCGGCGTGGCGGTCCCGGGTCATCCGCAGTGCTCCCGAGAACACGTCGTCCTGGAGCGCCCGAACCACGTCGGGAAAGGCGGCGTCGAGGTCGGCGGCGAGCCGGCCCGGCAGGGCGGCCACGTCGATGCTGGGAGAATCGTTCACGTCCAGAGAACCCCGGACGGGGCCAGGGGGTTGCACCGTACACTCCGCGCCATGGACGTCGCCGCCCCATTCTTCCTCGCCGCGGTGATCGTCGGCATCGTGATCTGGGCGTTCGCCCGCCTGGCGCGGCGTGCGACCGATCGGGCGAACGACGCCTGGGAGGAGGCCGCCGATCGGCTCGGCCTGCGGGCCGTCCCGGCCGGGCTCGCGTCGTTCCACGAGATGACCGGCGACATCGCCGGCCTGGCGATCGACGTCCACCAGGAGCGCCACGACGACACCACGGTGACGGTGTTCACGGCCTCCTTCGGCGAGGCGGGTCTGCCCTTCCGGCTCCGGGCCGAGTCGGGGTGGACGAGGCTCGCGTCATGGTTCGGTGTGCGAGACGTCGCCGTCGGGGACGCCGTGTTCGACGAGATGGTTCGGGTGAAGGCCGACGATCCCGACCACCTCGCGGTCCACCTCGACGCCGATCGGCGGGCCGCCGCCGTCGCCTTCCTGGGGGCCTGGGACGCCGCCACGATCCGCGACGGGGTGGTGGAGGTACGGCGCGGGGTGACGGTCGACGACGCGGACGAGATCGTGGCGATCGTCGAGGATCTCGTCGCCGTCGGGAGGGTGTTCGACCCTGGCCGGTCCCGTCACGTCGTCTCGTCCGGTGCCGGGGAGGGGGACGCCGACATCGTGGCGTCGCCGATGGCGGCCGTGCTCGGGCGTCTGGACAGGCCGGCGTTGCCTCCTCCGCCGGGCCATGCGGTCGCGGCGGACGATCTGCTGGCATCGGTGTTCGAGCACGATGGCGGCGTGCTCGGGGCGCTCGAGGTCTTCGCCGACCGCTTCGCCGGCGGCCGGTTGACGTTTCGCGGACAGGTCCTGCGGTCCGAGCGACCCGGCTCCAGCAGATCGGGCACGGTGGTCGTCCGGTTCGCGATCCTGCGCGACGGCCGATACGGGGGCCGGGCGGTGGAAGCCCACCTCTCCGTCGGCCACGCCGATCGACCCCCGTCGGGGGTGGAGGTCGAGGCGAGCGGAGTCCTCCACCAGGTCGATCCGGTGCTGCGGCGCGTCTACCTCGCCGAGGGTACGGTGACCCCGTGAGCGACTGCTGCGACCCCGGCGGGTACCGGCGCTTCTTCAACACGAAGGAGGCCGAGCGCCGTGCGAAGCGCCATCGGCGCAAGGGTCTCGACGCCACCGCCGAACCGATGCTCGAGGCGGTCTCCGACCGCGTCCCCGGCGCCGTGGTCCTCGAGGGCGGGGCCGGGACGGGCGAGGCCCACGTGGCGATGCTTCGGCGGGGCGCCGCGCAGGCGATCGCCGTCGACATCTCGGACGCCTACGAGCGGGTCGCGGAGTCCATCGCCGCCGAGGAGGCGGTCGCCGATCGGATCGAGCGCCGCACCGGCGACCTGGCGACGATGCCCGACCTCCCCGAGGCCGACATCGTCTTCCTCAATCGGGTGGTCTGCTGCTACCCGGACATGCCCGGCCTCGTCGACGCCGCGGGCCGGCTCTCCACCGGTCTCGTCGCCATGTCCTATCCCCGGGATCGGTGGTTCGTGCGCCTCGGCTTCCGGATGCTCAACGCCTTCCTCCGGCTCCGGAGAGTCCCCTTCCGGGTGTACGTCCACGACCCCGCCGCGATCGCCGGACGGATGCGTCCGGCCGGGTTCGACGTTCGGTCGACCGGCCGCACGATCGGCTGGCACTGGGGCGTCTGGCAGCGAGCGTGACCGTCAGCCGCAGGACACCGCGAAGTCCATCTCCGCGGTCTGCGGCTCGCCGGCCATGACGGTGTCGAGGTCGACCACGAGGGCGGATCCGGTCGCCGTGGAGCCCTCGACGGCGTAGCCGAGGACCGAGACGGTGGTGGGGACGCCCTCCATCGAGGCGACGACCTCGCCGCCGGCGCGCCAGCTGCGTTCCTCGTCGCCCTCGATGTCGAGCCGCACCGATGGCGGCGGCCATTCGGAGGTGTCGCCCCCGGTGGGCGGGAGATCGACGTGGAAGCTCAGTGAGCCGTCCGCCGAGCCGAAGACGCCGCCGAACGCACCGCCCATCGTGACGCAGCTGATCGCCGAGTCGAGGACGAACTCCTCGCCGGCGACGGTGACGGTGGCACCCTCGCCGGCGACGGTCGGCTCGTCGGCCGCCCCGTCGTCGGCGGTGGTGGTGGGCGCCGCGGTGGTGGTGTCTCCGGCGGCTGTGGTCGTCGTCGCGGCTGCGGTGGTCGTGGTCGGGGCGTCGTCGCCCGCACCGTCGTCGTCGCCGCAGGCGGCCAGGACGAGCGCCGCGAGCGCCGCCACGGCGATGGTCTTCCAGGTTCGTGTCGCCACGGGAGTGACTCCTCCTCGATGGGTGGGGGCACGAACGTATCCGCCGGGCGGGCCCACCCCAACGTGGCTCGCCAGGCCATCGGCCGGTGGTTTCGGACTCCGGATCATCGGCCGCCATCCCTGCGCCGGGGACGTGGGGTTCGGTAGGGTCGTCCTGTCGGTCGATCGAGGGGGTTCCTGGTGCGGCGCGCGGTGTGGATGCTGGGATTCGTGGCGCTCGTGGCCTGCGGAGGGTCCGAGGACACGTCGACGACGGCGACGACGGTGGTCGACGATCCGGCACCCGACACGACGGCGACGACGGCGGTCCCGACCACCACCACGACCTCGCCCACCGGGCTCGAGGCCCTGGAACCGTTCCCGGACCCGCCCGATCCGGGCAGTGGCGAAGGCTCCGGACAGACCCTCGTCTGGGCGGTCACGCCCGGTCGTGTCGTCGGGGTGGACGTCGAGGGTGGCACCGTGGTCGCCGAGTCGGCGGTCCCGTCGATCGACGACGCCGACGTCGGGTTCGGGTCCGTCTGGCTCGTCTCGTGCGAGGAGGGCGTCGTCCTCCGTCTCGACGATCGCGATCTCGCGGAGGTGGGTCGATGGGAGACCGGCGGGTGTCCGACGGCGATCGCCGCCACCGAGGGCGGTGCCTTCGTGCTCGACGTCGAGGCGCAGGCCGTGCTGGGCATCGACGGAGCACTCCCGGGTGCCGAACCCGTGGTCGTCGTCGACGCCGTCGGCGCCGTGGCCTTCGACGCCGGCTCCCCGATCGTCTTCGCCACTCCCGGCGACCCGCTCGCCACGGTCTCGCTCGTCGAAGCCACCCCCTTCGGTCCGGGGGAGACGATCTGGGAGACCCAGTTGAACGGAGAACCGCTGGCCGCCTTCGTGCATCATTCGCCCTTCGGTCCGGCCTTCTACGTGCTCTTCCAGCCCCCGGGCGACGTCCCGCCGTTCGTGGCCGTGCTGGATCCGGCCGATGGCACGATCCTCGACTCGTGGGATCCGGCCCCCGGAGAGATCGCAGCCTTCCTCGTCTCCGAGGACCTCCTGGTGCTCGGCGATGCCGCCCAGGGGGTGCGGGTGTTCGACACGGAGACCGACGAGGAGGTCCTCGTCCCGGCGCCGGATCTCGAGGACATCGCCGCCGTCCAGCCGATCGGCGGGGAGACGACGCTCGCCGTCGCTGCGGGCGACGCCGTCCACGTGGTCACCACCGGCGCCGAGGAGGTGGACGTGGTCGACCTCGGCGCCAACGTCGCCCACGTCGTCGCTGCCGACCCGCCCCCGGTGTGTCCCGACCGGGAGGCCGAACTCCTTCGCCAGGACCTGCTGGAGCGGATCGACGGCGACGGCCACGCCATCGCCGTGTTCGCCGACGAGATCGACTCGCGGGTCGAGACCTGGCGGCGGGTCGCCGATCAGGCCGAGCGCGACGGCGACGTCGAGGAGGCCGACCGGATCCGTGCCGCCCTCGATGCCATCGAGGAGTTGTTCGGCCAGTTGTCGGTCCTCGAGCTCGGGCTCGGATCGCTCGCCGACACCATCGGTCGTACCTGCGACGTCGATGAGCTGGCCGCGCTCACCCCGGAGGTGGACGACCAGCTCTCGGGGATGACCGGGATCGTCGAGGAGATCGTGGCCATCGGGTTCGATACGGTGGCCCTGGGAGGCTGAGGTGTTCGGTCGACGAGGGTCGTCGAGATCGCGCCCGACATCTCGAGTCGCCCTGGACGCTCCGCCATCCATCGGCCCCCGGACCTCGGCGGTGTCAGCCCGGCGTGCCGGCGAGGAGACCGTCCGGGATCCGATGGGGCGTCACGGGGCCCCGACCTGTCGGCCCCGCGTGGCCAGGTAGTGGTGCCACACGATCATCGCCGCCGCGCTCCGGCGGGGACGCCAGCGGAGGGCGATCGCGTCGAGGACGGCGGAGGCCGGCCGCTCGGCGAGACCGGCGATCTCCTGCCACCCGAGGGCGAGGGCCAGGTCGCCGCGGGGAAAGACGTCACGCTCGCCGAGGGCCCAGAGCCGATAGGTGTCGGCGGTCCACGGTCCGACGCCGTGGAGGCCGTTGAGGATGGCGTCCGCCTCCTCGCCCGGGAGATCCCCCAGGCGTTCGAGATCGAGTGACCCGTCGAGCAGCCGCCGAGCTACGTCGCGGGCGTACGCCGTCTTCTGGCGGGTGAAGCCGCAGGCCCGCATCGTCGCGTCGTCGAGGGCGAGCACCGCTTCGGGAGCCACGGTGCCACCGCACTCGTCGACGAGCCGCTCATACATCGTCCGTGCCGCGTCGATGGAGATCTGCTGTTCGAGCACGAGGTGGAGCAGGGTCCCGAATCCCGGCTCCCGGAGCCGCACGCTGATCGGGCCGGTCCGGTCCAGGGCCCGCCCGAGCTCGGGGTCGTCGGCGAGGCGTTCGATGTCGGCCTCGATGCGAGCGGCGCGCCTCACCGCTCGCATCGTCCCGCGTAGGCGAACCAGATCTCGGCGTAGCCGTCGATCTCCACCAGCTCGCCGCCTTCGGCGGGGAGCGGGTCGGGCGGCGGGACCGAGGGCGCCAGCCCGCAGATCAGTTCCTGGGCGGAGGCGATCGCCTCGAGGAGCGGAAACCGCAGGGTCAGGTCGTCGACGTCGACGAGGGCGGCGACTTCACGCAGGTGACGGACGAGCACCTCCCCGTCGTCGCCGGGGAGCTCGAGCCCCTCGAGGACCAGTCGGGCGTCGACGATGCCGCCGACGATCTCGTCGAGGGTGGCTTCCGCGTAGGGGGTGAAGGACGGGCCGCTCCGGACGAGGGCGGGGACCGCGCCGAAGGAGTGGAAGGGCACGGCGGCGCCGGCCAGCGCTGCGTGGGCCGCGGTCTCGGCCTCGCCGTAGAAGCCCGGATCGGCGCACAGGGCCAGGTCGAAGGAGGCAAAGCGGCATGTCCCCGGTGTGAGCCCGAAGAATCCCCGCGCCGCCGTCGCCTCGAGGCGGGCGGCGGCGATCGCCGCGGCGGCTCGATCCTCGTCGGCCAGGGCGCCGTCCAGCTCCCGGGCGAGCGATGCCAGGGCCCCGAGCAGCTCCTCGTATCGCCCATGGTCGGCGGCGAACTCCTCGGGGGGCTCGAGGCGCCCGAAACGGTCCCGCTCCACGGCGAGGCGGGTGCCGAAGCGGACGTCGACGACGGCGTTCACGAACAGGTCGTCGGACTCGTAGGGCTGGTCGAGGGCGGCCCGGACCTCGGCGATGGCGGTGTTCACCTCGCGGGCGATGGGTTCCAGCTGGGCCAGGTACCCCGGGATCCGTGTCGGCCGCTCGCCAACCGTGCACGCTCCGAGGACGAGGAGCACGACGAGGGCGGGGACGGTGCGGTGGATCACGGCAGCCGAGCGTACCGCCGGTCAGCTCCGGGGTTCTCCGACGTTCGCCAGGGCGTCGCCGCGGTTGACGAGCGGGCTCTGGGTGACCCCGAGCACGATCCCCGCCGCGCGCGACCGGGCGACCGACGGTCGGCCTCCGAGGACGTCGCCGATCTCGGCGATGGGATCGCCGGCGTCCACCGTGTCGCCGGCGTCCACCTGCATCCGGAGGATGCCGCCCCGACGGGCCCGCACCCAGCGCATCCGTCCGACCTCCACGGGCGCCGACGCCGGAGGAGGCGCCTCGTCGATCATTCCCAGGTCGCCGAGCACGCGCAGCGTGCCGTCGACGCCGATACGGACGACCTCGGGATCGAACCGCGACACCTGGCCACCCTCGAACAGGAGGACGGTGCGGCCCGCCTCCGTGGCGGCCTGGCGGAGGGATCCGTCCCGCAGGGTCGCATCGACGGCGGCGGGAGCGCCGAACGCACGGGCCAACCGGCGGGTGGGCGTGTCGGAGAGGTCGCCGCGGACCTGGGGGAGGTTGTAGCGGTGGAAGGCGCCGGTGTGGAAGTCGATGCCGACCTCGGTGCGGAGCACGATCTCGTCCATCACGATCCTGGCGATGCGGCTGGCCAGCGAGCCCCGCGACGAGCCCGGGAACGATCGGTTCAGGTCGCGGCGATCGGGCAGGTATCGGGACTCGCCGACGAACCCGAAGACGTTCACCACGGGAGCGGCGACGATCGTGCCGGCCAGCGACGGTGCCGTGAGCTGGCGCAGGATGCGCCGCACGATCTCGACGCCGTTGATCTCGTCGCCGTGGACCGCGCCCGTCAGCCAGACGGCGGGGCCCTCCCGCCGACCGTGCACGACCTGGATCGGGATGGCCATCGGCGAGCCGGTCGGGAGCGCCCCCACCGGCAGCTCGAAGGTGACCCGCCGGCCGGCGCGAATCCTCCGGCCGGCGATCTCGAAGTCAGCCGCGGACACGGTCCTTCGTCTTTCCGCGTTGGGCCCGCTCCTCGAGGTAGGCGATGATCCGGCCGGCCACGTCGATTCCCGTGGAGGTCTCGATGCCCTCGAGGCCGGGGGAGGAGTTCACCTCGATGACCGCGGGGCCGTCGGCGGCCTGCAGGAGATCGACACCCGCCACCCCGAGCCCGAGGGTCTTGGCGGCCTTCACCGCGGTCGCCCGCTCCTTCGGTGTCAGCTTCACGACCTCGGCGGACCCGCCGCGGTGGAGGTTCGACCGGAACTCCCCGGGCGCCGCGGTCCGCTTCATGGCGGCGACCACCTTCCCGTCGACGACGAAGGCCCGCACGTCGGAACCGCCGGCCTCCTTCACGAAGTGCTGGACGAGGATGTTGGCGTCGAGCTGGCGGAAGGCGCCGATCACCGACTCGGCCGCCTTCCTCGTCTCGGCGAGGACGACGCCGACGCCCTGGGTGCCCTCGAGCAGCTTCACGACGACCGGGGTACCTCCGACCGTCTCGAGGAGCCCGTCGGTGTCCTTCGTCGCGTGGGCGAACCCGGTGACCGGCATGCCGACCTTCGCCCTCGCCAGCAGCTGCAGCGACCGCAGCTTGTCGCGTGAGCGGACGATCGCCTGACTCTCGTTGGCGGGGAAGACGCCCATCATCTCGAACTGCCGTACGACGGCGGTCCCGTAGAAGGTGTAGGTGGCGCCGATGCGCGGGATGATCGCGTCGAAGTCGAGATCCTCCCCGGCGAGGATCACCCGTGGCTTGCCCGGCGCGATGTTCATGTAACACCGCAGGTAGTCGACGACCCGGACCTCGTGACCCCGCTCCTCGGCCGCCTCGACGAGACGACGGGTCGAGTAGAGCTTGCGTTGGCGGGAGAGGATGCCGATCTTCACGTGGGTTCCTTTCGGGGTTTCCCGGCCACGAACGAGCGGCCGGGGTCGACGACGAACTGCCGGCGGACGGCCTGGCGTCCGAGGAGCATGCGGAAGCCCATGGCGTCGCGGCGGGTGAGGGTGACCTCGATCGGCCACGTCCTCCCCATGAGCGTAACGGGGGTGAGGATGACCGGCCGGGTCTCGGCGTGACCGCTGGAAGCCCGGACGGTCCGGAGCTCGTGGAGTGGCGCCTCGGCTTCGACGGTGGTGCGCATGTCCCGCTGGATGGGGTGCAGTGTGAACCGGACCAGCGCCCGGTCGCGGTCGATCTCGACGTCCCACGCGTGGAGCGCCGAGGAGCGGGCACCGGTGTCGACCTTCGCCTTGATGGCACCGACACCGAGGTCGGGGAGGCCGACCCACTCGCGCCAACCGATGGTGAGAGGGGTGTTCTTCACGACGCCATGAGACCACACCGCGAGACCCAACGCGGCGATACGCTCCCGCCGTGCGTCTCCACCGGGAACTGAACGACCGACTCGACGCCGTCGCGTCGGCCGCGACGAAGGAGTGGTGGGATCGGTATCTCAAGGGTGCGGTGCCCTTCCGGGGCGTGCGGATGGCCGACACCCGGGCCGTGGTGCGGTCCCTGTGGCGGGACCTCGACCTGGCCGAGCGCGCCCACGGTGAGGTCGTGGACCTCGCCCTCTCGTGTCTGGCGCTCGACCACTGCGAGGACAAGCTCGCCGGTGTGCTGCTCCTCGCGGAGCACCTGCTCGTCGGCCTCACCGTCGAGGACGTGCCGCGGCTCGCCGCACCGCTGGAAGCGGGACACGTGGCCGACTGGAACACCTGCGACTGGTACGGAGTGAAGGTGCTGGGGCCCTTCGTCGTGGCCGGCGACGACCCTGCGGACCGCGCAGCCGCGATCGCCGCATGGCACACGTCCGACGTCCTGTGGAAGCGCCGGGCAGCCGCCGTGGCCTTCGTGCCCCTCGCTCCCGACGGCGATGCGCGGGTCCCCGGCCTCGTCGACCTGGCGCTCACCGTGTGCGAGGCGAACGTGGCCGATCCGACCCGGTGGAGCCAGACGAGCGCCGGCTGGCTGCTGCGGGAGCTGTCGGACGCCGTGCCCGATCGGGTGGCCGCCTTCGTCGACGAGCACCCGGAGATGTCGGCCGAGGCGCGTCGCACGGCGCGGGCCCGCCTGACGTAGGGCATCGGGTACGGTCGAGGGATGGACACCTCGGTCGGGGGCGACGTGCTGGCGGATGGCGCCTACGTCGTCGCCCGGGTGGGCGGGCTCTTCTTCCCGCTCCGACGGGTCGAGGACGACGATCACGCCACGGTCGCCGACCTCGGCCGCTACTCGTCTCTCGCGATCTATTTCGGACGGGGCCAGCGGGTGCGGCTCTCCGACGGTCGGGAATGGAGGATCACCGCCGTGCGCCATGGCGGCGGGTTGAGCCCGGTCGTCGCCGACGAGGGGGGACGGCGGGTGGCGCAGGCGGTGCGGGGCGTCGGGAACTACGGGATCACCACGGCCTCCAGCGCCTATTCGTTCGATCCCGCCGAGGGCGGCCGTGGTCGTGCCCGCCGGTGGCTCCTCACCCACCACGAGGCGACGCACGCCGCGTTCTCGCGACGTCCCCACACCGCGATCGTGCACGAGCCGATCCCCACCGGCGTCGGGCTCCTGGGCCTGCTGCTCGCGCTGTTCGGGATCCCCGGCGAAGGCGGCCTCGGCCTGCCGCGGCCGTGGTGAGGTCAGCCGGCGACGTCGATGCCGGTCGACATGCCGGCTTCGTAGTGGTCGACGGTGGTGCCGTCGGGGAGGCCGACGACGATGCGACACGTGAGCTCGTAGGCCCCGGGCGGCAGGTCCAACGAGAGGGTCGTCGAGGCACCGGGGGCGAGGAGGTCGACGGAGCCGACCACGTCGCCCGCCGCGGATGTGACGAGCAGGGTGTGGCCGAACTCTCCGGTGTTGCGCACCGAGACCGTCGTCCCCTCGGACCGCCACGACGACGCCGAGACGTCGACGGCGAACTCGCGGAGTTCGACGGTGGCCTCCGAGGACGGTGCTGCGTCGGAGCAGCCCGCCATCAGCAGGAGAACGGCGACGGCGAGGCGCTTCACGGCGAGACCCCGGCAGCTGGGACGAAGATCCTGAACCGGGATCCCAGGGGTCCCGTCTCCACGGCGATCGAGCCTTCGAGCGCCTCGGCCATGAGCCGGGCCACGTAGAGGCCCAGGCCGGTACCCGACGAGAAGCTGTCCTTCTCGAACTTCTCGAAGAGCCGCTCGACGAAGCCTTCTGCGATGCCGGGGCCGTCGTCGACGATGTCGACGGTGACGGCGTCGACCGGCGGTGACCCCACCGATGTCGCGACCGCCATGGGCGTCGTGACGCCGACCTCCACGAGCACGTCGGTGGCGCCGTGCTGGACGGCATTGTCGGCGAGGGACGTGACGAGGGCGACGAGGCCGGCGCGATCGGTGCGGAGCGCGTCGTCGCGGTGTAGGACCACCTTGTCGATGGACGGGACACGTTCGAGGTCGGCGGCCACGTCGTGTGGGTCGACGGGCCGCAGCGTGTAGTCGAGCCCGCGGTTCTCGATCCTCGCCACCGCCAGCATGTGGTCGATCAGTCCGAGGAGGCGATCGCCGTCGGCCCGCATGTCGTCGATGAGCACGTTCGCGTCGGCACCCTCGACCCCGGCGGCGAGGAGTTCGGTGCCGGTGAGGAGGCTGGTGAGCGGTGTGCGGAGCTCGTGGTTGATCATGAGGACGAACTCCGTCCGGATCCGGTTCTTCTCCTCGGCGAGGGCCAGCGCGTCCTCCGCCCGCCGTCGGGCGTCGGACAGGACCCGGTTGTGCTCCCGCAGTTCCTCCTGGCGGGCCTCGAGCAGCTCCCGTTCCCGGGTGGCCACGGCCAGGCGGCGGTTCGCCCCCGCGCGTGCCAGGACGAGGAGGAAGCCCGCGAGGACGGCGACGACGGCGCCGATCCCCAGTTGGATCGTCGCCGGCCGCACGCCCTGGGCGGCGGCGCGGCGGTGGAGCAGCTCCGCCACGTCGTACACCAGGAGCACCGATCGGCCGTCGGGCAGCGGCGTGAGCACCTGGTAGAGGACGGAACCGGCGGGCCAGGTGGGCACGCCGTCGATCGCCACGTCGACCGGGACCGGTGCGGCGATGGCGCCGAAGGCGCGCCGAGCGTGGAGCGACCCGAGAAAGCCGTCGAGCGCCCGTCCGTCCAACGCACTGGCAGACGTCTCGGCGACGTTCCCGGCCGCGTCGATCATCGCCGCCGCCTCCAGCTCCAGGACGTTGCGGACGGTGCGCGCCGGAGCGTCGGCGGCCTCGTCGACGATGCGCACCGCACGGCCTGCGTCCTCGCGGAACAGTTCACCCTCACCGATCGGGCGGCTGGCGAGCTCCTGGTGGCGGATCGCCGCTCCCGCGAGGATCGCTGCGAGCGCGAACGCGACGACGGCGGCCGCCGACCAGACGCGACTGACCTTCGTGGATCCCATCGGTGCGTTTCATCGGCACGCCGGGGGCCGGGCCTGAGGAACGCTGGGCAGCGCGGACACGGGGCCTGCGTCCCCGGCGGCTCGGCATCGGTCCTCCGGTACCGCACTTCCGGCACAATGCCGCCATGGCGGAACAGGGACTGCAGCGGGAACTCGGGCTGTCCGACATCGTGCTGTTCGGCGTCGGCGGCATCGTGGGGGCCGGGATCTACGCCATCATCGGCGAGGCCGCCGCCTACGGGGGCAGCCTGCTGTGGGCGAGCTTCCTCGTCGCCGCGCTCGTGGCGTTCCTCACCGCCGGCACCTACGCCGAACTCGTGAGCCGGTACCCGGACGCGGGCGGGAGTTTCGAGTACGTCCGGCAGGCCTTCGGGATCCGGTGGGCCGCGGTCGCCAGCGTCGCCATGCTGTTCACGGGCGTCGTCGCCGCCGGAGCGATCGCCATCTCGTTCAGTTCGTACCTGTCGCGCCTCCTGGACGTCCCCACCGTGTGGACCACGATCGGCGTCATCGCCGCCATGGGTGCGGTCAATGCGGTCGGTGCGGCCGAGGCGAGCTGGTTCAACATCCTGGCGACGGCCGTCACGCTCGGGGGCCTGGCTGCGGTCGTGGTGGTCGCCGTGCCGGACATCGGGTCCGTCGACCTGCTTGGCGCGGGGGACACCACGCCGCTGGCCCTCGGCATCGGCGGAGCGTTGATCTTCTTCAGCTTCATCGGGTTCGAGGACCTCGTGAAGCTCGCCGAGGAGACGCGTGATCCTCGGCGCACGCTGCCACGCGGGATGGTGATCGCCGCGTTGGTCGTCCTGGTGGTCTACATCGCGGTGGCGATCGCCGCCGTCTCGGCGCTGGGGAGCGAACGCCTGGCGGACTCACCCGGACCCCTCGCCGAGATCATGCGGGCCGAGGCGGGGGCCGCCTGGTCGGCGGCGATCGTGGTCGTGGCGCTCTTCGCGACCTCGAAGACCATCCTGAGCAACCTGCTCGGCGCCAGCCGTCTGGCGTTCGACGTCGCCAGGGACACCGGAGCGGAATGGCTCGAGCGAGTGAATCGTGTGAACGGAGTGACCGGGACGCCGATGGTGTCGATCCTGCTGGTCACCCTCGCAGCGATCGGGTTCGGTGCCATCGGGAACCTGCGCGTGGTCGCGGCGGTCGGCAACCTGCTGGTCATGGTCGTGTTCCTCACGGTGAACGCGGCGCTGCTCAAGATCCGCGGCGACGGCGGTGACCGGCCGCCCTTCGTCCTGCCGGGATCGATCGGGCCGTACCCGGTGACCACCGTCGCCGCCATCGTGGGGACGATCGCGTTGCTGGCGCTGAACGTGCTGGCGCTCTTCGGAGTGGGGAGGCCGGTCTGACGAACCACCGGAGCCGCCCGATTCGGGCGGCTCCGGTGGTGTCGGTGGGCGGGGGTCGAACTAGCTGCAGCCCATCGAGTTGCCGCAGTTCAGGCACCGGTAGCACGAGCCGTTGCGGACGGTGATGTGCCCGCAGGTGTCACACAGCGGGGCGTCGCCCATCATGTCGCTGAGCGCCGCCTGGACCGAGAGCGTCTGCGTCGACGTGCTCGTCGCCGTCTTCACCGAGCCGTTGCCGCTCGCCGCGTGGCCGTTGCCGTTCGGCTTCGCCGCCGCCGGCTCCGCGACCGCTGGGTGGGAGATCGGTGCCGTCGGGGGGAGCGGCTCGTCCTCCAGCTCCAGCTGGAGGCCGGCGTCCACCGCCAGGCCCTTCGGGGGCTCGGGCAGCTCGCCCTCGTCCTTCGGCGGCACCTGCACGAGGTCCGACCGCCCCAGGTACTCGAGGCCGAGGGCCCGGAAGACGTAGTCCACGATCGAGTTGGCCATCTTGATGTTCGGATGGCCCTCGACCATGCCCCGGGGCTCGAAGGTGTGGAACGTGAACGTGTCCACGAACTCCTCGAGCGGAACGCCGTACTGCAGCCCCTTCGACACGGCGATGGCGAAGCAGGACAGGATGCCCCGCAGGGTCGCCCCCTCCTTCGCCAGGTCGATGAAGACCTCGCCCAGGGTGCCGTCGTCGTACTCGCCGGTGCGCAGGAACACCTTGTGGCCGCCGATGCGGGCCTCCTGCGTGAACCCGGTGCGCCGGGTGGGCAGCAGGAACCGGGGCCTGTTCACCCCGTGGTAGGCCTGGGTGGGGCTGATGCCGGGGGTGAACACGCCGGTCACGATCCGCGCCTCGTCCTCGAGGGCCGCCGTCAGTTCCTCGGGCTCGTCGTCGGGGGTCTCGCCCTCGTCGGCGGTGGCCGACAGCGGCTGGCTCGCCTTCGAGCCGTCCCGGTAGAGGGCCATCGCCTTCAGTCCCAGCTCCCACGAGAGCATGTAGGACTCCTCGATGTCCTCGACGGTCACCTCGTTCGGCATGTTGATCGTCTTGCTGATCGCGCCCGAGATGAACGGCTGCGCGGCCGCCATGGCCTTGATGTGGCCCGTGTGGTGGATGTAGCGCCGGCCGTGCTTGCCGTTGCGGTTCGCCGTGTCGAACACCGGCTGGTGTTCGTCGGCGAGGTGCGGGGCGCCCTCGATGGTCTGCATGCCGCAGATCACCTGGGCCGCCTCCTCGATCTGGTCCCGGGTGAACCCCAGCGACCGCAGCAGGTCGAAGTCGAACGACGTGTAGTCGTCCTCGGTGAAGCCGAGGCGCTCCAGGGCGTCCGTGCCCAGCACGAAGACGTTGAAGGCGTGCTTCAGCTCGAAGACCCCGGGCAGGGTCGCCTCGACCACGTCGATCTCGTCGTCGGTCAGGCCCTTCTCGGACAGGGACGCCCGGTTGATGTGAGGGCTGCCGTCGAGGCTCATCGTGCCGACCACGTAGTCGACGATGGCCCTGCGCTGCTCGGCGGTGTACCCGAGGGCCCGGAGGGCCGGATCGATCGACTGGTTGGCGATCTTGAAGTAGCCGCCGCCGGCGAGCTTCTTGAACTTCACGAGGGCGAAGTCCGGCTCCACGCCGGTCGTGTCGCAGTCCATGAGGAGACCGATGGTGCCCGTCGGGGCCAGCACCGTCGCCTGGGCGTTGCGGTAGCCGTGCTCCTCGCCGAGCTCGATGGCCCGGTCCCACGAACCCTGCGCCGCCTCCACGAGATGATGGGGCGCCTTGTCGGGATCGACCGCCATCACGTGGTGGCCGACATCCTCGTACTCGTCGTCGGAGGCGCCGTAGGCCGCGCGCCGGTGATTGCGCATCACCCGCAGCATCGACTCCCGGTTCTCGGGGAACTTCGGGAACGGTCCGAGCACCGACGCCATCTCGGCCGACGCCGCGTAGGCGTCACCGGTCAGGATCGCGGTGAGCGCGCCCGTGATGGCACGCCCCTCGTCGGAGTCGTAGGGGATCCCCGACCGCATGAGCAGCGAGCCGAGGTTGGCGTACCCGAGCCCCAGGGTGCGGTAGTCGTAGGAGCCCTGGGCGATCGCTTCCGACGGGAAGTGGGCCATCGTCACCGAGATCTCCAGCACCATCGTCCACAGACGGATCGCGTGCTTGTAGGACTCGACGTCGAAGGTGGCGTTCTCGTCGTCGTAGAACGAGACGAGGTTCAGGCTCGCCAGGTTGCATGCGGTGTTGTCGAGGAACATGTACTCCGAGCACGGGTTCGACGCCCGGATGCGGCCGCCCGCCGGCGACGTGTGCCACTCGTTGATGGTCGTGTCGAACTGGACGCCCGGATCGGCGCACGACCAGGCGGCCTCGGCGATCTGGCGCCACAGGTCGCGGGCGCGGACCGTCTTGACGACTTCGCCGGTGGTGCGGGCGACGAGCTCCCACTCGTCGTCGGCCACGACCGCCTCGACGAACTCGTGGGGCACGCGCACCGAGTTGTTGGAGTTCTGCCCCGAGACCGTCTGGTACGCCTCGCCGTTGAAGTCGGCCGGGTATCCGGCGTCGATGAGGGCGCGGACCTTGTCCTCCTCGACCTTCTTCCAGTTGACGAACGCCTCGATGTCGGGATGGTCGAGGTCGAGGATGACCATCTTCGCCGCCCGGCGGGTCGTCCCGCCCGACTTGATCGCGCCGGCTGCGCGATCGCCGATCTTCAGGAACGACATGACCCCCGACGACCGACCGCCGCCGGACAGCGGCTCGTTCTCCGAGCGGATCGTCGAGAAGTTCGTGCCGGTGCCGGATCCGAACTTGAAGAGCCGGGCCTCACGGATCCACAGATCCATGATCCCGCCCTCGTTGACGAGATCGTCGCCGACCGACTGGATGAAGCAGGCGTGGGGGGCCGGACGCGAGTAGGAGTCGGGGGAGGGGGTCAGCTCCTCGGTCTCGGGGTCCACGAACCAGAAGCCCTGGGCAGGCCCCGTCAGCCCGTAGTTGTGGAAGAGTCCGGTGTTGAACCACTGGGGGCTGTTCGGGGCGGCCATCTGGTTGACGAGCATGTAGGCGAGCTCGTCGTAGAAGGCCTGCGCGTCGTCGGACGAGGCGAAGTACCCGTGCTCCTCGCCCCACGAGCGCCACGTCGCCACGAGCCGGTCGATGACCTGACGGGCCGACCGCTCCGGCCCGAGCACCGGCGAGCCGTCCTCGTCGAACAGCTGGTTCCCCTCGTCGTCGTACTGCGGGACCCCGGCCTTGCGGAAGTACTTGGAGACCATGATGTCGGCGGCCACCTGCGACCAGCCCTTCGGGATCTCCGCCCCCTTCATCTCGAAGACCACCGAGCCGTCGGGGTTCGTGATCTTCGAGTCCCGACGCGACCACTCCACCGAATCGAACGGGTCCTCGCCCGCCTTCGTGAAGTGACGGTCGATGCGCAGTCCTGTCATTGGATCCTCCCGGTCCCTCGACGGCCCACCGGTGCCGCCGACGCCGGGCCGGGCCCGGCGGTACGTCGTCTTCCCTCTCCACTCCCGTCGGCCCGGCGATCCGGGCCCGATGCCGACCCCCCGAGCCCTCCCGGAGTTGTCCACATCCACAAGATGTTGTGGTGGAAGCGGTGGCTGACCACTACATCATGTGACGGGCACACGAGTGTAATTACATCGATGTCGTCGCGTCAACTCTTTCTTCCCGTGCCATGTCTCCCGCTCCGCTCGGGCCGTTCCCTGCCTTCTTCCCGGGCCGACTTCGGCGGCTGACGCCGCCGAACAGACGCCGGTCGGCCCTCCTCCGGAGGCGGGGCCCCTGCCCCGCCCCGGCCGTGCCCGTGCTCCCGCACTCGGGCAGTCCGGGTCACGGAGGCCCTGCTGCCCGCTCCGCTGAGGCCGTTCCGGGCCACGGAGGCCGAGTCACGTCGGTCTGGTGCGGGCGATTCCCGTTGGTCGCTTCGCTCCCTCGGGAGCGGTGTCGGGTGCTTCCGCCGCGTGGTGGGGTGCTCACCCCGCTCCGTTTGCGTCACCGGTGCTGAGGACCGGATCCTGACTCCTGATTACCTCCTCCCTGTGACACGACGCGCGGGATCGCCGGTGCGCCGAGGGGGAAGTGCGGACCGGGCCGGCGGCGCCGGTCTCGCGGCGGGACCGTTCTACCTCGGGCGGCGGGACGTCCTCAAGGCGGATCGCCGTCGGGATTTCGCGACGCCCGGAAAGTCTTCGCGAGCTAGGGGTCGATGGCCTCGAGGAGGGCGAAGGCCAGCACGTCGTACCCGAACTCGTTCGGGTGGATGTCGGGCTCGGCGTCGAGCATGTGGGTCGTCGCCGCCGCCGTGTCCAGCATCGGGGTGAAGCCGTCGGCGACGAGCACGTCGTTCTCCACGGCGATGCGGGCGGCCAGCGCGTTGAAGTCGGCGAGGACCTCGGTGCTCGTCCGTTCGAGGCCCACCGACGCCCCGAACCCGAGGCTGAAGGGGTTGTACGTCTGGAGGAAGGCGATCGTCGCATCGGGCGCTGCCTCCCGCAGCCGGCGCAGGACCTCGTCGAGCGACGACTCGTAGGCCACGAAAGCGCTGGCGATGCGCTCCTGGCAGCCCGGGGCCTCCAGGGCCTCGCTGCAGTCGGCCGACCCGAGGTGCCCGAGCAGGTCGTTGGCGCCGATGTCGATCGTGACGTAGGCCACGGAGTTCGCCCGGATGAAGTCGATCGCCTCGGTGAGCTGGCCGCCGTTGAGCAGCGTCCCGGTCGTCTCCCCGGGCACCCCGAAGTTTCGGAGTCCGTACTCCATCCCGTCGCGCAGCTCCAACTGGTTGTGGAGGCGGGACACGTAGCCGTCGACGGCGTCGTCCACGCCGACGTTGGCGGCGAGGGAGTCGCCGAGGGCGACGTAGAACACGTCGCCGGGCACGAAGCGGCCGTCGGCCGTCCCCGGCCCGAGGCGGATCGGCGGCGGCTCGACACCGGTGCCCGCCGTGGCGGCCTCCTCGCCGAGGGCTGCCAGCAGGCTCGTGGACGTCAGGAGGTCGCCACCCGCCTGGGTCCCCGTCACGACGATGCGATCCCGCTGGAACTCGATGGACTGGATCTGGGCGCGCTCCTCGGCGATGAGCGCCTCGAGGTCGGACACTCGATCGAGAAGGCCCTCGATGGCGTCGTCGACGGCGCCCGACGCGATCCCGGGCAGGTCGAGCGCCCCGAGCTCCACGTCGATCACCTCGACGTCGATCGTCCCGGCCCGGGCGGTGATCCGGGCGCTCCCCTCGAGGGCGATCTCGCCGTTCTTGAACTCGCCGGTGAACACGACGATCCCGCTCGACCCCTCGGCCTCGGTGATGTCGACTGCGATCGATCGCAGCGGGACGTCGGCGTCCTGGAGGCTCTCCTGGAGCACGGCGGTGATCTCGTCCTCGTGGAGCTCCAGGCGGAAGCCCGACTCGCGGGCGGCCACGTCGAGGCTCGCCTCGGCGGCCGCCAGGTCCCTCGGGTTCGGCGGCGCCGCCGGGCCCTCCGTCGAGGTGAGGGCGCGGACGATCGTGAGCGACGTGTCGACGATGAAGAAGCCGCCCCAGGCCAGCGCCACCAGCTGGACTGCGAGCCCGAGGGCCAGCAGCGGCACGGGCGCGTAGGTCGCGATGAGGAACGAGACGACGATGACGGCGACGGCGAGCACGATCGCCGGGATCTCACCGATGGTGAAGAAGGCGATGGCGCCGATCACGAGGCCGAGGATCGGGCCGAAGAAGGCGACGGCTGGCTTCACGGGGTCAGCGTAGACGGGGCACCGGCACGTGCCGGCGGGGGGACGCGACGGGGCCCGCCGGGTCGGCGGGCCCCGTCGGATCGGTGGCGATCAGTCGTCGTCGGCGTCGGTTCCGTCGTCGCCTTCGCGGTCGTCCGCTTCGTGCTCGTCCCCCTGCGACGACGTCTGCTCGGTGTCGCCGTCCACCACGGGCTCGGCGGCCGGGTCGTGGAGGCCGTACGCCGCCTCGTCGGGTTCGGCGACGGCCGCGGCGGACTCGGGCGGTGGCCCGTCCGGCTTCTTCGCCGGGGCGACGTAGGCCCAGACGATCCCGAGGAGGATCCCCGCCACGACGATGATCACGAACCGCGTGATCACACCGGCGAGGGTGTCGAACCCGAACACCGTGAACTCGAAGAACAGGAGGTACGCCGCCGACAGCCCGATGAGGAGCCCGTAGAGGGCGCCCCGGATCGGATGGCGACTCGTCTGGATCTCCGGCGTCGTCATGGTGTGCTCCTCGTCTGCGCTCTCGGGGCACTGGACGAGGCGCGCCACGACTGGGCGGGTCGCACGTTGAACAGGAGGCCCGCGAAGCCGGCGGCCATCAGGATCGAGGCGACCGCGGTCGCCGCCAGCGGCGGGCCCTCGCCCACGAACTCGACCCAGCCCTCGCCGAAGCAGAACTCCCGTCCGGCGGCGAGGCTCTCGATGGTCTCCTGATCGAAGTCGTCGGGCAGGTACGTCGGGTTCTCGAAGTCGTCGGCGAAGAGGTCGATGATCGCTCCCTTCGCCTTCACCTTCGCGTTCAGCTCGGTCAGGTCGACCGGCCCGGCGTCCACGTCGCCGAGGATCTCGCCGAGCTCGACGAGTCCGGCGTTGCGGTTCTTGTCCCGCTGGTTCGGGTCACCGCCGCGATCCGCAGAGATCCCCATCACGGCCACCGTCCAGATGTGGTCGTGGAACGAGGGATTCGGTTCGCCGTAGTTCACGTCCGGGATCCGCCCCGCCCGGGAGAACGTCGGCAGGTCCCGGGTGAAGCCCCAATAGGCCACGACACCGGCGGGATCCACCCGGAAGGGATTCCCCGACGTCATCGCCTGGTCGCCGGTGTAGACGTCGATCAGGGGCTCGTCGTCGCCGTTGTCGATGATCGCGTCGATCGACATGCCCTGATCGTCGTAGGCGATGGCCAGGCCGCCGCACGCGCCGACGAGCACCGAGTCGTCCCCGGTGGTGTCGAAGGCGGGTATCCGGTCGACGACCAGCTGCTGGAACTCCTCCGGCGTCCGGGCTCCCACCCGGTCGTCCCAGATGCCCGCGAACCCCTCCGCCAGCTCACCGAGGTCGGGGATGCCGTCGCCGTTCTGGTCGACGAAGTCCTCGCCACTCGTGATGAAGTCAGCCACGTTGATCACGGCCGGCTCCTGGTCCTCCTGCGCGAGCGCCGGCACGGCCAGCACCCCGAGGAGGAGGGTCATCGCGAGCACGACTCGTGCACCTCGCGCCATGCCTCTCCCTCGTAGCTCGGAGATCAGGCTACTCACCGTGCCCCTCGCCCGCTTCCAGAACGAGGTCCATGCGGTGGTCGCAGTCCACGCACGCGAAGGCGACGACGTCGCCCCCGACGAAGCCCTCGGGCGGGGCGAACGACTGGAGCGGAGCCTCGCCACCGCACTCCACGCAGGTGATCCGATCGGGGACGGCGTCCATGACGACCATCATCCCACGGCGTCCCGGCGTTCCGCCCCCGACGGAGGCGGGCGACCGCCCCTCGGTAGGCTCCCGGCGTGATCGTCCTCCGCATCGCCGTGTTCGCCGCCGGCTCCCTCCTTGCCGCCTGGACCCTGCTGTCGGCCGTCCAGACCGTGATCCTCCCGCGGGCGTCGCAGAACCTGCTCGCCCGGATCGTGTTCCGCGGCCTCCGCCGTGCGTTCGCCCTCATCACCGGGCCCCGGCGCTCCTTCGACTGGCGGGACCGGGTGATGGCCTACTTCGCGCCGGTCGGGCTCCTCGTGCTCGTCGCCGTCTGGCTCACACTCATCACCGTCGGGTTCATGGCGATGGAGTGGGCGATCGAACAGGAGGGATGGGCGCGGGCCTTCCACGTCAGTGGGTCCTCGCTGCTCACCCTCGGGTTCGCATCGGTCGACGGGACGGGCCTCCGCATCCTCGCCTTCGTGGAGGCCGGCCTCGGCCTGGCCCTCGTCGCCATGCTCATCACCTACCTCCCCGCCATCTACGCGGCCTTCTCCCGGCGCGAGACGCACGTCGCACTGCTGGAGGTCCGCGCCGGCACCCCGCCGTCGGCCGTCACCATGCTCAGGCGGTTCCACGGCATCGGACAGCTCGACAGGCTCGCCGACCTCTGGCGGGACTGGGAGACGTGGTTCGCCGACGTCGAAGAGTCCCACACGACGTTCCCGGCGCTCACCTTCTTCCGCTCACCGCAGCCCGACCGGCACTGGGTCACCGCCGCGGGCACCGTGCTCGACGGAGCATCGCTCATGGAGTCGTCGATCGACCTGCCGCGGGTGCCGGAGGCGGCGCTGGCGATCCGGGCCGGGTTCATCTCCCTTCGTCGCATCGCCGACTTCTTCGGCATCGAGTACGACCCGGACCCGTCCCAGGGCGATCCCATCAGCATCACGCGTCCCGAGTTCGACGAGGCCCTCGACACCCTCGCCGAGGCGGGTCTTCCCATCGTCGCCGACCGTGATCAGGCATGGCTCGACTTCGCCGGATGGCGGGTCAACTACGACACGGTGCTGCTTTCGCTCGCCGAGATCACGATGGCGCCCTACGCCCCGTGGGTGGCGGATCGGAGCACGCCGGGCATGCGGCCGCCGCGCGTCCGTCGGTGGGGGCGGCGGACCCGGGCGTCCGACGTTCCCGAGGAGACCCCGACGTGAGAGTGCTGATCCTCCAGCACGGCGACGACATCACACCCGGCCACCTCGACGCCGTCCTCGACGAGGTGGAGGCAGACCGGGTCGCCGTGCACCTCCACCGGGGCGATCGGCTCCCCGGCCCCGACGGGTGGGACGCCGTCGTCGTGCTCGGCGGTGAGATGGGCGCCTACGACGAGGACGACCACCCGTGGCTCGTCGACGAGAAGCGCTTCCTCGCCGAGGTCGTGGACCGCGACGTCCCGACGCTCGGCATCTGCCTCGGCGCGCAGCTCCTCGCCGATGCCCTCGGCGGTCGCGCCCACCTCGGCGAGGAGGGTCCCGAGATCGGCGTCGTCGAGGTCGAGCGCACGCCCGGAGGGTTCGAGGATCCCGTGGTCCGCCACCTGGACCGTCCGACCGTCGTCTGGCACCAGGACACCTTCGAGGTGCCTCCCGGTGCCACGGTGCTCGCCCGCACCGACCGCTATCCCCACGCCTTCAGACGGGGATCGGCGCTCGCCATCCAGGCGCACCCCGAAGCCGATCCCGACATGGTGGCCGACTGGATCGAGCACGTCGGTCCAGAACGGCTGCGGGACCAGGGTGTGGACCCCGGGGCGCTCCGGTCGGCGGTCGCCGAGGTCGCCGTCGCCCAGGAGGCGATGGCGCGCGACCTGTTCCGGGCCTGGGTCGCGGAGCTCCCCGCCCGCGGCTGACGCCGGTACGCTCGCGACCTGATGCGCCGCCTCGCCCCCGCGCTCGCCCTCCTCCTGCTCGTCGCCGGTTGCGGCCTCGAGTACGAGTCCGCGGGCACGACCACCACCACGACCACCACCGCACCGCCCACCGCCGTGCCGACCGGGCCCGCCGACATCGTCTTCACCGACCAGAAGGTGGAGGGCACGATCGTGACGGTCGACTCGGTCGTCATGCCCGCGCCCGGCTTCGTCGTGTTGCGAATCGACGAGGACGGGGTCCCCGGCGAGATCATCGGCATCGGTGACGTGCTCGCCCGCGGCGTCGTGGCCAACGTCGAGGTCCCGCTGTTCGTCCCCCTCACCGAGCCCATCACCGTCCACGCCCGGCTCCACGTCGACGTCGACGAGGACGGAGCCTTCACCTACGAGCCGCCGGACGACGTCGTCGACCTCCCGGCCACGACGGCGAACGGCGAGGACGCGACCGCCGTGGCGTCGATCGACCTCCTGCCGCCCCTCGGGCCCGGCGAGCTCGCCTTCGCGGACCAGCGATCCGACGGCGAGGCGGTGGTCGTGGAGACGATCGACCTGCCTGCCGCCGGGTTCGTCGGGATCTGGACGAGCGACCCCGAGCAGCCCGGCGAGCCCGACGTGCTCGTCGGCCGCAGTGGCCTCGTCGAGGCAGGACCGTCGGGGTCCGTCACCGTCGACCTGTCGCCGCCCCTCCTGGAGAGCGCCCCCCTCGTCGCCATCGCCTACGTGGACCGTGACGAGAACGGGGTGTTCGTGCCCGGCGACGACTTCGACCCGCCCGCCCAGGACGTCGAGGGCGCCGAGCTGCGCACCACTGCTTTCGTGACCGTGGTCCGGCTCACGCCGACGATCCTCGCCGTGGAGGACCAGGAGTCGGCCGACGGCGACGCCGTCGTGCTCGGGACCGTCGGGCTCCCGTCGGCCGGATTCGTCGAGATCGTCGACGGCGCGGACGTCCTCGCCACGACGGACCTGCTCGAGGCGGGGGAGTTCGAGGGCCTCGTCGTCGAGCTCGACCCGGCCCTGGAGCCGGGGGAGTACGACCTCGTCGCTCGGGTCCTCGTCGACTTCGACGAGGACGGCGAACCGTCCGGTCTCGACCAGCCCGGACTCGACGACACGCTCGACCCGATCGAGGTGTCCTTCACCGTGACGGTGCCCGAACCCGAGGACGAGGACGAGGACGCCTAGGGCGGCCAGGTCCCGGCCCGGGCCAGCATCGCCCGCGGTTCGGGGTGCCCGAGGGCTTCGGCCAGCCAGGTGCCGGTCTCGGCCAGCGCCCGGGCGTCCAGTCCGGTCTCGACCCCCATGCGTCCGAGCATCCAGGCGACGTCCTCGGTCGCGACGTTCCCGCCCGCCTCCGGGGCGAAGGGACTGCCGCCGAATCCGCCCACCGAGGCGTCGAGGGCGTCGATCCCTGCGTCGAGCGCGGCGGCGACGTTGGCGTAGCCGGTGTTGTGCGTGTTGTGGAAGTGGGCCCGCAGCGCCGTCCCGGGAGCGGCGCGCCGAACCTCGGCGAGCACCCGTCCGACGTCCGGCGGCGTCCCCACCCCGGCCGTGTCGCCCAGCGCGATCTCGTGCGCCCCCGACTCGGCCATCGTCGCTGCGATCGCCCCCACCCGTGCGGGATCCACCGGACCCTCCACCGGGTCCCCGAAGGCGACCGAGATCGTCACGCTCACGCGTCGGCCCTCCGACGCGGCCCGCTCCGCCAACTCCGCCGCCTCGCGATTGCGTTCCTCGGCTCCGGCCCCCGTGTTCTTGCCGGCGTACCCGTCGGAGGCGTAGGCCACGACGTTGATCTCGTCGAGCGTGGTCGCCATCGCCCGGTCGAGGCCGCGATCGTTGAGGACGAGGCCGATCGCCGACCACGACCGATCGGCCGGGAGGGACGCGACGATCTCCTCGGCCCCGGCCATCTGCGGCACGAGCCGCGGGTGGGCGAAGGAGCACACCTCCACCCGACGGGCACCGGCCGCGACACAGCGTTCGACGAGTTCGAGCCGGACGGCCACCGGCAGGACCCGTTCTTCGGCCTGCAGTCCGTCCCGGGCCCCCACTTCGACGATGTCCACGCGCATCGTCCCATTCTCGCGGATACGCTCCCCGCCGTGACGGCGCCGCTCGAGCTCGACCCGGTGGACGCCCGGCGGCTGCTCCTCGACGGGCTGCTCGACGGACTCCCGCCCGGCACCGGCCTCGCTCCCGGACGCACGGTCGTCGCGGCCTCCGCGCTCGAGGACCTCGCCGGGACGCTCGTGTCGGAGATGCGGCCGGGCGACCCGCCGCGGCGACTCGCCGTCGTCGCCGACCTCGACCCCGGGCCGCTGGCGACGGCCCTTCGCGCGTTCGGCGACTACGTGGGCGCCGCCGCGGAACTCGGCGTCCTCGAGCTCGGCGACCCGTCGCGCGACGCCGCGGCGCTGGCCCATCGTGTCGGCGCGGTGCCCTTCGTCGACGGGACGCCGTCGGCCGCGGCAGACCTCCGAGCGGAGCTCGGCGCCGCGGTGGGCGTCCTCGTGGGACCCGGTGGCGTCGCCCACCTCGGCGGTCACGACCTCCCGGTGCGCCTGCCCCGGGTGATGGCGGTCCGGCCGGGCGCCGGCGGTCCGGGTCTGCTGGCCACCCTCGGGGCGGCGGCGCTCGCCGTCGACGGTGCCCGCCGCGAGGCCGAGGCGCTCCTCGCCGAGCGAGATCCCGACGCCGTGCGCCTCGAGCGCCGGGTGCTCCGCTGGCGGGACCGGGCGATCCCGCCGGCCGTGCTGCGGGCGGCCCGGCTGCGCATCGACGGCGTCCGCACGCCGACCGACGTCGCCGCCCTGGTCCCCGACTGATCGGTGGCGGGCCGCATCCGCAGTACCCTCGGGACGACCTCGCACGGGAGCCACGCATGCCGCTGAACTTCGACCTCGCCGGGAAGACGTACGACGAGCAGACGGCCACGATCACCGCCGAGGCGATCGAGGCCTACGCCGAGGCCTCCGGCGACGCGAACCCTCGATACCGGGCGGACGCCGACGACCAGGTGGCGCCGCCGGTGTTCTCGGTCGTGCCGGGGTTCCCGCTCATGGGCGGCATCACCGCCGACCCCGACCTGGGCGTCGACAACCCGCTCATGATCGTCCACGGCGGGCAGGAGTTCGTCTACCACCGCCCCATCCGGCCCGGCGACACCCTCGTGATGGTCCCGACGTTGGATTCGGTGGTCGACAAGGGCCGCAACG
Source organism: Acidimicrobiia bacterium (assembly GCA_033722675.1). Taxonomy (GTDB): domain Bacteria; phylum Actinomycetota; class Acidimicrobiia; order Spongiisociales; family UBA11373; genus DATHYU01. The sequence continues at coordinate 2,493 of JAWVYO010000001.1, read as the reverse complement.
CCGTCTACGTGGCCAAGATCGCCTTCCGCGACATCGAGCTCACACCCGTCGTCGACCAGTACTGGACGATCGTCGTCCGGGGCGGCGGCTCCGGTGGCGAACGCCCCGCGTCGGGGTCCGAGCCCATCGAGCGCGACGACGTCGTCACCTCCTTCACCCGCCACGTCGACGAGGACATGCCGCAGCGCTACGCCGAGGCCTCGGGCGACCACAACCCCATCCACCTCGACGAGAACACGGCGAAGATGGTCGGGCTGCCGGGCGTCATCAACCACGGCCTCGGCAGCCTCTCGCTCGTCGCCGGCGGACTCGTCGAACACCTCGCCGACGGCGATCCGACCCGGCTCGCCTCGCTCGGATGCCGGTTCACCGACATGGTGTTCCCGGGATCCGACCTCGACACGACCGTCTGGCAGGCGGACGACCATCGCGCCTTCGAGACGACCCGCCCCGACGACACGGCCGTGATCGTCGGATCGGTGGCGGTGGACTGATGCCTCGTCTCCGGCTGTTCGCCAACCTGCGCGAGGCCGCCGGGACGGCGGACACACGGGTCCCGGGTGCGACCGTCGGAGAGGTGCTCGACAACGCGGTGGAGCGGTTCGGCGACGGTTTCGCCAGCGGGCTCTCCATCGCCCGGGTCTGGGTGAACGGGGACGAGGCCGGTGCGGATCGGACCGTGACGGACGACGACGAGATCGCCCTGCTCCCGCCGGTCTCCGGCGGCGCCACCGCCGTCCGCAACCCGGTCGTGATGGAGGTGGGCCTCGTCGCAGCGATCGCCGCGGCACTGCTGATCGCGAACACGATCTCGTTGCAGTGGACCGCCGTCACGATCGTGCTGGCGGGCGGCGTGTGGGCCTTCGACATCACCGACGTCGCTGCCCGGCGGGGCCTGGTCGTCTCGGCCGTCCCGGTGCTGGGCGGTATCACCGGTGGAGCGCTCGCCACCTACCGGTTCGGGCTGCCGGGCGCGGCGGGCGCCGTCGTCCTCGCCGCACTCGGGGCGCTCGCATGGGCCGTCCTCGCCCCGCGGCATCGGCCGATGGAATCGATCGCGGCCTCGGTGGTGGTCGCCGTCGTCGGCACCTTCGGGGTCGCCAGCGTCATCCTGCTGCGGCTCGGCTCGGAGGATCTCACCACCGCCTTCCTCGTGGTGGCCGCCGTCGCCGTCGCCGCCTCGTGGGTGACCTCGCGGGTGGAGATCACCGGCGTGGACCCGGTGGTCGTCGGCATGGTGGCGGCGATCGCCGCAGGCGCGGTCGCCGCAACGGTGTGGACCGACGACCTGTGGCCCACCGTCGCGGCCTCCGGTGGCGCCGCCATCGCCCTCGTGGCCGGTCGCAACATCGGGACGCTCATGCGCGCCGGCGGGTTCTTCCTCGTCGGGTCGGTCCCCGGCAGCCTCCACTACCTCGACGGCGTCTTCGCCGCCGGGGGGATCTTCTGGCTCGTCCTCTACGTGCTCAGCTGACCCGGTCGAACGCCTCGAGGAAGCGCTTCGTCTCGTCGTCGGTCCCCACCGAGATCCGGACGAACCCCTCCGGCGGTACCACGCGCACGATCACACCCTCGGCCAGCAGGCCCGCGACGATGCGGTCCGCTTCGTCGCCGAGCTCGGCGTAGACGAAGTTCGTCTGGCTGTCCGTCACCGGCACGCCGCGTACGCGCAGCTCCCGGGTGAGGAGGTCCCGGCCCGCCACCACCCGGGCGACCCGGTCGGCCACCACGTCGGGATGGCGGAGTGACTCGATGGCGCCCGCCATGGCGAGCTCCGTCACGGTGAAGGGGATCTGGATGCGGCGGATCCCGTCGAGGATCCCCGGATCGGCGACGACGTACCCCAGGCGGAGCCCGGCGAGCCCGTGGGCCTTGGAGAAGGTCCGGGTGACCGCAACGTTCGGACGTTCGGCGGCGAGGCCGACCGCGGAGCCGTGGTCGGGAGCCGTGGCGAACTCGTGGTACGCCTCGTCGACGACCACGAGCACGTCCTCGGGCACCGAGGCGACGAAGGCCTCGAGATCGTCGAAGGGCACGTGGGTGGCCGAGGGGTTGTTCGGATTGCAGACGAAGACCACCGTGGTGTCGTCCCGTAGCGCCCGCCGCATCCCGTCGAGGTCCACCCGGTGCCCGGCGTCGAGCGGCACCTCGATCGCCTCACAGCCCGCCGTCCTCGTCGCGATCGGGTACAGGGAGAAGGACGGCCACGGGTAGGCGATGGTGCGGCCCGGGCCACCGAAGGCGATCGCGAGCAGGGTGCCGAGCTCGTTGCTGGCGCCGCCCGCCCAGATGCGCCCGGCGTCCACGCCCAGCTCGGCGGCCAGGGCCGCGCGGAGGGCCGTGCGGGTGTTGTCCGGATACCGGTTGACCTCACCGGCGGCGGCCGCGATGGCGGCGACGACCTCGGGGATGGGTGGGTCGGCGAGCTCGTTCGAGCTCAGCTTCGCGACGGGCCCGTCGGAGTCGAGGTCGCGGGCCGACGTGCCGGGCCGG